>JBAYVI010000040.1:0-23470 GCA_041674625.1 Melioribacteraceae bacterium | reverse complement strand
ATTTTTATCAACCATTATTTCCAATCCTTATTTTTTATTCAATAATTTATTAAGGTCATCTACAAAGATAGAAATTTCTTTATCAGAAAATCCTTTTTCTTTGCAAGCGTTTTCTAACGAGCCCCAAATTGGCTCACCACATCTTAAACATCTAATATTCATCTCCATTAAATAGGCGACAGCTTCCGGAAGCTCTTTAATGAGGTCTTCAATTTCTATTTCTTTTTTAATTTCAACTATCTGATTCACTTTTTTGTTCCTTTCTCTTCGATAATGGTAAAACATAAATTAAACCAATTAATCCGCCATACATTGTAGAAATCCACGGATTGCTTGTAATAGGACAAGTGCCACTTGTGCAGCCAATGAAATAATAGTAGAAATATCCTAAAACAGCTCCAATTAGAACAGGAAATGTTTTTTTAAGAACAATTTTATAATCCACAGAAATATTCCTTATATAATCAAATTTCTATTTTTTATTAGATGCAAAAATTATTATTTAGTTTCAATTCTAATCTTGCTCTTATTTAGTTGATTTGATACTTTATGATAATTAATTTTAATAATTAAGACCGGAGCCTTAAATGACGTCATACGAAAAACATTTGTATATGATAGTCTTCCCGATCAATGCACTCGTAGCATCACAACTCGAACCGGAGCAATTCGGCGAACACTACACAATTGGCAGCGCAAACCATTTCAGCGGCAAAGTAATCTTCGCCGAAATTGATATAAATTTTAGAAATAACTATTTCGATATTGATAAATACCTTGCTCAAACCATCTCACATGATGATGGTCAGCCAAAGAAAACCAAATTCATCTCTTCTTATAATGTGTTAGAAAATATCGACTTATCAGCTATTCAAACTCTTTATCTTTGCACGACAAATGGAAAAGTATTGCCAATAGAGCCTGAAGAATATACCGCTTATAATGAGCCGGGGAAAATTCGTATCTATCAAGAGATTGCTCCGCTTGAAACTCTTGTGGCTTCTACAAAGGATCAAAGAGAATTTGGTAAGTTTATTACTACCGGCACAAAATCTAAGGGTGCTCCGAAGATATGTTTTACTCAAATTGAATTTGATATTGAAAACTTTATTCAAATTAATAAGAATAAAGAACTTTTCAATATCGAACTTCCGGGCGTAAATCCTTATCGATTTTACGATTGCTTAAATGAATTAAAAGATCATCCTGATAAACTTACTAAAACATTAACCTTGGGTAGCTTATTACGTGATTTATCTTATAAATTAGTGCGACATGGTTTCTGGTTCTTTGGTGATGATGAAATCAAATTTTTCCCTATGCCTTCTATAAACGAACTTGAGAATAGATATTTCTCTTGGTGGAAAAACGTAAGATAACAGCCTCTTTATTTGAATAATTCGATTTTATGTCTTATAATAGGAGCGTAAATCAGAGGGGTTGTCGTGTTTGTCCAAAACGAAAATATAATTGAAGAAAAAAAGCGATTAAAATTAAAGGCAAAGGAATTAGAAAACTTTATTCGTTATAATATTCCTATGACCGATTATTTAGATATTTCAATAAAAGAACTAAATCCATATTCAATTATTGTCTCCGCACCCTTAAAGCCAAACGGCAATCATTACGGAACTGTTTTCGGCGGAAGCATTTCGACTTTAGGTATTGTATCCTGCTGGGCTTTGCTTCATCAGAAAATGGTGGAGGATTCAGTACCGGGCACATTAGTAATTCAAGAAAGCGATACAAAATTTTTGAAACCGGCACGTGGTGAATTTGAAGCGCGTTGCTCTTCTTTAGACGAAACTTCTTGGCAGCAATTCAAAGATGATTTCGCTCTTAAAGGCAAAGCAAAAAAAATAATGAGAGCAGAATTATATTTCGGAGACGAACTAATTGCGATGATGGAAGGAAATTTTACAGCATTGGGAAAAGCTCGTTAAAAATAGTCTATTAGAAATAAATATCAGGTTGATTACCCAATCTGTGATTCATTCCCTCTATTCCTTGTAACCCACCGGTATGAATTGCAAGAACGGTTTTCCCTTCCGGAATTAATCCCGATTTGATCGATTCATTTAATCCGAACATCATTTTCCCTGTATATACAGGATCAAGCTGAATCTCATTCAATTCATAAAACTCATCGATAAAATAGAAAAGTTCCGGTTTCGTTTTTGCATAACCTCCGAAGTGAAAATCCTTTACCAAATCATAGTTATTATATGAAGCAGAAGAATGAAGATTAATAAACTTATTTACTTCACCTCTTAAAAATTCCGAGCCTTTTAATACAGGAAAAACATAAACAAATTTTTCTCCCTTTAAAGAGGAGATTACACCGGCAGCGGTACCACCAGTTCCGGCGGCAAGGGTTACATAGTCATATTCAATATTAACGTTATCTAAAATTTCCGCCGCCCCTTTAATTGCAAGTTCATTGCTTCCACCTTCAGGCACATACAGAAATTCTCCATACTTTTCTATTAACTTAGACTTAAATTCATCTGTATGCTTTAACCGGTATTCACTTCTTGAAAGATATTCTATTTTCATTCCGTTTTCGGCAGCAAATTTAAGAGTAGGGTTTATTGGATAAGTAAGTTCGCCTCTAATTATTCCTATCCCATCAAAACCAAATAATTTACATGCATAAGAAAACGCATGTATATGGTTAGAGTATGCGCCACCGAATGAAATTAATTTTTTAATATTATTTTCAAGCGCATATAGAACGTTGTATTTTAATTTATAATACTTATTTCCCGATATAAAAATATCCGTTAAGTCGTCTCGTTTCATAAATACATTTACGGGAATATCATTTCTCGGAAAAGTAATTTTCTGAATCGGTACAATCGGATTTTTTTCAAATATATTCATTAATTACTCAGACTTTATTTACTCTTCATATCCTGAATATTCTGCCATCCAGGAACTTACTCTTGGTTCTCCGGCAAAAAAATCCTTTTTCATTCCTTTTTCTAAAGCCCATCTATCAATCCAAGATATTCCCGCACCCCCAATGTATTTATCGGGTAATTGATATACCGGATCTTTTAATGCCTCTTCTAATGAAATAAATTTATAACCATTCTTACTCAGCTCACTCAATAAAACATCGACATAATCTGCATTTAGTGCATTTGCATGCATCAACAAAACATGTTTAATATTTCTGCTAAATAATTTATCTGATTGTTTTTCGTAAAAAAATACTTTGGAAATCATATACGGAATGTATTCATCAGCTATTCTTCTCATTAGTACCGAATCGCCTGAATTTATCGCTTTTTGATATGCAAAAGCATAAATCCATTCAGAATTATCGACAGTTACAGGGGCAATAGTGTATCCATTTTTATACAGAACTGTATTTACACTATCTTTAATTTCTAAAGATCTTCCTGTCATAAGGTAAGGGTGTCTAAAATATCGAAGCTCACTCCCGGCTCTTTCTATCAGCGGTCTTAAATGCTTTTCTCCATTTAATATATCTTTTGTGAATTCGATAACCGAAGACTTATGAAGTCCTTTATGTGAATATGTATGGTTTCCTAATTCTAATCCGGAATTAAGCCAGACATTTAGCAGTTCCACTCTTCCTTGATCTATTTTTTTATCCACTTCGAATTTAGATTCGTTTACAAAACCGACAGCCGGAATTTTTTTAGCAGTTAATTTTCCCACTAATTTATCAGTATAATATTTCTGTATTTGGGTTGAGCATGAACCACTTTGTTGAAATGGTAAATCGTCTATTGTAATGCAAATTTCCTTTTTTGATTGTGCAACCAAAAAAGAACTTATCAAAAGAAAGAAAATTAATTTATTCATTTTACCTTATTGTTTTGTGAGTACTTAATTTTTCCACCTACTACTGTATAAAGCACTTGTGTATTGAGAATCTCTTCATCGTTGCATTTTAGAAGATCGTTTGAGAGCACAACAAAATCAGCGAGTTTACCGACTTTCAAACTACCTTTAATATTTTCTTCAAATGCTGCATAAGCTCCATTATATGTATATGTTTTTAATGCTTCTTGACGAGTTAATTTTTGAGCAGAGAAAAACAAAGAACCATCAGCAGTTCTTCTTGTAACTGTCGCATAAAAACAGGGTATTGGATTTACTTTTTCAACAGGCGCATCTGTACCATTACAAATAATTGCACCCGAATCAGTTAATTTCCTCCAAACATAAGCCCCTTCTTCGGCTCTTTTTTCACCTATTCTTTTTATTACAAATGAAGCATCGGATGTGCAATGAATCGATTGCATTGCGGCAAGAATGCCGAGCTGACCAAATCTTGGAATATCATCCGGATTAAGATGCTGAGCATGTTCAATTCTCCATCTATAATTTTTGGACTCTTTTCCGAGCACTGATTCATATAAATTAAGAACTTCTCTATTTGCTCTATCGCCTATTGCATGAATCATTAATTGGAAACCATTGTTTTTTGCTATTTGAGCGGTCTCTTTTAGCTCTTCCATCCAAGTTACATTTTGTCCATAAGCGCCTGGAAGATCGTCATAAGTTTCTAACATCCAAGCTCCACGTGAGCCAAGCGCACCATCGGCATATTTTTTAATCCCATTTACAGAAAGGTGATTTTTTCCATATCCTTTAATTTTATAATCGGCAATCTTTTCTTTTAATAAATCATTTGATTCGTGCAGCATTAAATCAAGACGAACATTAATAAGATTAGAATCCACAAGTGCTTTTAGTAAATCAATTTCATCAAATGTAGAGCCGGCATCTTGGAAAGAGGTAATACCTCTTTTCATACACTCATCAGAAGCCAATAGATATGCTTTTCGGTCGTAATCACGTCTCTGTGCATCAGTCCATTTACCTCTATAATCGTCATATAATTTTGAAATTAATAGTTCAGCATTCTCTTCAAAGACACCAATAGCATTATTGAGTGAATCACGGACTATTTTTCCGCCGGCAGGATCGGCTGTTGATTTATTTATTCCGGCTAAGTCCATTGCTCTCTTATTTGCAAATATTGCATGTCCACTGGCGTGAGAAAGCATTACAGGATTTAATTTTGACGCCTTACTAAGTCCATCATGTACCGGATAACCCTCAACATTTATTTCGGGTTTGGGATCGAATTTTTCCTGATGCCATCCTCTGCCAACGATCCACTCTCCGGGAGTAGAATTATCGGCGGCTTTCGCTACCATTGCTACCACTTCATCCCAATTCTTAGCAGTCGTTAAATCCAATATCATTAAGGAATGCCCTAATCCAAGAAAATGTGCGTGGCTTTCGTAAAATCCGGGTATTAAAAATTTCCCTTCAAGATCAATTACCTTTGTAGAATCTCCTACGTGGTCTTCGATATCATTAGTATAACCGATTGCAAGAATTGTATCCCCTTTTACAGCGAGAGCTTCCGAAATTATATCTCCATCCATTGTTACAATTTTACCATTTATAAAGACAAGGTCTGCCTTTTTCAAATTTTTTCCTCCACAATTAAAAAGCACCAAAGTTAATGCAAACAATAAAATTATTTTTGTCAGTTTCATTATTTCCTCTTTTTACTTTTTTTGTTTTTGGTATAAACAACCGGAACAAGATTAATGGTTGGCTTAATTTCTTTATAAACAGGGTTCTTTTCATAAAATACAGATTCAAGAAAAAGACCCGAAGGAGGAGCAGTAAATTTAGCTGGTTCATTACTTTTGTTTTTTAGAAAATAGATAATATCATTATCATTTTGCCTGCCTCTTCCTATCTCTACAAGCATTCCTACAATTCTGCGAACCATTTTCCATAGAAAGTGAGAACCTGAAATTCTAATAACAATTAAACTGTCTGTCTCAAGAAATTCAATTTTATTTAATAATACTTTAGTTGATTTTTCTTCATCATCAATATCGCAAAAAGAAACAAAATCATTCATCCCCTCGAATAATTCCGCAGCTTTTTTCATCTTCTGAACATCAAGATCATCTTTTATCCACCATACATATGGCTTTCCGAATGCTGTTCTCCTTTTCGCAATCTGATAGATATAACTTCTTTCTTCGGCACTGTGACGAGCATGAAATTTATTATCGACTTTTTCTACTTCTAAAATATTTATATCAAAAGGAAGAAGATCGTTTAATTTCATTCTGATGATTTCAGGTCCAAGCATTGTATCTACATCCAAGTGTCCGATTTGGTTTAAAGCATGTACTCCAGCATCAGTTCTTCCCGAACCCATTAAATTACATTTTCCTCTCCCAAAAATCTGGTCTGCTGCATCAAGAATTTTTCCCTGGACTGTCTTGCTATTCTTTTGCATCTGCCAACCGCTGTACCTTGTGCCTTCATATTCAATGTGTAATTTAAATTTACTCATATCATCCTTATTTTAATGGATTCGATTACTTTTTTTTACTTATTTTATAACACAAAATAAGTAAAAATATGCCTCTAAATATGAAATCTGAATCTTTATCAAAATTCTTCTACCCAAAATCGCTCTGCGTTGCAGGAGCTTCCACTAAAGAAAAAAGTATCGGTTACGAACTACTTAAATGTATTAAAAAATATGGATATACAGGAAGAGTATTTCCAGTTAATCCAAAAGCCGATTCCGTTCTTGATTACAAATGCTACAAATCTATCGATGAAATATCTGAACAAATCGACCTTGCGATAATTGTTGTTCAGAAAGCATTCGTTGAAGAAACGATCGATTCCCTTTTGGCTAAAAATGTAAAATCAATTATTCTAATTACTGCTGGATTCAAAGAAACCGGAAAAGAAGGGGAAGAGCTTGAGCAAAAAATATTATCAAAAATTAAATCTGCCGGTGCGCGATTAATAGGTCCAAATTGCATGGGAGTTATCAGCACTCTTTCGAGTATAAAACTCAATGCCACTTTCGTGGCCGAAGAACCACAGATCGGTGCGGTTGGGTTTTTATCCCAAAGCGGAGCTATTGGTGCTGCTGTTCTTAATTCACTCCGCGAAACAAATATCCGCTTCGCTCATTTTATTTCTGTGGGCAATAAAGCTGATTTAAACGAAAATGATTTTCTTCATTTCTGGCAAAATGACGACAATATAAAAACTCTCGCCTTCTATTTAGAAAGCTTTATTAAAGGCGAAAAATTTATAGTTCCTTTTATTAAAGGCGAAATCACTAAACCTGCAATAATATTAAAATCTGGAAGAACAGCCAGCGGCATTAAAGCAGCATCATCGCATACTGGTGCACTTGGCAGTAGTGATAAAGTTGTAAATGCAGTCCTAAAACAATTCGGTATCATAAGAGCTGAATCAGTTAATGAACTTTTTAATACTACAAAAGGGTTGGAAAATTTTCCTTTACCTAAAGGAAATAAAATTTGTGTTGTAACAAATTCAGGCGGTCCAGCTATTATTGCCGTTGATTCACTTGCAAAAGAAGGATTAGAATTAGCCGAACTATCTGAAGAAACAAAAAACAAAGTAAGAGAATTTATACACATAGAAGGAAGTGCTGAAAATCCGATTGATCTTCTTCCCGGAGGGAATGGAGAAATTTTTAAATCAGTTATTGAAACTGTTATTCTAGATAAAAATGTTGATGCTGTTGTTTCTATTTTTATTGAGCCTGTTATGGTTAGTGTTGATCCGATAGTCGAATCAGTTAATTCAATCAATAGCACAAAACCAATATATCAAATTATTATGCCATTGCCTGAATTTTGGAGCAGATATAAAGGCGATAAACCGATATTTAAAAATGCTGAAGACCCTGCAAAAATAATTTCAAACATTTTATTCTTTGCACAATCAAAAGAAAAAGATAGATCCAAAAGTATTGAACTGCTTCAATTAAAAAACTCTAAAGAAATATCATCAAACAATCTTTTTCTTTCTCAAGATGAATCTTTGGAATTAGCAAATCAATATTCTATACCCGCAGTTAAAAGTTTATCTATTCCGGCTGATATGTTGAACAAAACTGATATCGATTTTTATCCGGTTGTAATTAAAGGTATAAGCGGAGATGTAATTCATAAATCTGAATTAGATGCAGTAAAGCTCAACATAAATAACAAAGAAGAACTATTCATAGCTGCGAAAACAATT
The DNA here is from genome assembly GCA_041674625.1 of Melioribacteraceae bacterium. Taxonomy (GTDB): domain Bacteria; phylum Bacteroidota; class Ignavibacteria; order Ignavibacteriales; family Melioribacteraceae; genus BRH-c32. The sequence continues at coordinate 15,376 of JBAYVI010000040.1, read as the reverse complement.
GAGAATAATTTTAGTAGTAAAAATTATAAAGTGGATTCATTCCTAATACAATCATTCTTAAAACCGAAACATGAAATATTAATCGGCGGATTTAGAGATCCTTCATTCGGTCCGATGATAATGTTCGGAAGCGGTGGTAAATATGTAGAAGTATTTGACGATACTTCTCTTAAATCCGCTTATTTATCTGATGATGATATTGATGATATGATTAATTCGACAAAGATGGGTAAAATACTAAAGGGCGTAAGAGGTGAAAAACCTGCAGACATAAAAAAACTAAAAGAGATAATTTATTCTTCAGCAAAAATGTTGGTTGAGAATAAAAATATAATTGAATTTGATTTCAATCCTATGATATTAAAAGGGGAAGGAGAGTTTTCAGTTGTAGATATCAGAATTAAATTAAGTGAGAATAAATGAAAATTGCATTCGTTTCGAGCGAAGTATTCCCTTATGCAAAAACGGGCGGATTAGCTGATGTTGCAGGCACACTTCCAAAAGAATTATCAAAACTTGGCGACGAAGTAATTGTATTTATGCCAAAGTATAATACATTTGGCGAAGTAGAACATGGTCTTCATTATAATTGGGAGATTGGTGAAATTCCGATTAGATTAGCCGGTGAAGTGCGTTCTGTGCATGTACACAATGCTATTCTCCCCAATTCAAACGTAAAAATATTTTTCATTGATTGCCCTCACTATTATCATCGCTTTAGAATTTATACTAATGATCATGATGAAGATGAACGCTTCCTTCTTTTCTCTAAAGGCATAATTGAAGTAATGCAAAAAATTGGATTTGCCCCTGATATTATTCATTGTAATGATTGGCAGACTGGCGTTCTTCCTCTACTATTGCGTGATAATTATGGCTGGGACAAAATGTTCGATAAAACAGCTACTGTATTCACCATTCATAATATCGGTTATCAAGGAAGATTTATAAAGGCTTCTTTTAGTAAAGCGGAAATCAAAGATGAATATTATCTTCATGGCGGACTTGGTGAATATGAAGGAGGAATTAATTTCTTAAAGACAGCTCTATTAACTTCAGATATTATTAATACAGTCAGCAATACTTATGCGCAGGAATTAATGACGAGTGAATATGGTCATGGTATGGAATTATTTATTCAAAAAAGAAAAAATGATCTTTGGGGTATATTAAATGGAGTCGATTATAATCAGTGGAATCCTGAAACCGATAAATTTATTCCACATCATTTTTCCTTAAATGATCTATCCGGTAAACTTGAAAATAAAAAATTTCTTCTCAAAAAGTCTTATATTCCATTTGATGAAAACAAACCATTAATAGGAATTGTATCTCGATTAGTAAACCAAAAAGGTTTTGATCTTATTAAGTCAGTATTATATGATTTAGTTTCATTAGATGCGCAATGGGTAATTCTTGGAAGCGGAGAACCCGAATACGAAAAAATGTTTTATGATTTAGCACACTATTTTCCTAATAAAGTGTGGTCTTATATTGGATTTAATAATGAACTTTCTCATTTGATTGAAGCAGCATCGGACATATTTCTAATGCCCTCAAAATATGAACCGTGTGGTCTCAATCAAATATGTTCATTGAAATATGGCACTGTCCCCGTTGTAAGAAAAACAGGTGGACTTGCTGATACTGTTCTTGATTGGAATGAATATCTTGAGCAAGGAAAAGAAATAGGAACCGGATATTCTTTTCATGATTATACTCCCGCAGCTTTACTTAATTCTGTAAAGCGTGCAGTTGGCGATTTCCATAATAAAGCTGTTTGGAAAAAAATCCAGCTCAATGGAATGGAAAAGGATTATTCATGGGAAAAATCCGCTAAGTTATATCAACAGATGTATGAACAAGCAATAAAAAATAGAGGGCAATCTAATTGGAATCGAGAAACTTAGTAATTGGTGCTACCGGTGGCATCGGTAGGTCTGTTGTAAAAGCATTAATTGAAAGAGGTGAAAGTGTTTCTGTCTTTATACGGAATAAGGAAAAAGCGGAAAAATATTTTGCCGAATTTCCAAATATCGAAATTATCGAAGGAAATGCTTATAGTTCCTTCGATATCGAACAAGCTTGTTTAGAAAAACAAAATGTTTTTTACTGTTGTAACATTCCATATCCTGAATGGAAACATGATGCAAAAAAACTTCTTCGCATTTCACTTCACGCTGCAATTAAATCAAAAGCAAAATTTATTTTTCCTGGAAACGTTTATGTCTATGGACACGTAAAGTCTAATCCTGTTTCCGAAAATTATCCATGGAATGCACATACCCGAAAAGGTAATATCCGCATTGAGATGGAAAATCTAATTAAAGAAAGAACTTCTGAAAGACATGGAAAATATTGTATTGTCCGCTTCCCTGATTTTTATGGTCCTTATGTGGTTAATGATTTTTCAGAAAAATTATATTTAAATGCAAGAAAAGGGAAAAAACTTATTTGGATAGGTAATCCAAATACAATTACCGAATATGTTTTTGTAGAAGATGCCGGCAAAGCACTCGTAGAAGCAGCTTTATCAAACAAAAGTGATAATCAAGAATATAATTTTCCATCTAATTCACCCTGCACAAATAAGGAATATCTTAATACCGTTATTAAAGTCTCAGGGAAAAACTCTTCAACTCATTTTCTTAACTCTAATATATTATTCTTTACTCTCGGTCTGTTTAATAAAACTATTTGTGAATTAAAAGAGATGCTCTACTTAAAAAGAGAAAAACTTGTTCTTGATGGTCATAAATTTAAATCAACTTTTGGTTTCCTCTCAGAAACTAATTTGGATTCTGGTGTAAAGAAAACTTTTGAATGGGCAAATAATTTTTTTAGATAATGAATGTTTATAAGTAACGATAAATTATAAGAAATTGATTTGTTGTTTTCATAAAAGGTATCACAGGTTATGAGACTTGAAATATTTTTCTCTCCAAATAACTGCCAAGTCCCTGTAATCCCGGCTTTTGAAGAAAAACTATCTCTAAGATTATATTCTTCGGGATAGTTTTTTCTAATATATTTAATATCTTTCTTGCTTAAAGGTCTCAAACCCACCAAACTCATTTTGCCCATTAGTACATTAAATAGCTGTGGTAATTCATCTAAATGAGTTTTTCTTAACCAGTGTGAATATTTGTCTAATTTTATTCTGGGATCAAGTTTAAGAAAGATATGTTTTGCTTTATGAAGTTGTTTTTGTGAGATTGTTCTAATTTTATAAATAATTATTTTTTCTTTAGATAAAGTTATCCAACGTTTTTGCTTATAAATCGGAAACTCCCCTATTATCCAAAAACTTATAAGTAACAAAAAAGTCAATAAAGGAAGAATAATTACCAATAAAAAAACAGATACAAAAATTTCAATTATTCTTTTTGAAAAATAATTTGTCATTAAAGAGAAATATATTTGTTTTACAAATTCAGTTCTATCTTAGAATAACCTTTTTCCTTAACATATAGTGGCGCCAATAAAGCTATTGCCATAATAATTACGGCTGAAATAAAAACCACACTTCCCAAAATAGTATCGTATTCTAATAAATTCAACTCTCCAAGCAAATAATGCCAATCGTGTATAACATTTTTTCCTCCGAGTAATGGAAGCACCATCGCCCGTGCATCGGAAACATAAACACTTACGTTCATCATGCTTTCTGCAAACCAGATTGTGGAAATCTGAAATAATACTTTCTGTTTTTTTACAAAATAAAAAACTACAAACATAAGCGGAATTAAAAGCTGCATAAGGCTTCCGCCAAGCATATACAAATATCGGGGGAAGATAGAAAATATTCCATGTCCCCCTTCGTGTATCAATAAATTTATATAATCGATAAAAGTAAACTCTCCTCCATTAAAAATATAATAAAGAGCAACAGGTAACAAGATTAAAGTAGGTGTCCATATTTTTATAGACTCTTTCATTTATTCTTATTTTAATCAAACATTTCTGATAATTTATTTTTATCCTTAGTGATTCCTAGACAGATCATCAATTTTATCCGTGCTTTTTGCCCATTTAAGTAATCAGAAAAAATCACACCTAATTCTTTAAGCCATTTACCCGCTCCTGGATAGCCATAAATACTTAACGTTTCTCCTGCAGGACATCGCGATACCAATACAACGGGAATGTTTTTTTCAATTACATATTTTATTCCTTCAAAAACTTTAGGCGGCACATTTCCCACTCCCATTGCTTCTACGACTAATCCATGTGTATTAGTATCAGCCGAATATTTAAAAAACTTATCATCCATACCGGCATAAACTTTTATTAAATCTACATCGCAATCAATCACCTCGGTTTCCAATACTTCCAATTTTATTGGAGCTCGATTAAAAAATACTATTCCTCTATCAACAAAACCGATTGCACCAAAATCGAGACTATGGAAAGTCTCAACATCTTCGGTGTGAGTTTTTGTTACTTCACTTGCCGCATTAATTTCTCCATTAAGACAGACCAATACTCCAAGTCCGGAACTATTTTTATTATTACAAATATGAATAGCATCCGTTAAATTTTTGGGTCCATCCCAATCGGGTTCGGAGCTTGTTTTCATTGCTCCAATTACTACTATCGGTTTTTCTGTACTAATTGTTAGATCGAGAAAATATGACGTCTCTTCTAATGTGTCTGTTCCATGAGTTACAATTACTCCATCAACATCATCTCTCGAGACAAGTTCTTTTATTTTTTTTGATAAATCGAACATTAGAGAGGGAACTATATGCGGTCCAGGATAATTACCAAACTCATAAAATGAAATTTTGGCGAGTTCATTTATACCGGGCATCATACTTAGTAAATCGCCTCCTTGATAGTGTGGTACCGCTACATTTGTTGTTTCGTCGATTTTCATCGAGAAAGTTCCACCAGTAAATACAATTACAATTTTTTTCATAGTTTTTTCTTTTTACTTCGCAAAATAAGTATAAACTTATCGATTTTGAAACAGAATTAATTTGCAAGAGACGTATCTAAACCTTAATTTCACATCAGTTACAGAATCAAAAACTATGTTGATAAAATGTTGATAACTTCTCTTTGTGAAACGTTTCACGACTTTTCATAACACCAAAAGTGTTGTTAGAATTTAACTCGCATTTGTTTGTTTGTTTGAGAAAGATATCCGTAACTCATTAAAATAAAACAACTTAACAAACCTTATTTAATGTGGATAAGATGTTTATAAGTTGCTAATAAGAAAAAAATCAAGATTTTAATACACTTTTTAAATTTATTTTTTAGTTTCTATTATTGTGGATAATTCAAAATGGCTGAAGCTGCTCTAAAACTCGATTCCTCTAACGAACATACAAATATCTGGAAAGAGTGTTTAAGCTTAATAAAAGAAAATGTTTCTCTTTTGACCTATAATACTTGGTTTTTACCTCTCAAACCTCTCCATTTAGAACGTAACATACTGAAACTCCAAGTTCCAAATAATTATTTTATTGACTGGATTGAAGAACATCATAAAACTTTAATTACTAATGTTATTCATAATGTTTTAGGTAATGAGGGTAAATTAATCTATTTAATAATTGAAGAACAGGAAGATACTCTCTTTGAACAAAAAAGTGAACCAAAAAACATTAATATTCCGGTTTCTGAACCAAAACCTGTCGAAAAGAATTTTGATGATTTCCTAAACTCCAAATTTACATTTGATAACTTTGTTAAAGGAGAAGGAAATCAATTAGCAAGAGCGGCATCTATTGCAATCGGAGAGAATCCTGGACAAACTTCTTTCAATCCACTATTTATTTATGGTGGAGTAGGTCTTGGCAAAACTCACTTAATTCAAGCTATCGGAAATAAAATTTTAGAGAAAGACCCTAACAAAAAAGTTATTTATGTTTCTTCAGACCTATTTACCGTTGAATTTGTTGAGGCTATTCAAAATAATTCAGTGAATGAGTTTTCTAATTTTTATAAAGGGATGGATGCTTTAATAATTGACGACATTCAATTTTTAGTTGGAAAAGAAAAAACACAAGACCTATTCTTTAATATATTTAACACTCTGCATCTCTCTGGCAGACAGATAATACTTTCGAGTGATAAACCTCCAAAGGATTTAAAAGGTGTCAGTGAGCGGCTTGTATCGCGCTTTCAATGCGGTTTAACAGTCGATATACAGCCGCCCGATTTTGAAACTCGATTAGCAATTTTAAATAATAAAGCTCGTTTACTTGATCTTACTCTTGCTCCTCAATCGATTGAATATATAGCTCACAATATTACATCAAATATTCGTGAACTTGAAGGTACTCTTTTACGCCTTCTTGCTACTCATTCTCTTAATTCCAAAGCTATCGATTTTGATATGGTTAAAAGAGTTGTCAAAGAGATATCCACAAATCGTCAAGTGAATATTTCTATTGAATATATAACAAAAATAGTATGTGAGTTTTTCAAGGTTGAAGAAAATAAAGTAAGAGAAAAGAACCGTCGTAAGGAAGTGGTTCTTGCTCGTCAAGTGGCAATGTATCTTGCTAAGAATTTAACTAAGTCTTCTCTTAAAACTATCGGGTTACATTTTGGTGGAAGAGATCATTCGACCGTTATTCATGCTTGTAATACAATTGAAGAATCGATGGCGAGCGATTATCAGTTAAATGAGTCAGTTTCAAACATCAAAAACAAGATTGAAGTAAGCGTTTCTTAGTGTTGATAACTTGTATATAAACTGTTGTTAAAACGTTAATAACTCGCCTTTAATCTTCACTTGTTAGTTTAAGTAGTTTTGTAAATAAGTTATCCACAATTACGAAGTTTTAAAAAGTGCGTTTAGAAGTCAAAACATTATAAACAAAGAGTTATCCACATATTAACATCTTTATTATTGTTGTTAATAAATTACCTTATATAAAAGAATAATAATAAAGTGTGTGTATAAGTTAAGATTGAAATTACTTTCGATTTTTGGTATTTTTGTAGTCTAAATTGGAGATAAAAATGGAATTTAAATTAAACAGCAAAGAGTTAGAAAAACATCTCTCTAAAATCATTCCGGGTGTTCCAACAAAAACGCCAATGACAATTTTAGAAAACTTCTTGTTTGAAATTACTGACGGACTTTTAACGATTTATGCAACTGATTTAGAGATTTCACTTCAAACATCATTGAATGTAATTTCTGATTCAAATACTAAAATCGTTGTTCCTGCGCATCTTCTTTTTAACGTAGTAAAAACCCTTAAAGACACAACAATTCAATTTAAGGTTCAAGACAACGGAAAATTATTACTTACCACAAACACCGGTAAATATACCTTAAGCTATCTCGAAGCAACAGAATTTCCGGAAATACCTTCAATAAAAACAGATGAAAACTCAAAAGACATTAACGAATTTACTATCGAAGGAAATGAATTAAAAGAATCGATCGATAAAACATCCTTCGCTATGAGTAGAGAAGAAATGCGTCCCGCTATGATGGGAACACTTTTTGAATTTGATGACGATGGATTACGCTTTGTAGCAACCGATGGTCATAAGCTCGTGAATTTATTAAATAAAAAAATTACAACAAAAATAAATCAGCAGTATATCGTTCCCGAAAGAGCTATTTCAGTTCTTTCAAAAATTTTAGATGAAAGAGAAGTAAAGGTTTATTTAAGTAAAACACATGTTTCTTTTAGACTAAGTGAATTAGAATTAATCACACGTGTTATTGGTCAGAAATATCCTGATTATGCAAGCGTAATTCCGGTAGAAAATGAATTTGCACTTAAAGTAAACACGAAAGAATTATCCGATGCAATTAAAAGAATGATGCTCTTTTCTGTTTCAAGTATAAGAAAAGTTAAATTTTCTATAAAAAAAGATTTTGTAAATATATCAGCAGAAGAAGCAAGTATAGGTGCTTCTGGTGAAGAAAATGTAACTTGCGAATATTCGGGAGATGATCTTGATATTGGTTTTAATAGTGCTTTCTTGAATGACATATTGAATCATATAAGCACAGAAAATGAAATTGTATTTAAACTGCATTCCCCTACTAAAGCAGTAATTGTCGTTCCGGTTGAGAAAAAGGAAAATTACGAACTTACTATGCTCCTAATGCCGGTTCGTTTGAATAATTAAAATGATTCTACAAAATATAGAAATGACGAATTTCAGACTTCATTCAAAAACGTCATTAAATTTTTCAGACAAGATTAATTATATTATTGGGGGTAATGGAGAAGGTAAAACATCCATTTTAGAGGCAATTTATTACTTGTGTACAACTAAGAACCTTAATTCGTCTTCGGATTCGGATGCGGTTAAATTCAACGAAAAATTCTTTGATATAAAAGGTAATTTTAGAGATTTAACAGAAAATAAAATCAGAGTTCTTTTTGATACTGAGAATAACAAAAAGAACTGTTTTATAGATGAAAAAAGTATAAATAGATCAGCATCGTTAATTGGTAAATTCCCTATTGTAACTTTAATCCAAAGCGACCACTCGATTACTTCCGGTAGCCCCGCAGAGCGAAGAAGGTTTGTCGATTCTGTAATTTCTCAATCAAGTGACACTTACCTTAAGATACTTATTGATTTTAACAAAATATTAAAACAGAGAGCCGTAATTTTAAGTGAGCTAAGAGAGTTTAGAAGAACTTCTCTTGTTAATCAATTGGATGCGTGGAGCGAAGCGTTAGTTAAAAATGGCTCCGAAATTATTCGTCATAGAATTAAGTTTATTGAAGACTTTAATGAATATGTAAAAAACGCCTATATGCACGTAATGGAAGAAAGAGAAACTCCTCAAATTATTCTTCAATCTTTCCAAGAGAATTTACTTTTAGATGATATAGATAGAATTTATTCTGAATTACTAAAAGAAGCTCAGAATGATGAGATAAGAAGAGCTTCCAACTTAATCGGTCCGCATAGGGATGATTTTATTTTTAAAATTAATGACCGTGAATTAAAACGGTTCGGTTCGCAGGGACAGCACAAAACTTTCCAGATTGCTCTTCGCTTTGGACAGTTTTTTTATATGCTCGATAAGATGGGAAGAAAACCAGTTTTCCTTATGGATGATGTTTTCGGTGAACTAGATAAAGGACGTGCTTATAAAATTAGCAAATACCTAAGTGAACTAGGGCAGACTTTTATTACTATGACCGACTTAACGAATATTGATCTCTTTAACAAAGAAACTGATTATAAAATAATTAATATCAATAGTGGTGCTGTTGTAAATGCTTAAAACTAATTTTAGAAAAATAAGCGAAGTAATAGAAAAAGAAAAAGAATTTGAAAAATTAAGAAGTACCGCAAGGATTTATCAGGTGGTAGAAGATTTTTATAAAATTTTCCCTGACCTTAAGATTTTAGCTTCACCTTTAAAAGTAGAGAGAGATATTCTATTTTTGCATGCAGAAAATTCTGTTTGGAAAAGTGAATTGAACTTTCAAAAAATGGTAATAATAGAAAAAATAAATAATTACTATAAAGAAGAAATAATAAAAAACATAAAATTTTTGTAAATATAATTCGGAAAAGAAAATAAGAAATGACACCTCAAAATAATTATACCGCGAAAAATATTAGTGTATTGAAAGGTCTGGAAGCGGTAAGAAAAAGACCCGCAATGTATATAGGAGATGTAGGATCGCGAGGTCTTCATCATTTGATAAACGAAGTGGTTGATAATTGTATCGATGAGGCTCTAGGGGGTTATAATGATAGAATTATTATTACAATAAAAAAAGACGGGTCTGTATCAGTAGAAGATAGAGGACGCGGAATACCGGTGGATATACATCCGGAAGAAAAAAGATCTGCTCTTGAAGTTGTTATGACAGTTCTTCATGCCGGCGGTAAATTTGATAAAGATAGTTATAAAGTTTCCGGCGGTCTGCATGGTGTAGGTGTTTCTGTGGTTAATGCTCTTTCAGAATGGCTGACAGTTGAAGTAAAAAGAGATGGAGCTATTTATTTTCAAAAATACGAGTTGGGAATACCTTTAGCGCCTGTAAAAGAAATTGGAAAAACTAAAAAGCAAGAAACAGGGACTACCGTAACGTTTAAACCGGATGGAACGATTTTTAAAACCACAAAATTTAATTTCGATATTGTAATTGAAAGAATGCGCGAACTCGCTTACCTCAATAAAGATGTTACGATTACCATAAAAGATGAAAGCGAAAACTTAGAAGAAATTTATCATTTCAAAGGTGGATTAATAGAGTTCGTAAAATATTTAGATGAAACAAGATCACCATTACATAAACCGATTTATATTTTTGGTGAAAAAGAAAATACACCGGTGGAAATTGCTTTTGAATATAGTGAATCTTATTCCGAAAACATCCACACGTATGTAAATAATATTAATACCATCGAAGGCGGTACTCACTTAGTTGGTTTTAAGACGGCTCTTACACGTACATTTAATAATTATGCGTATAAAAACGGATTGATAAAAGAGAATAATAAAATATCTTTAACGGGTGATGATTTTAGAGAAGGTTTGACGGCAGTAATTTCAATTAAAGTAATGGAGCCTCAATTTGAGGGACAGACAAAAACTAAACTTGGCAATAGCGAAGTAAAATCGATCGTAGAAACTCTTGTAGGCGAAAAGCTTGGCGAGTATCTCGAAGAGAATCCGGCAATCGGAAAAAAAGTAATTGAAAAATGTATGAAAGCAGCCGAAGCAAGAGAAGCTGCCCGTAAAGCAAAAGATTTAGTAAGAAGAAAGAATGCGCTTGATTCAATGCACCTTCCGGGCAAATTAGCCGATTGCTCAATTAACGATCCCGAACACTGTGAAATATATATTGTTGAGGGTGATTCTGCAGGTGGTTCAGCTAAGCAAGGTCGTGATAGAAGATTTCAAGCGATACTCCCTCTCAAAGGTAAAATCCTTAATGTGGAAAAAGCAAAAATTAATAAAGTACTTGAGAATGCTGAAATCTTAGCACTTATCTCTGCTATCGGAGCCGGTATCGGTAGTGAATTCGATGCTTCTAAATCAAGATACGGAAAAGTAATTCTTATGACTGATGCCGATGTGGATGGAAGCCATATTAGAACATTACTATTGACATTTTTATATCGACATATGAAAGAATTAATTACGGAAGGTAAAGTTTATATAGCTCAACCCCCTTTATACAAAATAAAAAAAGGTAAAGAAGAGTTATATGCTTATGATGAAGATGAAAGAGATAAAATATTAAAACGAATGAAAGCTGATATAAAAGGAAAAGAAGAAGTGCCGGTTATTGTAACAGAAGAAGGGGGCGAGGAAGTATCGGTTAAAGGCGTAAATATCACTCGCTATAAAGGTCTTGGCGAGATGAACCCTGATCAATTATGGAACACTACTATGAATCCTGAAACTCGTGTAGTTCTCCAGGTCAATTTAGAAAGTGCAATGGCTGCTGATAAAATCTTTGAAACATTAATGGGTGATGCAGTAGAACCAAGACGTGAATTTATAGAGAAACATGCTAAATACGCTAAATTAGATATTTAATTAGGAAATATAATGACAACAATTTTTGAAAAAGTAGTACCTGTATCGCTCGAAGAGGAGATGAAATCCTCCTATATTGATTATGCGATGTCGGTTATTGTAGCGAGAGCATTACCTGATGTAAGAGATGGATTAAAACCGGTTCATCGCCGAGTATTATTTGGAATGCATGAACTTGGAGTTGCTTATAATAAACCATATAAAAAATCTGCAAGAATTGTGGGTGAAGTTCTAGGTAAATATCATCCGCATGGTGATAGTGCAGTTTATGATTCGATGGTTCGTATGGTTCAAGATTTTTCTTTACGTTATCCATTAGTAGATGGTCAAGGTAACTTTGGTTCGGTAGATGGTGATTCACCGGCAGCTATGCGTTATACAGAAGCGCGCCTCGCACGTATTTCAGAAGAAGTCTTAAGAGACTTAGATAAGAACACGGTTGATTTTGTAAATAACTTTGATGAATCGCTTCAAGAGCCAACCGTAATGCCATCATATCTACCTACCTTACTAATAAATGGGGCAAGTGGTATCGCAGTTGGTATGGCAACAAACATTCCTCCTCATAATATTACAGAAGTTATTGATGGATGCGTAACCGTAATCGATAATCCTAACTTAAAAGCGGAAGAGTTAATAAAAATAATTAAAGCCCCTGATTTCCCGACTGGTGGAATTATTTATGGTTACGAAGGTGTAAGAGAAGCATTGCTTACAGGTAGAGGAAGAGTAGTAATAAGAGCTAAAGCAAATATTGAAACACATAAAAACGACCGTGAAAGCATAGTAATTACAGAACTTCCTTATCAAGTAAATAAAGCTAATCTCATTATTAAAATTGCTGATCTTGTAAGAGAAGATAAATTAAAAGATATTTCCAATATACGTGATGAATCCGATAGAGATGGACTTCGTGTTGTAATTGAATTAAAACGAGATGCACAACCGGCTGTGGTTCTAAATCAATTGTTTAAGCATACTCAGATGCAGGTTACTTTCGGCGTTATTATGCTTGCATTAGTTAATGGCACTCCAAAAGTATTAACCGTTAGAGAATGTATAGATCATTTTCTTGCTCATAGAATGGAAGTATTAATTCGTAGAACTAAATATGATTTAGATGCTGCCGAAAGAAGAGCACACATTTTAGAGGGTTATATAATTGCTCTCGATAATATCGACGAAGTAATTGAGACAATAAAAAAATCGAAAGACGTAGAAACCGCAAAGAATAATTTAATGCGGAAATTCAAACTCTCCGAAATTCAAGCTAAAGCTATTCTTGATATGCGTCTCCAAAGATTAACCGGACTCGAAAGAAAGAAAATTGAAGATGAATATAAAGAAGTAATTAAACTTATTGAGAAATTAAAATATATTCTTGATACTGAAAAGAAGAGAAAACAGATTATAAAAGATGAACTTCTTTTATTAAGAGAAAAGTATGGTGACGAAAGAAGAACAGAAATAATTTATGACTATCAAGATTTCTCTTTAGAAGATATAATTGCGCAGGAAGATGTGGTTGTTACAATTTCACATCAAGGCTTTATCAAACGATTCCCTGTAAGCGGTTACAGAAAGCAATCACGCGGCGGTAAAGGTGTAATTGGCTCCGGAACTAAAGAAGAAGATTTTATAGAGCACATGTTTATTGCTTCTACTCACCATTACATTATGTTCTTTACGGATAAAGGTAAATGTTATTGGTTAAAGGTACATGAAATTCCTGAAAGTGGAAGGGCTACTAAAGGAAGATCTCTCCTTAATTTAGTAGAAAAAGAGAAAGACGAAAAAATATCTGCCTTTATTACGGTAAAAGAATATACCGAAGATAAGTTTATTGTAATGGCGACAGAAAAAGGAACGGTTAAGAAAACAGTTCTTTCTGCTTATTCTAATATTCGTAAAGGCGGAATTAATGCTATTAATCTTGTTGCGGGTGATCGCCTCGTAGAAGCTAAACTTAGCGATGGAAGCAGTGATATTATTATTGGGACTAAGCATGGTTTAGCAATTCGCTTCAACGAAAAAGATGTACGAGATATGGGTAGAACCGCAACCGGTGTAAGAGGAGTTAATCTTGGTAAAAACGATATTGTAATTGGTATGATTGTTACGAAAAATTGTGATACTTTACTTGTTGTAACCGATAAGGGTTATGGAAAGCGCACCGAAATAGATGATTACAGAATTACGCGCCGCGGCGGGAAAGGTGTAATTACTGTTAAGACTTCCGATAAAAACGGTCTTATGATTGCGATGATGGAAGTTAATGATAACGATGAACTTGTAATTATTACAACCCAAGGTATGGTTATACGTCAGAGCGTAAAAGAACTTAGAGTAATGGGTAGAAATACTCAAGGTGTAAGACTAATTAAATTAAATGAGGGTGATGAAATTGCTGATATTGCAAGAGTAGTGCCTGATGATGAAGAAAATGGAAATGGAGACAAAAATGAGCAGCAATAAGAATTTGCAATTTGAATCGAAATGCGTTCATGCAGGTATTGGCGAATATGAATTTGGTTCAGTCGTTCCTCCTATTTATCAGACTTCCACATTCAAGTTTGAAAATGCGGCACATGGTGCAAAATTATTTAAAGGTGAAGAAGCGGGATTTATTTATACTCGCTTAAAAAACCCTACCATCGAAGCGATGGAAAATGCTGTAGCTGAATTAGAGGATGGGCATAAAGCTCTTGGCTGTGCAAGTGGTATGGCAGCTATAAGCACTGTATTTGCGGGTCTTCTAAAACAAGGCGATCATGTAGTCTGTACTAATTCAGTTTATGGTCCAACTGTAATTTTATTGAAAAATTTCTTTACAAATTTTGGTATTGAATCTGATTTTATTGATACAGAGAATTTGGAGCATGTAAAATCAGCAATAAAACCGAATACAAAAATGATCTATGTGGAAAGCCCAGCTAATCCGGTAATTTCGGTTACTGATATTGCAGAAGTTTCAAAACTTGCTCATACAAATAATGCTTATATGGTTGTTGATAATACATTTATGAGTCCTGCATTACAGAAACCATTAAATCTCGGTGCTGATATATCACTACATAGTATGACAAAGTTTTTAAATGGTCATGCCGATGTAGTTGCGGGCATTATTGTAGTTAAAGATGAAGAGATGTATTCACTTCTTAGAAAGACATTAAGCATGTTCGGCGGTGTAATCGATCCATTCAATTCATTCTTGGTTCATAGAGGATTAAAGACTTTATCAATACGTATTGAAAAGCATTGTGAGAATGCTCTTCTTGTTGCTCAATACTTAGAGAATCACCCTAAAGTAAAGTGGGTTAAATATCCGGGACTAAAATCTCATCCTCAATATGAACTTGGATTAAGGCAACATGCAGGTCCGGGCGGAATGATTTCATTTGAAGTAACCGGTGGAATTAAAGGGGGCGAAATTACAATGAACTCTGTTAAACTTTGCCAATTAGCAGTTAGTCTTGGCGGTGTAGAGTCTTTAATTCAACATCCTGCGAGTATGACCCATTCAGGAATGAGTAAAGAAGATAGAGAAGCTGCCGGAATATCAGATGGTTTAGTTCGCTTATCAGTAGGTATTGAAAATGCTAAGGATATTATCGATGATCTTGAGCAGGCACTAGCAAAAGTAGAAGTGCTTTTAGAGAGTAAAGTAAACTAAGAAAACCTATTTAGATGTTTTATAAAATTAAGAGACCGTCTAATAATTTTGGACGGTTTTTTATCTCGGTTTTATAATTAAAGTTGAGATAAAAAAATAAATCTTCTCCCCCATTTAATTACGGGGGTTTTTTATATAAAATGATAAGGGTTTTGCTATGTCGAAAAAAATCTTTCCCCTTTTAATTGTATTTATAT
>JBAYVI010000039.1:0-23678 GCA_041674625.1 Melioribacteraceae bacterium | reverse complement strand
TCTTTCATTGCAAGTGTTCCACCCTCCATTCCACGCCACGACATTACAGCCGCTCTCTCCGGCAATCCACCATCTATAATCTCGTGCCATTCAATAAGTGTGTTCCCTTTCGCTGCAACCAATTTTTCTATTCTCTTTACGAAATAGCTTTGCTATTCAACTTCATCTTTCAACCCTTCTGCTTTTATGCGTGCTTGGCATTTTGGACATTTTTCCCATTCATCTTTTGCCGCTTCGTCTCCACCGATATGAATATATTTACCCGGAAATAATGCCATTACTTCATCTAATACATTCTCTAAAAATGTAAAAGTATCGTCATTACCCGCACAGAAAATATGCGTTATGGGCCAGTACTGTCCGCCTGCAACCATAAATGGTCCCCCTGTGCATGAAAGCTCAGGATATGCGGCTAATACTGCCAAGGCATGACCCGGCAT
Organism: Melioribacteraceae bacterium; assembly: GCA_041674625.1. Lineage (GTDB taxonomy): Bacteria > Bacteroidota > Ignavibacteria > Ignavibacteriales > Melioribacteraceae > BRH-c32. The sequence goes on along the minus strand of JBAYVI010000039.1, from coordinate 23,238 downwards.
TTCAATTTCTGGTACAATTGTTATATATCTCTTTGCCGCATATTCAATTACATCTTTTACTTCATCTTGAGTATAGAATCCACCATAAGGGGTTTTTTCGCCTTGCTTAGCCTGTTCTCTTTCATTCCAATTAATTCCGCTTCTATCCACTCTCCATGCAGAAATTTCTGATAATTTAGGATATTTCTTTATCTCAATTCGCCATCCCTGATCGTCGGTCAAATGCCAATGAAAAACATTTAATTTATGATAAGCCAAGTAATCTATATATCTTTTTACAACATCTGTTTTAAAGAAATGACGCGATACGTCAAGGTGCATTCCTCTCCATTGACATTTGGGTGCATCTTTAATTGTTGCAGCCGGAATTGACCATTCAATATTTGCAACCTTGGTTTTGCTATAAATTTCGGGCGGTAGTAATTGTAGCAATGATTCTACACCATAAAAAATTCCGGGATAATCATTACCTTTGATTACCACTTCATTTTCTGCTACATTAAGTTCGTAACCCTCTTTACCAATTTTTTCAGTTACTAATTTTAGGATTATTTTGTTACTGCCGTTACCATTTATAGGCAATTGGAATCCGGCACTTTTCATTAATATCGAATTAAAATATTCAGATATGTTCACTAAATCCTTATCGCTTGCATTAAATTCAAGTGAGGTATTTTTGACCAATACAAATTGCCCTTCGTGCTGAACTACCGATACAGGTTTTGGTACGATAGCAATAACTGATTGATTTTCATTGATCTCTTTCATCGTGGAACAAGCCATAAGAGTAATTAATAGAAGTGAAATTAATAGATTTGCTTTTTTCATGTCGTTAAAATCCTTAAATAATATACTAATCTAAGGAAAGATAAATAAAAATAGAATCGAAATGCAGTAAACGCTCTTTTTTAAGTGTTAAAATGGCAGGCAGTATCTTTTTGCAAATACTCTTCAGAGATAAATAAGTGAAGAGTATTTGCATTAATTTCTAAAGACACCAAACTTGATTAAAAAGTAACTGCTATAACTTAATCAGCATAGAGATAACGCTTTATCTTCTGTGTCGGAGTTTTTTCAAATGGTTCTGGCTGTTCAATTATCTTATTGATCTTCGAGAATGTATTGACTCTCTCATTTACCTGAATTAATAAATCATCAAGAATTTTAGTTACCACTCCTCTTGCCTCGTGCTCGCTCATTTTCTGAACTTTATAAGTCTGATCAATCTCTTCATTATTTAAATAAATTTTAGCAATAAGTTGAGAATTTCTCTCGACAACAATAGCTTCTTGAACACATGGAAATTCATTAATTATAGCTTCCAATTCTTCGGGATAGATATTTTTACCGTTTGAACCGATAATAACATTTTTAGATCTTCCCATTATATATAAGAATCCATCCTTATCAAGCAGTCCTAAATCGCCGCTTTTGAACCACCCATCTTCAGTAAAGATTTCTTTCGTCTTTACCGGATCTTTGTAATACCCTTTCATTACGTTAGGACCTTTGATTAAGATTTCACCTTCACCTGTTTTCGGATCGGGATTATTAATCTTTACTTCCATCCAAAGCATAGCTTTTCCTGCCGCACGGAATCTTACACCAATTTGACCTGTACCGGTTACTAATGGTGAAGTCTCTGTAAGTCCATAACCGATTGCATAAGGAAATCCGGCTTCTTTTAAGAATCGTTCTACATCTGAAGCTAATTTTGCTCCACCGATACAGAACATCTTTAGTTCGCCGCCGAAAGTTTGCAGTAGTTTCTTACCCGCAACTTTATTTAGTTTTTTTCTAATAGTAGGTATTTTGTACAATCCTCTTAAGACTGCTTTTTTGTTAAATTCAGGTAAAACTTTATTGCGATAAATTTTTTCTATTACCAATGGAACTGATAACATAACGGTCGGCTTAACTTTTAATAATGCCGGGAGCAAGGCAGCGGCGGTAGGTGGTTTATCTAAATATGTTACCGAAGCACCCACAATCATTGGTGTAACCAAACCTAATGTTGTTTCCATCGTATGAAATAATGGAAGTATCGAAAGCATCCTATCTTTTTCATGAAAATCAATCATATCAAGTGTGGAGAGTGCATCCGATACAATATTTTTATGAGTAAGCATTACTCCTTTAGAATGACCAGTCGTTCCCGATGTATATAATATTGCGGCAAGATTATCTTCGTCCACTTCACCCGGCAGCAATCCTACAAATTTCATTGCGGCTTCTTTTATCTTAGAAAACTCTTTCCTCGAACCTGAAATTACTTCTTTAATTATATCTGTCTTTGTATGTAATGGAACTACCGAAAAATCATCTACAAGCACAACCTTGCTTAAAAAATCATTTTCGATATCTTCTATTTTATTATAATATTTACCTGAAACGAATATCAATTTGCATTCTGAATGCTTTAATATGTGGGCAATTTCGGTAGAGTGAAACTCGGTCATTATAGGCACTGCAACCGCGCCTAAAATAGTAATAGCAAAATAAGCAATACCCCAATTTGGTTGGTTCTCACTTAATATCGCTATTCGATCTCCGGCAATTACACCTTCATTCTTCAAAAAATCTGAAACTGACTTAACTTTTTCCCTAAAAGTGTAATAAGTATATTTCTGAGTTTCGACAAACGAAATGAATTGGTTATCGGGATACTTATTGGTTGAATGGTTAAATACTTCTAATAAAGTAAACTTTTTTATTTCTGTCATTATTTGAAATTCCTAAAAAATTATCGACACACACATCTAATCTATTGAGAATTATAATAAAATCATACTTTTTTATTATACTCATCCACAAACTTAGAACCCTTGCTATAACATGTGTGGTTTTCATCATGCTTACCGTTAGAATCGCAATGTCCGCCACCACAACAACCTGCTTCCCCTCTTTTTTTGTATTTGCTAAAATGGAGTGCTAATGTCATTCCAAGTGCTGCTATAATAAAAAATACAAATAGACCTATAAACTGTGTCATTATTATTTTCCCTTTTCATCATAAAGTTCAATGAACTTCGGTGATTTTATTATATAAAACCCCTCACCTTTTCTTACAATCATATAAATAGCAAGGTTTCGTTTTGTTGCAAACTCTAATCCCTTTTCAGGTCCCATTACGTCAATAGCAGTAGCTAATCCATCTGCCATTAAGCAGGTAGAATCGAGTACCGTAACTGATGCTAATTTATGTGTAATCGGTTTTCCTGTAAGTGGCTCAATAGTATGTGAATATCTAACACCATTTTCCTCAAAGTAATTCCAATAATCGCCCGATGTAGCCATTGCATAATTACTAAGTCCAATTGCATATTCAACTCTTCCGGTATGATCAGGTGTAGAAATTCCAACAAGCCACTTCTCTCCCTTATGGTTCAAGCCTCTTGCATTTAATTCGCCGCCAATCTCAACCAAAAAATTCTTATACCCTCTACCGCTAAGATATTGAGCAACTTTATCAACACCAAATCCTTTAGCTGTTGCAGATAGGTCGCAATATAATTCATCAATCTTTTTAATTGCAGAAGGAGGATCGAGTCGCACATCAATTTTATCAAGACCTGTTAGTTCCATTGTTTTTATAATTTCGCTATCCGCCGGAATTATTCTACTCTGCTCTTTTGGTCCAAAACCCCATAGATTCACAAGTGGTCCAACCGTTATATCCAAAGCTCCGTTTGATTCCTTTCCCATTTCAATCGATTTACTTAGAACATAAGCAAAATCTTTGGAAATTGGTATCCATTTATTTCTTTTTTCTTTATTTAAGATTGAGAGTTCGGAAGTAGGGATATATGTGGACATCTGCCGATTAACTTCTTTTAGTACCGAATCCACTTCAGTTTTAATAGTTGTAAGAGAATTTTTATCAACAGAAGGATCTTCTACTATTTTAATAGAATATGTTGTGCCCATAGTAGAACCTGTAAAGGAAAAAAGTTCTTTACTATTATCCTGATTAGAACAAGAAATAAAAAGGAAAAGAAGAGATAGGGAAAGGAGATTTTTTAATTGTTTTTTCATCATATATATAAAAAGCCCATGCAGATGCATGGGCTAATAAATTTTCCTTATTCTTAACCGCCGAAATCGTCTAACATAATATTATCTTTTTCAACACCAAGTCCATCTAACATTTTTAGAACAGCCGCATTCATCACAGGAGGTCCGCATAAGTAATATTCGCAATCTTCTGGAGCAGAATGAGTCTTTAGATATTGGTCATAAAGCACCTGATGAATAAATCCGGTAAGTCCGTTCCAATTATCGTCCGGCAAAGGCTCTGATAGAGCAACATGCCAAGTAAAATTAGGATGTTCTTCGGCAAGTTTATCAAATTCTTCTTTATAGAAAATCTCTCTTAAACTTCTTGCGCCATACCAGAAAGTCATTTTTCTCTTTGTATCAATTCTCTTTAATTGATCGAAGATATGAGAACGCATCGGAGCCATACCTGCACCGCCGCCGATAAATACCATCTCTGCATTAGTCTTTTTAGCAAAAAATTCTCCGTAAGGACCTGAAATCGTAACCTTATCGCCAGGTTTCAAATTAAAGATAAATGATGACATCTTTCCCGGAGGAACATCAGGCATATTTGGAGGTGGTGATGCTATTCTTACGTTTAACATTATTATCCCTTTTTCTTCAGGATAACTCGCCATTGAATAAGCTCTTACTACCGGCTCATCTACAACTGATTTATATTTCCATAAATTGAAATGATCCCATGCATCTTTATATTCTTTTTCTACTGCAAAGTCTGAATAATTGACCGTATGAACTGGAGCTTCAATCTGTATGTAACCGCCCGCTCTAAAATCAACAGCTTCTCCTTCTGGTAAAGTAAGAACTAATTCTTTTATAAAAGTAGCTACGTTATGATTTGATTTAACAGTACATTCCCATTTCTTAATATCAAAGACTTCAGCAGGTACCTCAATTTTTAAATCATTCTTAACCGGCACCTGACATGATAATCTATAATGCTCTCTTATCTGTTTTCTGTTTAGCTTTGTCTTCTCTGTTGGGAGTACGTCTCCGCCGCCATCTATCACCTTACATTTGCATTCACCACACGTTCCGCCGCCGCCGCATGCAGATGGTAGATAAATATTCTGGTCTGCAAGTACATTTAATAATTTTCCACCTATAGGCACTTTTAGTCCTTTATTAGGATCATCATTAATATTAATTGTAACAGAACCGGAAGAAACTAATTTCGATTTTGCAAATAAAATAATGGCTACTAAGAATAATACGATAACAGTAAACATTACTACGCCAATGATTACGATACTTAAACCGTCCATTAAAAATTCCTTATAATTTAATACCGGAAAACAGCATGAAGGCAATAGCCATCAAGCCGGCTGTAATAAAAGTAATTCCCAGACCCCTCAACCCTTTTGGAACATTGCTATATTTCATTTTTTCACGAATACCTGCAAGAGCAATTATCGCTAATGCCCAACCTGTACCTGATCCGATTCCATATACAACACTCTCTCCAAACATATAATCTCTTTCCACCATAAATAATGTACCTGCTAAAATTGCGCAGTTTACAGTAATTAATGGAAGAAAAATTCCTAATGCGTTATAAAGACTTGGAACATATTTATCTAATACCATCTCTAGTATCTGAACAATTGCTGCAATCGTACCGATATATGTGATTAATCCAAGAAATGAAAGATCAAGTCCCGGAAGTCCTGCCCAAGCTAATGCTCCTTCTTTCAACACATTCTGATATAGAAGATTATTTATTGGCACTGTAATAGTCTGAACTACAATAACTGCGATACCGAGACCAATAGAAGTTTCAACTCTCTTTGATACAGCAAGGAAAGTACACATTCCAAGGAAGAATGCTAATGCCATATTCTCGATAAAAATCGATTTTATAAAAAGACTTAAATAATGTTCAAACATTCTTAATCCTCCTCATTCTGTTCAGGTTTCCAAGTACGGATTCCCCAGATTAAAAATCCTATAATAAAAAATGCACTCGGAGCAAGTACCATAAGTCCATTAGGCATATACCAACCACCTTCGGTAGTTAATGGTAATATCGAGAACCCTAAAAGCTTTCCCGAACCAATTAATTCTCTGAAAAATCCCACAAATAACAATACAAACGAATAACCAAGTCCATTACCAATACCATCTAAAAAGCTTTGGACAGGTGGATTCTGAAGCGCATAAGCTTCTGCTCTACCCATTACTATACAGTTAGTGATAATTAATCCTACATAAACAGATAATTGCTTACTTACATCAAATGCGAATGCTTTAATCAATTGATCGGCAATAATTACTAAGGAAGCTATAATTGTCATTTCCACTAATATTCTTATGCTGCTTGGAATATGTTTTCTAATTAAGCTTACCGAGAAATTAGAGAATGCTGTAACTAACGTAACAGCTAACGACATTACAATTGCTGTTTCTAATTTAGATGTAACTGCCAAAGCCGAACAGATTCCGAGAATCTGTAAAGCAATCGGATTATTATTAAATATCGGATCGAGTAATACCTCTTTATATTTTTTCATGATCACCTGTCTTTCTCATAGATTTTAGGAATGGAGCATAACCATTTTCACTTAACCAATACCTAACTAAGTTATCCACACCTCGAGTTGTAAGAGTAGAGCCCGATAATCCATCAATCTGATGATCTGCTTGTGGAGAGCTATAATCTACTTTCCCTTTAATCACTTGAATTATTACCTTACCATCATCATCGAATGCTTTCTTGCCTTTCCAAGTTTCTTTCCATTTAGGATTATCGACTTCACCGCCGAGACCCGGAGTTTCTCCATGCTCGTAGAATGTAAGTCCCTTTACTACCTTCAAATCTTTATCTAAAGAGATAAATCCGTATAAAGTTGACCAAAGACCTTTGCCGTAAATAGGAAAAATATATTTTTCTACTTCATTATTCTCGCCCATTACTTCGTAGATTGCCATATATTTAGGTCTTTTCTTGATACCTGCAGCATCTTCAGTTGATGGTATTTGATACGTATATTCAGGAATATTTACCATTTTCTTAATATCGAATTTTTCAGGATTTAATTCCGCTGTATATTCGCTTTTATCTAAAATTCTACCTGATTCTACTTCTATAATAATCGGTTTAATTTTCTCAGCATATATTTTCTGTGGGTCTTCGTTATTTGTTTTTACATCCCCAGCTGCTAAAATATTCTGAACTCTATCTAGCTTTTTATTTACTGCCTGTTTAGGGGCAAGCGATACAGTCGCTGACGATACTAATATCGCACAGACGAAGCATACACCGGCAGCAACCAAAACTGTTTTTTTTGTGCTATCATGCGACATTTCTTGCCAGCCTCCTCTTAATGTTTTTGTTGATAAATATCTTATCAATTATCGGTGCAAAAACGTTCATAAATAGTATTGCGAGCATCATTCCTTCAGGGAATGCCGGATTTACTACTCTAACTAAGATTACCATCACACCAATTAAAAATCCATATATCCATTTACCTTGATCTGTGAATGCTGCAGATACCGGGTCGGTTGCCATAAATACTGTACCGAATGCAAATCCGCCTACTACAAAATGATAATAAAATGGAACTTGAAACATTGGATTAGTTCCACTGCCAACTACATTAAATAGTAGTACAGTAGTAACTGTTCCTAATAAAATACTTAGCATTATTCGCCATGAACCAACTTTAGAAACAATTAAAATAACTGCACCTATCAAACAAGCTAAAGCAGAAGTTTCTCCCATTGATCCGGGAATTAATCCAATAAATGAATCCCATAACGAATAACTTGCATTTACAATTGTAACGGCAGGATCAGCGTATTGAGATAATGGAGTTGCCTTACTTAATCCATCAACAGCAGCCCAAACTTTATCACCTGATATTTGTGCCGGATATGCGAAGAATAAAAATGCTCTTGCAGTTAATGCAGGGTTTAAAATATTCATTCCTACTCCGCCAAAAATCTCTTTACCTACAACAACACCAAAAGAGATTCCGATCGCTACTTGCCAATACGGGATGTTCGGAGGCAATATTAATGGAAATAAAAGCGATGTAACAAAAAACCCTTCGTTGATTTCATGTTTGCGAATAATTGCGAAGAGTACCTCCCAAAATCCACCGACAGCTAAAGTAACTATATATACAGGGAAGAAATATAAAGCTCCGAAAATCATATTTGCAAACCAGCTATTAGGATCGTGCCCTAATCCGAGCCATTCCACTACTTGTGATTGCCAATGAACTGAAGTAGTTAAACCGAGTTCTTTTATGCCGAGATTTGCTTGATAACCTGTATTAAAAAGTGCCATTATAACGGCTGGTACTAATGCTATAACTACCATTAGCATCATTCGTTTTAAGTCCATTGCATCTCTAACGTGCGATGCTTTGGAAGTAACACTCCCTGACGTATATAAGAAGGTATCAATCGCTTCATAAAGTGGAAATAACTTTTCTAATTTCCCTCCTTTATGAAAATGCTTCTCCTGATTATCTAAAAAAGTTCTTAAGAATTTCACTTAATTAACCTTCCTTTTCAATAATTGATAAATTTTCTCTTAACATAGGTCCATATTCTAATTTCGATGGACATGAGAAAGTAGCTAATGCCAAATCTTCTTCATCTAATTCTAATAGACCAAGTTTTTCGGCTTCTTCTACATCATTTACTGCCATTGCTCTAAATAAGTATGTAGGAATAATATCGAGAGGAATTACTGCTTCAAAATTACCATTAGGAACAATTGCTCTTTTACCGCCATTGAGTGCAGTATCAAATTCAATCTTTTTATTTGGGAATAATTTTGATATAACAACATTTTTCATTGAATATAAATTAGATCCTAATGAAGCCCAACCGAAAAGAACGCGTTCCCTATTCTCCGGAATTGCAGAAATCTGTTGATGATACTTACCAAGATATCCAAAATCACCATCGGCTTTATATCCCGATAAAACTGATCCTGAAATCACTCTATTTTCACCGGTATTTAATTCGCCCTCAACTATATCAGCAATTGCAGCGCCTGCTCTTGTCTTTATTAACCTTGGAGTCTTAAATGCACTGCCCGATAATGCCACCACTCTTTCAGTCATTATGGAGCCTGTAGTAAAAAGATGCCCGATTGCAACTACATCTTGAGCATTAAGATGCCAAACTGTTTTTTTTCTTCCTACCGGATCAAGAAAATGAATATGAGTACCAACAAGTCCCGCAGGATGCGGACCATCAAATTCCTCTACGAATAATTGTGTCAAGTCAGGAGTAGCAATTTTTGCATCTTTAGCTTTACAAAGGAATATTTTTCCATTTGTTAGCTTTGAGATAACTGTTAAACCATTTTTGAAGTGATTTTCATTTCCTTCTAATATTTTTTCCACAGTTGGAGCCAATGGATTTGTATCCATTGCTGTTACAAAAATGGAATGTGGTGAATTTTGGGGACTTGCAACCTTACTAAATGGACGAGTTCTTAAAGCTGTCCATTCACCAGAATCAATCAATAATTCCTTTACCTGTTCTAAGGTAAGATTGCTAAGTTCTTTTTCGGAGTATGATTTATATTTATTTTCATCATTACCAGAGAGTTCAATCACAAGCGAATTAAAAACTCTTTTATCGCCTCGGTTGATTTCTATTACCTTTCCGGAGCCGGGTGAAGTATATTTTACCCCTTCTATTTTTTTATCGGTGAAGAGAAGATCACCTAATTTAACGGTATCGCCAACGGCAACATTCATAGTCGGTTTAAGACCGACATAATCAGATCCGATTAAAGCAACACGTTTTGGAAGTTTTGTTCCGGATAATTCTTGTTTTGGCTTACCGGTTAATGGTAGGTCTAAACCCTTCTTGATTCTAATATATCCCATACTAATGTCCAAATAAAATAAAAATTAATCTGTAAGTATAAGAATACTTTTCAAAATATAAAAAAGGAGGCTTTGTCCATATTGAAAATTTTTAGTTATTTCTCTCTTTTATAGCAGATAAAAGCAGATAAATGGCCTCAATATTCTCTTAAGCGACTATAAGTGCATTTCTTTTTGACCTTTTTTATTTTCACTGAATTATATTTGTTATATTATTTCTTTATTTTTTAATAGCTTCTTACATCAATAGTACATATGAATAAAACAAAAGCAAATATTGAATACTCCAGGAAACATAATACACGTCAATCAAAATTAAAAAAGAAGCTAAAAGAAATCTACACTTATGATTATTCCTACCCAGACAAACAAGATGCTGATCAAAGTAAAAAAACTATAGTAAAAGAATATTCTACCTATACACTTTTTCCTAATATAGAAAACAAATCAAATTATGAAATTACCGCGGAAAAAATAGAAGAAAATTATATCTATCAAGCTCAATACAAAGAAAACTATATTCAGCTCCATAATAGAAGATATATAGGTAATAAATTTAAATTAATTGATTGGATTTTTTCTATAATTAGCAAGGAATGCTCAGGGAATTCTTTTGCGGATATATTTGCCGGAACGGGAGTAGTATCCGCAGTTGCTATAAAATTCTTTAGTAAGATTTTTATTAATGATTTCTTACATTCTAATTTTGTTATTTATAATGCATTTTTGGGGAATGAGGAATGGTCTGAATTTAAAATCAATTCCATCATAGAAAAATACAATAGCATCAAAGAAAATGAATTGAACGATAATTATTTCTCTGAAAATTTCGGTGGTAAATTTTTTAGCTTTGAATCTGCAAAAAAAATTGGCTTTATTAGAGAGAATATAGAAGAAAACAAATTGTATCTAAAAAAGAGAGAATATTTCATGCTTGTTTCTTCCCTGCTCTATTCTGCCGATAAAATTGCAAATACTGTAGGCCATTATGATGCTTATTTCAAAAATAAAAACATAACAGATAATTTCATGATGAAACCAATTGACCCAATTTTAGGCGGTGATATTGAAATTTATCAGGAGGATTCAAACGTACTTGCAAAAACAATTAAAGCTGATATTGCTTATATTGATCCTCCATATAACTCACGGCAATATAGCAGGTTTTATCATGTTTTAGAAACCTTAACAAAGTGGGATAAACCTATTTTACATGGAGTTGCATTAAAACCCGAACCTGAAAATATGAGTGATTATTGCCGTGTGAATGCAAAAGATAAATTAAGAGAACTAGTAAATGATATTCAAGCAAAATTTTTAGTTGTTTCTTATAATAACACCTATGAATCAAAAAGTAATTCATCAAAAAATAAAATTACTCTCTTCGAGATTGAGGAAATCTTAAAAAACAAAGGAGAAACAAAAATTTTTGAAAAAAATTATCGACATTTTAATGCCGGCAATACTGATTTTAATAACCACAAAGAATTTTTATTCGTAACTAAGACTCGAAATGACTAAAAAAATATTAAGGTCTCCTCTCTTTTATGTAGGCGATAAATATAAATTGATGAAGCAATTAATAAATTTATTCCCTAAAGAAATAAATAATTATTATGAACCATTTGTAGGTGGTGGTACAGTATTTCTAAATATTGATGCAAAAAAATATGTCTTGAGTGATAGTAATAAACATCTTATTAATATCCACAAATTTTTAATGGATTGCTCTATAACTCCAGATAAATTTTTTGATCAAGTACAATTATTAATAAATCAATACAATCTTTCTAAATCATTCAAAGAAGATGTTATTCCGGATTCACTTAAAAAAGAATGGAAGAAAACTTATTTTGCCCGTTATAATAAAGAAGGATATGAAAGATTAAAAGAACACGTAAATAACAAAGGGAAAAACGATCCGCTTATTTTATACCTTTTGTTGATTTATGGTTTTAATAGAATGCTAAGATTTAATGGTGGCGGCAAATTCAATTTACCTGTTGGGAATGTTGATTTTAATAAGAATGTGGTAAATGCATTAAACGGTTATTTCCATTTTGTACAAAACAAAAAAATAAAAATCACCTCTCAAGATTTTAGAACTTTTTTTATCAAAAAAGAATTTCAAAAAAATGATTTTATTTATTTAGATCCCCCCTACTTGATAACATCTAGTGAATACAATAAATTCTGGAATTCTCAAACTGAGATTGATTTGCTTAATGTAATTGACAAGCTTAACAAAAAAGGAATTAAATTCGCCTTATCCAATGTTACCCACTATAATGAAGAAAATAATTCTTTGCTTATAAAGTGGATGGGAAAGTATAACATTCACAAAATTGAAAGCAATTATATTAATTACCATAACAATAGAAAAAAAATAATTAAAGAAGTATTGATTACTAATTATTAGTTGATATGAAAAAACGAGAATCGGTTTTTAAGCCCTTACTGTTAACTACAACGATGAGAAACCCAGAGAGATTAAAAAACTTTCTCACAGTTCTTTATCAATTTGAAAATCAGACATTGACTAACGAGATAATAGAACAAGTTGCAAAGATACTTATTAAATCAGGTTTATATAAGCCGATGAATGCTTCAAAAACAATTAGAGATAAATGGAAGGATGAAAAAGAATTAAGTGATAATGAAAGTCAAATTGTATTTCGGAGCAATCCTCAAAGTCATAAGGAAGCAGGATTTGATAAAGGTTGGGCTTCCCGATTTGACACTTGGTACAAAATTGCAAAAGAATTAGGTTTTGTTTGGTATTGGATGGATGAAGAAATAAAATTTTCCGATAGCGGGAGAATGCTATTAAATATAGAAAAATCAGAAAATGAATTAATGGTTTTTGCTAATGCATTTGCAAAATACCAAAGAGATAATCCTTTCCGAAGAGTATTAAATAAAAACATTCCACTAGTTTTATTATTACAAACAATAAAACTTCTTAATAAAGATAAGTCATTTAATGGAGCAGGTATATCTAGACAAGAAATTCCTCTCCTTCTATGCTGGCAGGACGATAATGCAGAAAATTTGTTTAAGACAATTAAAAAACTACGCAAAAAATATGGCTATACACCAAGCGACGAAATTATTCTAGATATTTGTTATTCTTTTTTGGATGAGACAAAAAGAGACGACCATTCTATTCTAACTGATTATCCGGATGATTTTATTCGTAAAATGCGATTAACCGGATTATTTTCTTTACGCGGCGGTGGAAGATTTCTTGATATAAATTCAAAAGAAATTGAATCTGTAAATTATATTCTAAATAATTATAATGACTACCCTGCATTCTCAAATGAGCTTATGTACTTTAATTATATGGGGAAAATTGATTTTGATCTAATTAAGACTTTATCTTTTTACAAAACTCCTATAAAAGCAACACATTCCGAACTAGAAAAATGGACAAATCATTATAAATGGGATGAAATAAAAACCGAATTATTAAATCTTTCGTTAAAGAGATCTTCTCAAGATATAATTCTAAGACTAATCGAACAACCTTTGCGTTTAGAATTCTTGACTGCATTGGCAATATCAAAAAAGCTTCCATTAATAAATCTGAAACCAAATTTTATTACAGATGATGAAGGTCTTCCAACAAGTTTTGCTTCCGGTGGAGTTCCTGATATTGAGTGCGTTGAAGAAAAAGATACTGTTTTAGTTGAAGTAACGCTTCTTACAGGAACTCAGCAACATATTAGAGAATCATTCTCAATCCATAGACATCTTGAGGAATACATAAAAAAAGGGATAAAATCCTACTCGGTTTTTATTTCGCCCAGGTCTTTTATTGATACTGAGCGATATTTCAATTTTATCAAAAAAGATGGATTAGAAATAAGAATTTCTAATATTGATAAATTCGTTCAAAAATTAGAAGAAGAAACTTCATTGAATGATGCTACAAAAATTGCCTAACCTAATCTGAATCTATGCTTAAATCAAACCAGTTATCATTTTTTTGAATAAAAAGTATATGATTAAAAAAACAGATAATGGACAGTAATCATGTTCACTGTCCACTATATTAAAACTAATTTTTGATACTGCATTACTTAAGAAGTATCATCTTCTTAGTTGATGTAAAATTACCCGCACTTAATTTATAAAAATATATTCCTGAACTTAATCCCGATTTAACTGCCGAGAATCTTTCTTTATAATGTCCCGGCGATTTATTCTCATCAATTATCTTCGCTACTTCTCTTCCTAATATATCATAAATTTTTAATGTTACATGTTTCTCTGAAGCAATTGAATATTCAATTATAGTTTCCGGATTAAATGGATTCGGATAATTTTGCGAAAGACTAAATTGAGTAGGGATTATTGAATCATCGAATACGCCGGTCGGCTTGCCTTCTATTTTAATATTATCAAATACCCATCCCAATCCCGTTGCGCTTGGATCAGAAAACAGATAAAAACGAAGAAGTATTGTATCGCCTTCTACAAACGTATCATTAAGATTTATTTTATGATGTACGAAATATGATTCATCAGGGATGGCACCACTCTCATAAAACATCTGCCAATTTGCATTATATCTACAATCATATCCTTTATGAACAGGCTCCCAATTAATTCCATCTTTAGAACCTTGAACAACAACATAGTCATAAAAATCTTCATCTCCGAATTGAGAATTAGCTTCTCCGGGTTCTACTAATGCAATATCATCATATTCCAAAATTGTCTTTTTTTCAGAGGAACTAATTTCAATAGGAACTAAAAGATTGTAAAAATATTCTTTTCCTACTAAATATGGATGTTCAGAATGAGCAGCCTTTGAAAATCCATCAATTTTAAGTACACTTATTCCATCACCATAAAAATCTATTCTATCATCCTCAAAATTATTGTCGTAATTATTAACAATTTTCTTGTATTGATAAATATTTTGGAAACCGAAAGATGATTTATAAGTCAGATCGTTTTTGTAAGCAATTATCTGAATAGTATCTACTACAGAATTTAGCGGGACATAATTAATTAATTTTTCCCCCTTTGGTAATTCACCAAATTTTCCTTTTATTTTGCCATTAACCATAACGTGAGTAGAATCATACGAATCTCTTAAATTAGACTTAATAGAAACTATTCCTCCAATATTATAAGTTACATTTAGAATTAATGGAGATAATGTAACAACCGCCGGTTTATAATTTTTTATTTCAGGATGCACAACGGTCCAAATGCCTCTTCCATGAGTAGCAATCACCACTTGGTCATCTACAATTTTCATGTCCCAAATTGCAACTGAAGGAAAATCACCCGTTAATTTGCTCCACGAAAGCCCATTGTCAGTAGATTCAAATAAACCTATTTCAGTACCAGCCCATAATAAACTTGAATTAGGAAATGCTAAGACACAAAAAGTGGCAACATTAGGAAATCCACGTGAACTACCATTATTAGAACTGAATCCCGTTATATCTTCCCATGTCCTTCCTAAATCCGTTGTCCTAATTATTTTCGGTTGATTATAAAATGAAAATGTAAGATAGGCTGTATTCAATTCAGTTGGATGTGTAGAAATCCCCGATATAGTTCCTCCACCAAAATTTGCTACTGATGGGAAAGGAATATTAACGGAATCAAAAGTTATTCCTCCATCTTGAGATAAAAACAAATAACTTTTTTTATAGGAATATAACGCTCCTGCCCATACAATTCGTGGATTTGCAATACTAATTTCAATAGGAGTATAAGTATATCGGAATTTCCAATCATTTTCTGGTTTCATTATACTTTTAGACCATGAATCACCAAAAGTTTCAGATCGCCATGCACCACTAATTCCGGTTGTCATAATTATATCGGGGTCTGTTTTAGAATTAGCAATTTGCGAAAGAAATCCTCCGGCACCTGCACCTACATCTAATAGTCCACTTGGAGAATATTGAAATGTGTTTCCTCCATCAATACTTTTGGAAAATTGGTTATTTTGACTACTACCAATTATTTTTAAAGGATCTTGATAATTAATAACTACTTCAAAACCATCTCCTCCAATTACCTCACGATAACTTGTTGTTTTATTAATTGATGAATTTGAAGGAGAAAACCAAGTTCCATTATCTTGAGTACCACCAATATATTGATCAATTCCAGGCATTTTATCAACACCATAAAACTGAGTTGTATTATATCCTCCATTTTTTCCATTAGTGCTTGTAGAATTTCCATACCAATTAGTCCCTTCATTTGGGGAATATGCAACACCTCCATCATTACCATTCACTATCCAAAATGTTTTTGGGTTTTGTGTTGTAATTGGAATTAAATAAATACTATGGTGATCTACATGCACATATGGTTTTCCATATTGATTATATCCATCTGTTATATTGAAAAATTGTGCATATCGAGTAGTATCCGTCTTCTCAATATCTTTAATTTCTGCTTTCCATATATCTACACCTGCGAAGAAAACAATTTTTTCATCATATGGATGCACTGCAATTGCATTATCATACCAACCTTGGTCTTCAAGCCAATTATATTCTTCCCCATCTTCTGAAATAACAGTAAACCAATCCTCTCCCTTATTTTCAGATATGAATAAAGAAGAACCTGTATAACCTTCTGCACTAGCATAAATATAATTCGGATTTGATGGAGAAACAGCAATCTCTATTCTTCCAAAAATATCAAATCCATTGCCGGCTTCATCTTTTGCAGTTAATGATGTTTTCGTCCAGTTCAATCCTCCATCTATCGATTTATAAACCCCATCCATTTCTACTGCACAATACTGAATTAAGAAGTTAGAAGGATCATATTGGAGATCTTGAATTCTAGATTCCCCTTTACTGAAAGTCCTTATCCATGATACTCCCCCATTGACTGAACGAT
The DNA here is from genome assembly GCA_041674625.1 of Melioribacteraceae bacterium. Taxonomy (GTDB): domain Bacteria; phylum Bacteroidota; class Ignavibacteria; order Ignavibacteriales; family Melioribacteraceae; genus BRH-c32. Next base: position 6,433 of record JBAYVI010000039.1, on the reverse strand, counting down.
AAATACTGGCGGGACTTGAATCAGTAGAATTATATGAATGCGGATTTGTACAAGCAAGCAAAATATCGGGATTTGTTGGATTTACAATTATTCGATTAATATTTCCAAATTTCAAGTCGACTGTGGATATTAATTGATTCCAAGTTTCGCCATGATCGTTGGACTTAAATATTCCCGCACCATTTACACCATCAAGATTAAAAAAACCTTCACCAGTACCGCAATAGATAATATTAGCATCAGATTTTGATTGCATTAATACAGTAGTGGCAAGATTCAACAAATTAGGTGATTTATTAATCCAATTTTGACCTTTGTTCGTAGTCTTCCAGATACCTCCACTTACCGAACCAGCGAACCAGGTGCTATGTGTTGGATCAGCTATATCTATTACAATTCCCCTTGTCCGACCACTTACGTTCCCAGGTCCTCTCTCGATAAATTCGAGCGACGATGCTTTTTTAAGACTACTTATACTATTTGCAATTTCAAGTTCTCTAAACACATAATTTGCAGGATAATCAGGCAAATCCTTTCCTTCAGGTGTACGTAAAAGGCGATGAAGTTCTGCAAACTTATCAGGCGAATCATACTTCACTTTTCCTTTTACTCGTTTCTTTCTCTCAGAGAAAATACGTTTGGTTTTTTGGGGAACTTTGTTTTCTGATATGTAATGCGCACCGAATGGATTGCTTTGATTTGTTGAATTTTTAATTTGAATAATATTGTCTTTTTGCGTCTCTTTAGAGTATTTTCTATTGGTATTTGTCTTATTCACTTGAGAGAATACTACACTCGCAAAAAGAAATGTAATTAATAGGAATTTCTTAATCATTGTAGTCCTGAGAATTTATGTTAGCATACACGAAAATAAAATAAACGGATGTCCATTAATTATCAAGTCTAAAAAAAATTATTTATTCAATTATTTTTCTATTAATGATATTGAGAGGATTGTTCTTTTTTATTTAGGATTAGTTTTTATTTTTTATAGATATGGTCAGTTACTAGATTAAATGTATTTCGAGACTCATTATATCCTAATGTTACACATTCAATTAAGTACCCCCGGCGGGAATCGAACCTGCGCGCATGGCTTCGGAGACCAATGCTCTATCCACTGAGCTACGGGGGCATTTTTTTCTAACTAATTAATTTACTCAATTAATCAATATTATTCATGTATAATATTAGTGATATTATTAAGTGTAAGTGAAGGGGCAGGAATGAAGGCATAGAGAAAAATGTATCATTCGGTCGGGGGAGATGATGCTAATGGTTTACTTGTAATACCATAATCAAGTCCAAGCGGTCAGGTGGAAATTAGTGATGCATCTTTCTGAGATCTTTGTTGATTGCAAATATGCAAGACATACAGAAATAGACTCTCGTGCGTGCTTTCTAACAAAAGATTTCCCTTAGTTGTTTAGAATGTGTAATTTTCTTTATTACTATTCTACCCAATAAATATTTAGGATATTTTATGCCATCGAGAAGAGATTTTATTAAAACGGGTGGGCTCGCTGCAGCGGGTCTTGCTTTATCAAGCAACGCATTAGCAAATGGTTTGAGAGATAACTCCTTCGGTCTTCAAACATCCACTACACATCTTCCTCAATTTTCTAATTTCGTTAGTCAGCGTCCCCCTATTTCGGAAAGGAAATTTACAAGCGAAGCAGTTGAAGCAAAAATTTCTGAAATAAAAAAAGATATCACCGATGAAGAACTTGCTTGGATGTTTGAAAATTGCTTTCCGAATACTCTCGATACTACCGTTACTTTTAAGTATCTCGATAGCAAACCCGATACATTCGTAATTACAGGCGATATAAATGCAATGTGGCTTCGCGATTCCACAGCTCAAGTTTTTCCATATCTTCCCTTAACGAAAAAGGACGAAAAACTAAAAGACCTTATTGCCGGCGTAATAAATAGACAAGTTAAATGCATATTAATCGATCCCTACGCAAACGCTTTTAATGATGGACAGGGTCAATCGGAATGGATGAGCGACCTTACGGATATGAAACCCGAACTTCACGAACGCAAATGGGAAATCGATTCTCTTTGCTATCCAATTCGTTTATCTTATAATTATTGGAAAACTACCGGAGACGAATTAGTCTTTTCCGATGACTGGTATAAAGCAATGAAATTAGTATTAAAAACTTTCAAAGAGCAACAAAGAAAAGATGGTAATCAAAAATCGCCATATAAATTTCAAAGAGTAACGGGTTGGCAATCCGATACAGTTGCGGGAGGCGGCTACGGTAATCCAATCGTACCAGTTGGTTTAATTGTTTCTATCTTTCGTCCTTCCGATGATGCCACAATGTTCTCTTTCCTTATTCCATCGAATTATTTTGCAGTCGTTTCATTGCGCCAACTTTCGGAAATATTATTGAACGTCAAGCATGACAGCGCATTTGCCGATGAATGTAATTCTCTCGCCGATGAAGTGGAAAATGCATTAAATAAATTTGCTATCTCAGAGCATCTCGATTTTGGCAAAATGATTTCTTATGAAGTTGATGGATATGGCAATAAACTTTTTATGGATGATGCTAATATACCAAGTTTGCTTTCACTACCTTATCTCGATGCAATAGAAAAAGAAAATTTTCTTTATAAAACCACACGTAAATTTTTACTGAGTCAGTCGAATCCTTATTTTTTCAAAGGGATTGCAGGAGAAGGAATCGGCGGTCCTCATGCAGGTGTTAATCAAATTTGGCACCTCTCTATTATTATGCAAGCACTTACATCCGATGATAAAGATGAAATTAAAAAATGTCTCCACACACTTAAAACAACACACGCCAATACCGGATTTATGCACGAATCCTTTAATAAAGATAATCCCGAAAAATTTTCACGTTCATGGTTCGCTTGGGCTAATACACTGTTCGGAGAATTAATTATAAATATTCATCAAAACTATCCCGAACTTTTAAAGGGTTAATAATTATGAAAAATGTTTTTATTATAATATTTCTTTTCTGGGATGTATGTTTGATAGGAGCTCTCTACGGACAAGTTGTCTCGCATGAGAGAACTAACAACCGCTATCTTTCGGGGCAAAAGTCATCCGATTTTGAGATTGACAAATCTCAGAAAGTTAAAAAAGTAGTTTCCACTCTTGCTGATCTACATCTCACACAGTATATCGATCCATTTATCGGCACGGCAGCACATGGGCATACATTCCCCGGTGCCGTTACACCATTCGGAATGATACAGCTCAGCCCTGATAATGGAAGAAGCGGTTGGGATTGGTGCTCTGGTTACAATTATTCAGATTCTCTTATCGCCGGATTTTCACATACACATCTTAGCGGAACTGGAATCGGCGATCTTTGCGATATCTCTTTTATTCCTTTTATTACTGATAAGGAATTATCCCCCTCCTCTATTCCAAAAAAAGTTCAATCAAAATTTACTCATAAAAACGAGAGTGCTTCCGCAGGTTATTATTCTGTTGAGTTAGAAGACTCAGGAATAAAAGTAGAGCTCACCGCCACCGAAAGGACGGGGATTCAGAAATATATTTTTCCTCAATCAAAGAGCGCATATATTTTGTTAGATCTAGGATTCGCAATTAATTGGGATAGTCCAATTGATACATATATCAAAATAGAAAATGATTCAACAATTTCCGGTTATAGATTTTCTAAAGGTTGGGCGACTGATCAAAAAGTTTATTTCACCACTCATTTTTCAAAACCATTCTCTTCATTTATTTTATCCACTGAAGAGGAATTGACTTTACATTCCAATAGCAAAAAAGAGAATATTATTAAATTGGAAGGTGGGAAAAGTACCAAATCACCTGGCGACAGCACCTCTGTGGCGGAATTAAATTCGGCAAATGGAAGTGTTACATCAAGAATTAATAAAACACCTGCATATATTCAAGTCAAGGAAGTTTTTGGTAAAAAGCTCCGTCTCTTCTTACAATATAATACCACTGCCAATGAAACGATACTTATAAAAACAGCAATATCTTCCGCAAGTATCGAAGGTGCTAAGAAAAATTTAGATACCGATAAATTCGGTTGGAATTTTGAAGACACCCATAAATATGCAAATGGTCTATGGGAAAAAGAACTCCAAAAAATAAAAATTACAACAAACGATGAATCCTCAAAACGTACTTTTTATACAGCTCTATATCATTCACTTATTGCTCCTTCACTTTATAGCGATATAGATGGTAATTATAAATCTCCCGATAGCACTATTCAGAACACAAATAGATATAAACGATACACAATTTTTTCACTCTGGGATACATTTCGTGCCGCTCATCCGCTATTTACACTAATTGAATCGGATAAAATAAATGACTTTATTAATTCAATGCTTGGGCATTATAAAGAAACCGGACTCCTTCCCGTATGGGAACTTATGGGCAACGAAACAGGCACTATGATTGGCTATCATGCAATACCTATAATAACAGATGCAATTTTAAAAGGATTCGATGGTTTCGATATTAATCTCGCTTATGAAGCAATGAAAAATAGCGCTATGCAAAATAAGCTCGGTTTAAAATATTGGAAAGAACTCGGATATATCCCATCCGATAAGGAAAACGAGTCGGTCTCGAAAGGTTTAGAATACGCCTATGATGATTGGTGTATCGCACAAATAGCAAAACAGCTCAACAAAAATGAAGATTATGAATATTTTATAAGTCGCTCCAATAATTATAAAAACTTTTTCGATTCATCACTACGGTTTATGCGTGGCAAAGATTCAGATGGAAAATGGAAAGTACCATTTAATCCACGTTATTCCAATCACCGTGATGATGTTTTTACTGAAGGCAATTCATGGCAATACAGCTGGTTTGCTCCGCATGATATTCCCGGACTTATCAATTTAATGGGTGGTGCAAAAGAATTTGTAACAAAATTAGATTCCCTCTTTTCCATCGACTCAAAAATAGATGGAGAGAATGCTTCATCAGATATTTCGGGTTTAATAGGGCAGTATGCACATGGCAATGAACCAAGTCACCACATTGCCTATCTTTATAATTACGCAGGTGCTCCTGCAAAAACGCAAGCAATTATTAATAAAATTATAACATCCCTTTACTTTGATAAACCAGATGGACTTTCAGGTAATGAAGATTGTGGACAGATGTCTGCTTGGTATGTATTTTCGGCACTTGGATTTTATCCGGTCAATCCTGCTAATCAGCTCTATAGTATTGGAACTCCTCAATTTGAAAAAGCAGAAATCACTATTCCAAATGGAAATATTTTTACTATTATTGCAGAAAGAAAATCAAAAGAAAATATTTTTATTCAATCTGTTGAATTAAACGGAAAAATAATCGATAATTACTCCATTAATCATACTGATATTATCAATGGAGGCACTCTAAAATTTGTTATGAGTAGAACTCCAAAAGAATAATTGAGGAGTATAGGAAAAATATTTAACTTTTGTTTTACAAAAAATTTTTTAATTTAGTTGATATAAAAGATAAAGAATGGAGATTTAGTAGTTATGCCGTTAAAAAAGACTGTCGCTGATATTGTTGCAATACTGAAAAAACAATCCGCACCAGGACAGAAGAAAATAACAATTTGGGCATCCCTTCAAGCTCAAATGGAAGATGAGGGTACTTGGGACCAAGAAGTAATGAAAGAAATTGAGTCGATCATTGCTTCCAATTTATCAAAGCTTGATAAAAAAGCGTTAGTAAAACTTTATGAAGAAACTGATGCATTCATGGAGAACGAAGAAGAACTAACCAATACAACTGAAAAAACAATGAAAGCCGCACTTGTAAATGAATTAGTAGGTCTCGTTTTAGATAAACTTGACAGCAATTACACACGAAGCAGCTATTTCGAGCAAGAAACTTTGGTAAATGATAGTGAAGAGACGCCAAAATCCAAAAGCGATGAAGATGATGCTCCCTCAGTTGAAGAACCGGATGAATTTGATGATGAGGATATCGATTTTATAGACGATAGCCTTTTCGATGACGAAGATTCATTTGATGACGACCATATTTAATTATTCGGTTTCGTAGTCCGGTTTATTTATTTACTCGAAGTATCGAAAATTTATTTCCCTTTTTCAGATAATTAAAATCTTGGTAATTGCTTAGCCCCAATTGCGATTGGGGTTCTAATGCCAATGGCAGCATTTTGTTATGTAATTGCTTTATAGGTAAATAATAGTAATTAGTTAGCTCAATATTCATAGATGGTTTCTCTTCTAAGTCGGGTATAGTAATTTCTATTTCTTCCAAAGTTTTCTTTAGGGGTCCCTTAATTTCATAATAAGTAATTTTTCTTAAATCAATTTTTGCATTATCTGCGGAAGTATATTCGATACTATGCCTTCGCATCCATTCGTAGAGTTTCATATCAGATTTTGGTATCAAGTAACCTGCTGGTGAATTTACTTC
>JBAYVI010000038.1:0-23893 GCA_041674625.1 Melioribacteraceae bacterium | reverse complement strand
GGTAAAGTTAGTTCTGAAGTTGATACCTTTTTTAATTTAATTATAGAACATAATCGAGAAGATATTCTTTTTGAAATTATTTCTCGGTTTGTAGAATTAAAAAATGAAAAATTAGGTATTGTAAACGCATTAGTAAAATCAGCTATTGATTTAGATGAAGAAACAAAATCGAAAATACAAAAGCAACTTGAAGATTTTACAAAGAAAAAAGTGGTTATAAGTTTTAAAGTAGATAGCAGTTTAATTGGAGGTTTTATTGTTTTGATTAATGATAAAGTGATTGATTCAAGTATCAAAAATCAATTAAAACTTCTAAAGAAAAAATTAGTGGAAGCAACTATTTTAAACAATTAGTCGAAAAATTAGGAAGAAGAAAATGGCTGAAGTAAGACCCGACGAGGTGTCTCGAATATTAAGGAATCAATTAGCAGGATTTGAAAGTGAATCTGAAATTTATGATGTAGGCACTGTTTTACAGGTCGGTGATGGTATTGCTCGAGTTTATGGATTATCGAAAGTAATGGCAAGTGAGCTTGTTGAGTTCCCTCACGGTATTATGGGAATGGTACTTAATCTAGAAGAAGATAGCGTAGGTTGTGTACTTTTTGGTGAAGGCAGTTTAATTAAAGAAGGCGATGAAGTAAGAAGAACAAAACGCGTTGCCTCTTTCCCGGTTGGCGAAAAATTAATTGGAAGAGTTGTTGATCCATTAGGAGAACCACTCGATGGAAAAGGTCCGGTTGAGTCAGAATTTTTCTCGCCGATTGAAAGGAAAGCACTTGGAGTAATTCAACGTCAGCCCGTTAAAGAAGCATTACAGACAGGTATTGTAGCTGTGGATGCAATGATTCCTATTGGTCGTGGTCAAAGAGAATTAATTATTGGCGATAGACAGACAGGTAAAACAGCGGTTGCGATCGATGCAATTATTAATCAAAAACATACTCATACCGAAGAAGCAAAAAAATTAGGAATTAATCCGGTATATTGTATTTATGTAGCAATTGGTCAGAAAGCTTCCACAGTCGCTCAAGTAGTTGGAAAATTACAAGAGCATGGAGCAATGGAATATACAACGGTAATCTCCGCAGCTGCATCAACTCCTGCTCCACTTCAGTTTATTGCCCCTTATTCCGGTTCTACGATGGGCGAATACTTCCGAGATTCTGGAAGGCATGCTTTAGTTGTTTATGATGATCTTTCAAAACAAGCAGTTGCCTATAGAGAGCTTTCTTTATTGTTAAGAAGACCTCCGGGACGTGAAGCATATCCGGGAGACGTTTTCTATCTCCATTCAAGATTATTGGAAAGAGCTTCAAAACTTAGTGATGATCTTGGCGGCGGAAGCCTAACAGCCCTTCCTATTATTGAAACTCAACAGGGAGACGTTTCTGCATATATTCCTACAAACGTAATCTCGATTACAGATGGTCAGATTTATCTTGAACCAAACTTATTTAATGCCGGTGTTAGACCCGCAATTAACGTAGGTATCTCAGTTTCTCGAGTTGGTGGTAACGCTCAGATTAAAGCTATGAGAAAAGTTGCAGGTACTCTTAAATTGGATTTAGCGCAATATAGAGAGTTGGAAGCATTTTCAAAATTTGGTTCAGATTTAGATAAAGCTACTACAAGAACTCTTGCAAAAGGGGCTCGTCTTGTTGAATTATTAAAACAATCTCAATACGCTCCGCTCCCAATTGAGAAACAAGTTGTAAGCGTTTATCTCGGGACTAATAATTATTTTGAGAATGTTCCAATAGCAAGTTTGAAAAAATTTGAAAAAGAATTTCTCGAATATGCAGAATTACGATATCCACAAATATTTGAATCGATTCGTGCAGAAAAAGTATTAACTGATCCAACAATAGAAAATATTAAAAAAGCATTTTCGGAATTTTCCGAAAAATTTAATGCAGCTTAAAAGGTAAACTTTATTCAATATGGCAACATTACGGGACATAAAAGGTAGAATAAGCGGAATCAAAAGTACGCAGCAGATTACAAAAGCTATGAAAATGGTCGCTGCTGCTCGTCTAAGAAGAGCTCAGGAAAATGCTCTGAATGCTCGTCCTTATTCTAAAAAGATTACCGAGCTTCTTAATAATTTATTAAGTGTAGAAAAAAATATTGAAAACGAATTAATTCAAGAAAGAGAAAATAAGAATATTGCAGTTGTAGTAGTAACTTCCGATCGTGGGCTTTGCGGCGGTTTTAATATGAATATTATTAGAACAGTCGAAGATTTAATTAAGGGCGAATATTCCGACTTCGCTAGACAAGGAAATTTACAACTTTATTGTATTGGTAAAAAAGGTGTAGATTATTTCTCTAAACGTTTTAATAATGTACCCGGAAATTATTCGGGTATTTTCTCTCATCTCAAATTTGATTTTGCTGCTAAATTAGTTGCTGATTTAAAATTCAAATTCATTAATCATGAGATTGATAAAATTGTTGTTGTTTATAATGAATTTAAATCGGTAGTTGCCCAAAATGTACGGGTGGAGCAGCTCTTACCTATAAAACCAGAAATTACATCCGAAGATAATAAGTTAGATAACGTTGAATATATTTACGAACCGAATAAGTCAGCAATTATTAATTCTTTATTGCCGAAATATTTAAATACTCAAATGTGGAAAATATTATTAGAATCTTATACTGCAGAACTTGGTGCCAGAATGACCGCAATGGATATGGCTACCGAAAATGCTAAAGAATTAATAAGGTCGCTTCAATTGACTTACAATAAAATTAGACAGGCATCAATTACAACGGAAATTATTGAGATTGTTTCGGGTGCTAATTCATTAAAAGAAAGTTAGGATTTGGATTTGAAATATTTTCAAATTTTGTTATCTTAAGGTTTGCGTGATTTATGCTTGATGACATTACCTTAAAGTTTGAACGAGTTCTTAAAAAAGTAACCGGTCAAGGCAAACTTACAGAGAATAATATCTCTGATAGTTTAAGAGAAATCCGCATTGCTTTACTTGATGCTGACGTAAATTATAAAGTTACTAAACAATTTATAGATGATGTAAAAGTAAAAGCTCTTGGGCAGGAAGTATTAACTTCTATTACTCCGGGTCAATTAATCACTAAAATTATTTATGATGAATTGACTTTGCTGATGGGAGGAAAGGGAACTGAAATTTCCATTAATCCAAGCGGTATTACTGTCATTTTAATTGTCGGGCTTCAAGGTTCTGGTAAGACAACTTTTAGCGGTAAATTAGCTAAGTTTCTTACTGAACGAAAAAGAAATGTTCTTTTAACTGCTGCTGATATTTATAGACCTGCTGCTATTGAGCAATTGAAGATTTTGGGAAGTCAAATTAAAATCCCTGTATTTTCAATTGACGGCGAGAAAAACGCCGTTAAGATAGCAGAAGAATCTATTGAATATGCTAAAGAAAATAATCTTAATACAGTAATTATTGATACAGCCGGCCGCCTTCATGTAGATGAAGAGATGATGAATGAAGTAGATGCAATTAAAAAAGCTGTCAATCCGGCTGAGACTTTATTTGTTGTTGATTCAATGACCGGGCAGGATGCAGTAAATTCTGCAAAAGCATTTAATGACAAGCTTGAATTTAATGGTATTGTACTTACAAAGCTCGATGGTGATTCAAGGGGTGGATGCGCTCTTTCAATTAGAGCAGTAGTTCAAAAACCGGTTAAGTTTATTAGTTTAGGTGAGAAACTCGATTCAATAGAAATATTTTATCCGGAGCGACTTGCTTCGAGAATTTTAGGCAGGGGAGATGTGATCTCTCTCGTTGAAAAGGCTCAGAAAGAATTTGACGAAAAAGATGCTGAAGATTTAGAAAAGAAAATTCTTACTAACAAATTTGATTTTAATGATTTTCTTAAGCAGATTAAGATGATTAAAAAAATGGGTTCTTTAAAATCCATTTTAGGAATGATTCCAGGTATATCATCACAGGTAAAAAATGCTGATGTTGATGATAAACAGCTTGTTAAGGTTGAAGCAATTGTTCAATCGATGACAAAAAAAGAGAGAATGAATCCGAAGATATTAAATGGAAGTCGCAGAAAAAGAATTGCTATTGGAAGCGGTACTTCCATTCAGGATGTAAATAGATTAATAAAGCAATTTGCCGATATGCAAAAGATGATGAAGATGTTAAGTGGTAAAGGCGGAAAATCTATGCTTGGCAATTTGAAGAATTTTAGAGTAAATTAAGAATTAAATTATAATTAGGAGGTATATTAAACTTGGCTGTAAGACTAAGACTAAAAAGGATGGGAAAGAAAAGGCAACCAGTGTATAAAGTTGTTGCCGCAGATGCACGATCACCAAGAGATGGTAAGTTTATTGAGGCGATTGGTTTGTATAATCCAAAATCTGACCCTGCTGTTGTTGAAATTAATCAAGATAGAGCGTTATATTGGCTTGGTGTTGGTGCTCAACCTACGGATACAGTAAAAAACTTGTTAAGTGCTGAAGGTGTTTTATTAAAACACAACTTAAAATCAAAAAATGTTTCGGAAGAGAAATTTGCTTCTGAAGTAGAAGATTGGCAGAAAAAGCAAGAAGTAAAAAAATTAGCTTTAGCCGGTAAAAAAGAGGCTAAAAAGAAATCCGCTGAAAAAGATTTGAAGAAGAATAATGATGCAGCGGAAGTAAAGGGTACTGCTTCCGGAGAAAACGAATAATTGATTTCGGATATCTGCATTTAAAAATGTACCCGTTTCCATTATTATATAGGTATACCCATGAAGGAATTTATTGAATTTATTGCTAAACATCTTGTTGACAATCCGGATAGTGTTTCTTTAGAACAGAGTGCACCGGACGAAAAAACAATCGAACTAACTTTGAAGGTTGGTGCTGATGATGTTGGTAAAGTAATAGGTAAACAGGGCAAAACTGCTCAAGCTATGAGAACTTTGTTGACCGCAATTGCTGCCAAAGATGGCAAAAGAGCTATACTAAAAATATTGGATTAAGTGCAGGAGCTTTTCCTTGTCGCGGAATTAATGTCCGCTTCCAAAAAAGAAGGCTACTTACTAATCACTCCATATTCAGATTTCAGAGATCGGTTTTTTGATCTTAATCTTGTTTATATTGAAGTCTTTGGTGTGATTAAAGGGTTCTATGTTGAAGATGTTTTTTCTATCAATGATGATATTGCTCTTAAGTTTAAGAATTTTGAAACTTACGAGGATGTTCAATTTTTAATAGGAAAAAAAGTCTTTATCACTTCCGATGAGTTAGTAGAGCTGCCGGAAAATACGTTTTTTATACATGATTTAATTGGTTCTGTCATAATGTCAGGTACAAATGAATTAGGTATATTAAAAGAGGTTATTCAATTGCCTGCTAATGATATTTATATAGGCATTGATAAAACCGGTAGAGAGTTTAAATTCCCGGCCGTGAAGGACTATGTGGTAAAAGTGAATATCCAAAAGAAAGTAGTTCTCCTTAAAGAGAGCTGTACTGTTTTATACGATGAGAATTGATATTATATCTGCTGTGCCTGATTTGCTCATTTCTCCTTTGAATACGAGTATATTAAAGCGTGCTCAGGATAAAAATAAAGTGCAAATATTTGTGCATAACCTTAGAGATTACGCACATGATAAGCATAAACAGATTGATGATAAACCGTTTGGCGGCGGACCTGGTATGCTTCTTAAACCGGAACCGTTCTTTGAATGCATTGAAAAATTGAAAGCTGATAGAAATTATAGCCATATAGTTTTTACTTCTCCAAAAGGAAAAGTATTTAATCAAAAATGTGCTAATGATATCTCTATATGCGAAAATTTGATGATTATAGCAGGACATTATAAAGGAATTGATGATCGGGTAAGGGAAGTGTTTTGTACGGATGAAATTTCAATTGGAAATTTTGTCTTAAGCGGAGGTGAGCTTCCTGCTTTAATTATTGTAGATGCTGTTGTACGTTTAATACCGGGGGTATTAAATGATAGTGAAAGTGCTCTTCTCGATTCTTTGATGGATGGTGAAGTTGTAGAACCTCCATTTTATACCAGACCTGCGGAGTATCGCGGTCTGAGAGTGCCCGATGTTCTTTTATCGGGACATGAAAAAAAGATAAAAGATTGGAAAGAAGAGCAATCGAAAGTTTTAACTGGAAATTGGAAAAAAATAAATAGTATGGAGTAGTAAAAATGGATAATATTCAAGCATTATTAAGCGATCAGGTTAAAAATGATTTTCCTGCATTTAAACCGGGTGATCATGTTCGTGTTCACGTTCGTGTAGTGGAAGGTGATAAAGAAAGAATTCAAGCTTATGAAGGCGATGTAATTAGCATTCGTGGTAATGGTTTAAACAAAACTTTTACTGTTAGAAAAATGTCGAGTGGTGTTGGTGTTGAAAGAATTTTTAATTACAGCTCGCCAAGAATTGCTAAAGTAGATCTTGTAAAAGAAGGTAGAGTTAGACGTGCAAAACTATTCTACTTAAGAGAATTATCAGGTAAAGCAGCACGTATCAAAGATAAAAATCTTAAATAATAGAGGTTTATAAGCCGCTTGAATGCGGCTTTTTTATTTTATGAATAATACAAATTTTTTTATACCACAGAATATCTTCGCTGCATTCTTAGCATTAACAACACCTGCTTTAAGCACTTATAATTTCATTACCAAAAACGCCTCTCTTATTGCAAAAGAATTAAATGAAGATAAAGAAGCAATTGGATTAATTCCATCTTGTGAATTAATTAATAATAAAAATATTTTTGTTTCGAGCAAGATAGCAGTTTCCTTCGACGGTCCTCTTTCAAATTCTTATTTTTATTTCAAGCCGAACCAAAAAGAACTATCCAAAATATTTCTTCGCGGAGATGTTACATTAAATGAGGTTTTGCTTTCTAAAATATTATTCAGTGAATTGTATTCTACCAACCCTGAATTTACTATCGATACAAAAGAGAAACTTTCAGATGTAGATAATTATATTATTTCGGGTAATGAAAATCTTGATCCAAGAATATTTGGTAAAGGAATGAGTCTTTCTGATGAGATAGCAGAACTTATTGATTATCCTTATGTTAATTTTGTTGTAGCATCTTATAATCAAGAAAAAATTGAAAAACTAAATAGAGCAATGCTTAACTTAGATGAAATTGTAGAAGAAAATTTAGATAAGATATTAAAGAAAATTGATCTATCCGGCAATATAGAGACTTTTGTAAGAGATAATATTGATAGTGTTTATTTTGAAATGACTGGAAATGAAATTGATGGATTGAAAGAGCTTATAAAACTACTCTATTATCATGGGTTAATTGAAGATATTTTTGAAATTTCTTTAGTATAAAAAAAACGGTAAGGAAGCCCTTACCGCTATATTAATAATCTTTAATTATTCAACTTATTTTAAAATTACATTAATTTATTTCTACATGCGAATAAGTTAATACATTTGGATTTTTTTTGATTGCTGTTAGCATTTCAGGCGTAGCAGCAGTTTGCAATTTAAGAGTACAACAAGCAGCTAATCCACCATCAAAAATAATATTTTCTACTTCTTCAATATTAATGCTGCCTTGTCTTAGAACATCTAAAATTGAAGCTAACACTCCCGGTTTGTCATAATGTTTTACTACCAATTGATAGTGAGCATCAGTAATTTTTGCTCGATTTACCCAATGAGCAATTACTCCGTTCTGAGTAAAACCAAGAATTATATTAATTGTTTCTTCTGCAACAGCATTTTGTGCCTGTTCAGTTGATGCACCAATATGATGAGTGATATAAACATTTTCAAGTTCCATTAGTTTAGAACTAACTTCACCTGATTTTGATTCCGGTTCACCTTTAAAAACATCCAATCCTACTTTTAAGTTTTTTTCTTTTACAGCTCGAATAAGTGCTTCTTCATCTATAATATCTGAGCGTGAAGTATTAATAAGAATTGCACCATCTTTCATCATACCAAACATTTTATCATTGAATAAATTTTTTGTCTGTGGTGTAGAAGGTAAATGCAATGAAACAATATCAGCGATAGGAAGTATCTGATCAAATTCATCAAAATCTTTTACGCCATATCCTTCAATTCTCGAAATATCTTTTGCATAAATATTCATTCCAAAAGCTTGAGCTCTTTTAGCTACTTCTTTACCAATGTTTCCGTATCCAACTATTGCCAAAGTCTTACCGAATAATCCTTCTGACTTAGAATACTCTCCCTTATTCCATTTTCCATTTTTAAAATCACTTACGTTATGTGGTATTCTTCTATCTAAGGAGATCATTAATCCGAGAGCAAGCTCTGCAACTGCAATAGAATTTTTACCGGGGCAATTAGCTACATAAATTCCTTTTTTATTAGCCGCAGCTATTTTAATGTTATTAACCCCAGCACCTGCTCTTACAATTAAATTAAGGTTTTTCGAGTTTTCAATTGTAGCTTCATTTACGTTTGTAGAGCGTACTACTAAGCAGTCAACTTCTTTGGCAGCTTCAGGCAAGTCATTCTCACCAAGCTTTGGATTATAAATTACATCAATGCCTGCTTCCTCTAATTTCTTGATATAATGGTCGGGAAACTTATCGGCAATTAATACTTTCATTTTCATATCAGCTCCATTTTTTTTATTTCAACATTGGTATTTTTATCTGAAATTTCTTTGAATTTTCAATTGCTTGAGGATAACCTGCATCAGCATGACGGACAATTCCCATACCGGGATCGTAAGTCAATACTCTCTCCAATCTCTCTTCTGCATCTTTTGAACCATCTGCTACTACAACCATACCGGCATGAATAGATTTACCTATACCTACACCACCTCCATGATGAACCGAAACCCAGCTCGCCCCTCCAATAGCATTAAGGAGTGCATTTAAAATAGGCCAGTCTGCAATTGCATCACTACCATCTAACATAGCTTCCGTTTCTCTATTTGGCGAAGCAACTGAACCACAATCCAAATGGTCTCTTCCAATTACAATAGGAGCTTTTACTTTACCAGTAGCTACTAATTGATTAAAAATCTTTCCCATTTTTGCTCGTTCGCCATAGCCTAACCAGCAAATTCGAGAAGGAAGACCTTGGAAATGGACTTTCTTTTGAGCCATTTCGATCCACCTGATAAGTGCAGTATTCTCAGGAAAAGCTTCAATAATTGCTTTATCTGTTTCATAAATATCATTAGGATCGCCGGAGAGAGCCGCCCAGCGAAAGGGTCCTTTACCATCACAGAAAAGGGGGCGAATATATTCCGGTACAAATCCAGGTATATCAAATGCGTTAATTACACCATTTTCTTTTGCTTCGCCTCTTATATTATTACCATAATCAAATGTAATCGCTCCCTTTTTTTGCATCTCTAAAAGTGCATTCATGTGAATTACGACAGTCGTTCGAGCATTTGCAATATATTCTTCTGAATTTTCTTTCCTCAAAACTAAAGCATCTTGCAAATTCATACCCATCGGTACGTACCCGTTTAACATATCATGTGCAGAAGTTTGATCGGTTAAAACATCAGGAATAATATTTTCATTAATCATTCTTGGGAGAACGTCAGCAGCATTTCCTACCAAACCAACTGAAAGTGCTTTCCCGGCTTCTTTTGCTTCTAAAACAAGTTGCATAGCTTGATCAAAATCTTTTGTTACAACATCTAAATAACCAGTATCAATTCTTTTTTGAAGTCGAGATTCATCAACGTCTATACCAAGAAAAGCTGCACCATTCATTGTAGCGGCTAATGGTTGAGCACCTCCCATTCCTCCAATTCCGGCGGTAAGCAAAAATTTTCCGCTAAGAGAACCGCCAAAATGTTTGTTAGCACATTCAGCAAATGTTTCATAAGTGCCTTGTAAGATTCCTTGAGTTCCAATGTAGATCCAACTTCCGGCAGTCATTTGCCCATACATAGTTAATCCAAGAGATTCCAATCTTCTAAATTCATCCCAATTAGCCCAATCAGGGACAAGCATCGAATTAGAAATAATTACACGCGGTGCATTCTCATGTGTCTTAAAAATAGCAACCGGTTTACCTGATTGAACTAAAAGAGTTTCATTTGATTCTAAATTCTTTAATGATTCTATGATTGCATTATATGCATCCCAGTTTCTTGCGGCTTTTCCTTTACCACCATAAACAATTAATTCATCAGGATTCTCTGCTACATCGGGGTCCAAATTATTCATTAACATTCTTAAAGCAGCTTCTTGAATCCATCCTTTACAACTTAATTCTGTTCCGTGTGGTGCTCTGATTTCTTTAGCCATTATAATATCTCTCTTAATCTTTAAAATGATTATCCATTAGCGCTGTATATTGTGTAAGCATTGATTTATATAACCATCTTTTAATAAACCAAACTTTCTTTGTCTGTTCTCTTA
This sequence comes from Melioribacteraceae bacterium, assembly GCA_041674625.1. Taxonomy (GTDB): domain Bacteria; phylum Bacteroidota; class Ignavibacteria; order Ignavibacteriales; family Melioribacteraceae; genus BRH-c32. The sequence continues at coordinate 13,519 of JBAYVI010000038.1, read as the reverse complement.
TAAATTTAATGTTTTCTTTTAATTGAAAAGTTAATTTTGTTTTTTCATCTTTAGTAAATTTAATTACATCACTTCCGCTCGAATCAATTTTATCTATTATTGATTGAAATGATTTAACAAATTCGTAGTATTTATTATCATCACTCATCTGCTTAATTGCCTGCTTGCAGAAAGTTACTAATATTTTTTTTTCGTTTTTATCAAACTCATAAATGTAGTTTTTAAATAAGCTTTTTGACATAGTTCTTAAAATTCCTTTAGTGACAAAAGTTGTTCACGGATTTTTTGATATCCGGGTTTAATTACGTTATATATATAATGAAGTCTTTCTTTATATGGAATAAAAGAAGATTTCATAGCATTTATATTCAGTTTTTCAATATCGTCTAAATTAATTCCAAAATAATTGCTCGCAGTTAAATACTCATTTGTAAGAGTAGTATTGCTCATTAAACGATCATCTGTATTTAAGAAAACTCTAAATTTTTCTTTATATAATGAAATAAATGGGTGATTCTCTAATTTATCTACTGCACCAGTGTGGACGTTGCTTAAAAGATTAATTTCTAAAGGCATTCGAGTATCGAGAATGTATTGAGCCAGCTCTCCAAGAGCTAAAATTTTACCATTATTATCATAAACAATATCTTCTCTTAATCTTGTAGCATGTCCGATTCTATGAGCCCCGCATAATTGAATTGCCTGCCAAATTGAATCCTTTCCGAATGCTTCACCTGCATGGATAGTAATATTAAAATTCTCACGTTTAATAAATTGAAAGGCATCTAAATGTTTTTTCGGGGGATATCCACCCTCTTCTCCTGCTAAGTCAAAGCCCACAACACCATTTTTTCTGAAATTGACAGCTATTTCTGCCATTTCAAGTGTGTTTTTCATGTTTCGCATACCGCAGATAATAAGTCCATATCCTACGCCAAATTTTTCCTTCCCTTTTTGTAAGCCTGAAAGTACGGCTTTTACAATATCCTCATAATAAAGTCCTTTTGATTGGTGAAAAACAGGTGCGAAGCGAGTTTCAACATAGCAAACCCCATCCAAATACATATCTTCCATCATTTCAAATGCCGTGCGCTCTAAAGCTTCCTTAGTCTGCATTACAGCTATTGTATGCTCAAAACCTTGTAAATACTCTACTAAATTGCCTTTATTAGCCCCTCTAAAAAACCATTCTGCTAAGTTCCCTGGGTCATTTGTCGGAAGTTTATTATATTTAATTTCCTTTGCTAATTCTATTATTGTAGAGGTACGCAATCCACCATCTAAGTGATCGTGAAGTAATACTTTTGGTGCTTTTTGGATAATTTCTTCTTTTTTCATAGTATTCTTTTTTTTCAAACAAAAATATCCTTTTTAATTCTGATATTCAATCAAAAGCATTTTAAAGATATCTATTAGAAATTGACCTTGATTAAAAGTAGTGTAAATGGTTAAATTGCGATATTAATATCAAATTATTTTAACTAAGGAGTAGAAATGAAACGCGTTTTAATTATTTTAAGCATAATGTCGATGGGTCTTGGTTTTTCTGCCTTTCAATGTGCTTCTGCCGAGTTGACCGGTGCTAAGTTGTATATAAATCAAAAACAATATGACAAAGCAAAAGAATCATTATTAAAAGAAGTTGAAAAAAATCCAAGCAGCGATGAAGGTTACTACTTACTTGGTTTCCTTTATGGTGAAGAAGGAAACATGATGCAAATGCTTGAAATGTACGATAAGTCTCTTGCAGTTAGCAAAAAATTCGCACAGGGAATTACCGACTCTAAAAAATATTATTGGGCAACAGGTTTTAATAAAGGTGTAAGTTACTTTAATACAGCTACCAAAGTATCGACTCCGGATAGCCAAAAAATATTTTTTGATAAAGCTGTAAAACAATTTAATGGTGCAATTGCATGCCAACCCGATTCAGGTGCTACTTATATCAATTTAGCTTATGCATACTTAAATATGCAAAAACCCGATTCAGCAATTACTCCTTTAGAGATTGGTCTCAAGAAATCAAAAAGTCCAGATGTTTATACTATGCTCGGTGAACTTTATATGAATAAAGGCAATAAATTGATGGATGATTTTAAAACATCAAAAAGTGTTTCTGATAGTACAACTGCCACAACATGGTTTAATAAATCTGTTTCGCTTCTTGAAGAAGGAAGAAAAGAATATCCTGATGATTCCGAAATATTATTGAGATTATCAAATTCATACATTGCCGCTAATAAATTAGATGTTGCTATGGATGCATTCAAAGCAGGTATCGACAAAGACCCTGAAAATAAATATTATAGATATAATTATGGTGTGCTTTTATTAAATGCAAAAGATTATGTAGCGGCTGAAACTCAATTCGCTAAAGCTGTTTCATTAGATCCTGAATATACAAATGCAATTTATAACCTTGCTGTTACTTATGTAAGATGGGGAACACAAGTAAGAGAAGCTGCCGAAGCTGAAGGTAAAGAAGATGAATCGTATAAACAAAAATTTGAATTAGCTTTACCACACATGGAAAAATATTTGGAAGCAAATCCAAAAGAACCAGCTGTTTGGGAGTTATTAGGTAAAATTTATGCTAATCTTGGTAAGGCTGATAAATCAAGAGATGCATTCCAAAAAGCAGATCAATATAGATAACAATTTAGTTATAAGAAATTATACCCACAACTCTAATAGGGTTGTGGGTATTTTATTATGGGGTTATAATGAATCAGAATAAAGAGCAGCAGCATCAAATTAATATCGAACTTGGAGAAAAAGAAGCAGAAGGAATATATTCAAATCTCGCAATTATTACACACTCACCCGCAGAATTTGTAATAGATTTTACACGTGTTGTTCCAGGAGTTCAAAAAGCAAAAGTTTTATCGCGAATTATTACAACACCTCAACATGCCAAAATGTTGATGAAGGCATTAAAGGAAAATATCGATAAGTTTGAATCTCGTTTTGGTGAGATAAAAATTGAAGGGCAGTCCGGTCCTCAATTCGGTTTTATAAATAATGACAAAGGAAACGAGAAAATCAACTAAAAGTATTTTAGAAAATTCTTTTCTTGCCCTTATATAATTTATTGGTTAGTTTGGTAATTAAACCCTCAGGAGCTTTTATGAAAAGTTTTGTTACTTTAATTATTTCGTTCCTCTTACTAAGTTATTCATCTGTTTTATCGCAAAGTACTACAATAGAATTGTATGTTTTCGATACAAGCCAATTAGATTTATCTGCATTTTTATTTGATAATAACCTCTCAAATCAGCAAAGAATTATGCAAGTTGATATTATTCCGACAGGGAAAAAAGTAGTTTTGGAAGGAATAGTTTCATGGAAGGAGAACCTTAATTCAAGCTTTGTTGAAGTAGCTACTTTTAAAACAAATACTTTTATTTCAAGGACTTTTTTTAATGATGAAATTGGAAGTTCTGAAATTTTGTTTGCAGAAAAAAATTCAAATTCCTCTGTTGTTGATAAGATAAGAACTATAGGTAAGCCCACTGGTCAAGTGGAAATTAAAATTAGAGTATTTGATGAAAAAAATACTTTTTTAGATGATACATATAAAACACTAACTTTCGAAAACCCAGCGCAGACACTTGAAATTACTTCCCCATTTTCAGGGGATGAATTAAATCCATTAGATTTTCAGATAGCATGGAACGAAGTTCAGGGTGCTGAATATTATCTTGTGAAAGCCAATTATAAATTGAATGAAAGCCAATCTGATGAATCTGCATTAAATTCCGGAACACCGGTAATTAATAATTTTAATGCAGGAGCAAGATTAGCTATTAATACTTCTGAACCTAATGTTTTGCAAAGAGAATTATTAGAGGGGAGCCAACTTGTTATTCAAGTCACTGCTCATATTAATGGTACAGGAGGCGGAAGTAATCTTTATAGCAAAATTGTTCCTGTTACTATCCAAGCATTGACAGGGAGTCCAGGTAGCGGAATACAAAATAATGCATTGAATGAGATAAATGGATTTATTAATAATATGGTTGATATTCTTCCGAATCCTATTGTTAATGACTTAAGGAATTCAATTAAGGAAGAAAACGCAATCCCTATTTTCGAAGTAGAAGATGAAGATGGGAATGGCAAGACCTTATTGGAAGCAGCTAATTTTATTAAGCAATTGAAAAAAGATGGAAAAATTATTTCTGTAAAATATTTAAAGTAGGGGCGTAATTATGAAGAAGTTATTTACCATTTTTATTTTTTCTGTCATTATTATTCCGCTTTGTGTATTAAAAGCTGAAAGCCCGAAGGACCCAATTGCCATTGCGAAGAAGGTAATTAAAGAAGTTACTTTTAAGGATGGCTTGGAAAAGGAATCTTGGATCGATCTAAAGGCAAGCCAAACACTCTCCGCAGAATCAGAAGTAAAAACGGGTACTAAATCCCTCGCTGCAATATTGTTTACTGATGGCTCCGGCACAATAACAGTTCGTGAAAATTCTCATCTCTTCATTTATGGCGATAAAGGTGATAAAAAAATTAATAACAAAAATTCATTCCTTGATAAAGGAGTAATTGGATTTAAAGTAACAAAGCAAAAAGATGATGCATTTTTAATTTCGACTCCTACGGCTGTGGCTTCAATTCGTGGATCAAGTGGATTCGTTGAATTTGATGATGATAGTACATTTATTTTTCATCTAAATGACGGATCGGCTTCTGTTAAATTGCTTATAGGTGATAAAGCTGAACAAGAAATAGGTGAAGGTTACACCATAGAAGTGCACCCTGATGGTCAAATTGTGTATAGAGCGGCAACTTCTGAAGAGCAAACTACTTTTAATGACACTATGAACTTGAACAATAGTAAAAAGCTATTTATTAATACTCCTGATGGAAAAGTAGAAATAGAATACACTGAATAAATCCGTAATAGCTAATATTATAAAATAGGGATTGTGCTATGTTACTTAAAAAGTTTTTAAAAATATTTTTATTCGTGGGCTTCTTTTTTGCCTTAAGTTTCGAGAATAATATTGCTCAGGTTAACGATTATATATCGAATATTACAATTTCACAGCAAAGGGAAGGGTTGCCAATTCATATAAAATCTGACCTAAGAAACACAACTTCTATCAGCGAATTAACCCTTGCATATCGATCATTCGGGATGAATGAATATATTAAATCAGAAATGTTAATTGTTTCAGATCAAGCCAAAGTTACTATACCAAGCGATAGGGTTAAAGCGCCATTTATGGAATATTATATAATTATTACGCTATCCGATGGGAATATTTCTTATTACCCATCAGAATTTTTAGATTCTGAAACCCCTTTACAAATTTCAATTGAAGCACCTTCCCCAAAAGATTCAGAAATAATTATCCTTACACCGGAGAAAGGTGAAAAAGTTAATGAAAAAGAATTTTTTGTATCTCTTTCTTTAATAGGTGTTCCGAATAATATAAATCCTAAAGCAACGAAATTATTTCTAAATGATGTTGATGTTAGCGAGTATATCGTTGTTGCTGGGGATTTGATAATTTTTAGTGGTGAAAATAATTCAGGGCTAATTCCAATAGGAAATTACTTAATCAAAGCAGAAGTCTATGATTCTACAGGTTTATTATACCATTCTGTGCAAACCCAATTTGAATTGATTTCATCTTCAGTTGCTGAAGCTGAACTTTCGCAATTTAATTATAATGGGAATATAAAAGGTGAATCAAGAAATGAGAATTATAATAGCAGCTCAATCTTTTATAATAATCTAACTGCAAATTTTAATGGAAGCTATAAAGATTGGTCCGCGAATGCAATGATCTATCTTTCATCAGAAGAAAAAAATTATTTACAACCTGTGAATCGATTTTCTTTTAGTATGGAAAAGGAAGATCGCTTTAGTTTACAAGCCGGTGATACCTATCCTCGTTTCCCAAGTTTAATCCTTGATGGAAAGAGAGTACGAGGATTTAATGGTTCTTTAGATTTTGGTGTTTTCAATATTCAAGCGGCTGCCGGAGAAACATTAAGAAAGATTGAAGGCAAGCTTTTAGATACTTATTCTTCTAAAGATGCTCCATTGGAATCTAATGTTATAAGAATTGATTCACTAAGATATTCAAATCCGTTTGGCAGAGTTGATCTCGGAACTTTCAAAAGAAATATAGTTGCGATCAGACCATCCTTTGGATCAAGAGAAAATTTTGAACTTGGTTTTTCTTATCTACATTCAAAAGACGAAAATAGTTCTATAGAGTTCGGTGCTCGTCCTCAAGAAAATCTTGTTTTTGGTTCTGATCTTTTTGTGGGTATCGATAATCAAAGAATTGTATTATCCGGTGAAGCCGCATTTAGTCTAATAAATAAAGATATTTCAGGTGGTTCACTTACAGATACTCAAATTGATTCTATTTTCGGCGCAGGTAGTTTTATAGATATTGATCCTAATGATGTAAAAAAAGTGAAAGATTACCTTGGTAAGTTTATTACAATCAATCAATACATTGGTCCTTTGAATCCTCAAAAATTTTCTTCGCTTGCAGCTGAAGGTGCTCTTTCTCTAAATTATTTTAGCAATAATCTGAAATTATCATACATTTACCGTGGAAATGAATTTCAATCTTTCGGTCAGAATTTCTTAAGGACAGATGTAAAAGGTTTCAATTTCTCTGATAGAATAAGACTATTAGAGAATCAACTTTTTGTTTCACTTGGATTTGAATTACTAAGCGATAATTTGCAAAACACAAAAATTGCTACGACTGATTATTCAACTTTCAGCTCTTCTGTTTCATATTTCCCACGATTTAATTTTCCTTCAATAACAGTTGGATATTATCGATTTGATAATAATAATGGATTGAATATACTCGATCCAGTTTATGGCAATTATGCAATTGACGATATATCGAATAGATTCACTCTTAATTTTGGATATAGATTTACTTTGGAAATACCTCATTCTGCCAATCTAAGTTTTTCTACTTCTAGCAGAGATGATAATGGTTTCTCTAATACAGATGCAAATTATAATAGTACTAATTTGCAGGTTAATAGTACTTGGGCTTCGGACTTATCTTCAATTTTTAGTGCATCTTATTATTCAAGTGAAATAGGTCTTAAAAATATCGATTTTTTCTCTCTTTCCATCGGTGGAAAATATTTACTCTTAGAAAATAAATTGCAGTTATCGGCTGTGTTTAGTCCAACATTTGGCGATATAGAGCGTCAGGCGTTTGATTTTATAGCAAGTTACAATGTTATAAAAAATTTAGATTTGATTTTCCAAGCACGTTATTATAGAATCCCGGGAAGAAGTAATAGTTCCATTGTTGGAGTAACTGCTCAATATAATATTTAACTTAATGAAAATATTTTTCCATAAACTTATTTCACAAAGAGTAGTTAAGTTAAGTATAGCTTTTCTTTCCTTTTTTTTAGTATTGATAATCACTCAAGACTATCTTTTCCAATTATCATTTATTAAAAACATTGAATTGAATCTTATTGATAAACGATTTCAAGAGAGAGGAAAAAGAAGTGTTGAAATCCCTCAAGTAGTTATTGTAGAGATTGAAAAAGATTCCTATACACAAATACCTGCACCATATAACGCATGGCCATGGCCCCGGTTTCTATATGCTAAATTAATTAAAAATCTTTCCGAAGCTGGTGCAAAGGTAATCGGCATCGATATAATTATGTCAGATCGTGATAGATTCGATTCTGCAAACGATTCCACATTTCTAAGAGCAATAAAAAAATATGATAATGTAGTTCTCTCTGGTAAGTTGGATTACGAAAAGCAAAATATGTTACTTGATTTAGAATCGGGATTTTGGAAGAATAGAAGCAGCAAAGATAGAACGCAAATCATTTCCTACGATAGCACTACCGGAATAATAAGCCAGAATTTTCAAAATATTTTTTATCAACCCGGAACTCAGATAGGGATTGTAAATTTATTTAGTGATAACGATCAGGTTTATAGAAAATATAAACCATATTTCGAGGATCGTTATGACCTTAAAAGCTCTTTCTTAGTACCTTCATTCAGTTTTGCAATATTAAATAAATATTTTAATAAACCTTCAAATTATGTAGTTGAAAAAAACGAAAATTATTTTTCTTTCGATTCTATTAAAATTCCGACATTTGGGAAATCTGATATCCTTATAAATTACTATTCCGGTTTAAGGAGTTTCCCTTATTATAAATTTGTTGACATTATTGATGATAGTTCATTTAAGACAGCCGATGAAATATATTACGAAAGTGAATTAAATAATTGGGATATGATTAAAGATGAAGGAATATTTAAAGATAAAATTGTTCTTATTGGTTCTACTATGCCTGAAGATAGAGATGTTTTTGCAACTTCATTTTCTCCTACAGGTATGCAGGGAGATAATTTTCAGTACGGTGTAGAAATTCATGCAACAATGGTTCAAAACATTCTTGATAGAAATTTTATTAGCGGTGAATCTCGAAATTCTGAATTTCTAATATTACTCTTTATTAGTTTTATCTCTTTTTATTTAATAACATTTACGAAAAAAATTAAGTTACGATTAAGTTTAGCTATCGAATTATTATCAATTGTAATAGTGCTTTTACTTGTCTATTCTATATATCTTTTTTCGATATTTCTATTTACAAAATATAATTTATTATTAAATGTAGTTAGTCCTTCTTTAGCATTGTTGTTGTCTTATGTAACAGCAACTTCCTATAATTTTATTGTTGAAAGGAAACAGAAAAATTTAATTAAAGGAATGTTTGGACAGTATGTTTCCGAAAATTTTGTAAATGCACTAATATCAGATCCGGCAAAACTAAAACTTGGGGGAGAAAGAAAAGAGCTCTCAATTTTATTCAGCGACATTGCAGGATTCACTTCAATCTCTGAATCAAAAAAACCGGAAGAATTAGTTTCATTTATAAATGAATATTTATCTGAAATGACAGAGATAGTATTATCAAATAAGGGAACTTTGGATAAATATATTGGTGATGCCGTCATGGCTTTTTGGGGTGCTCCGATTGAATCAAAGTACCATGCTATTAATGCTTGTTCTACTGCTCTTCAAATGCAAAACAAGTTAGTTGAACTTAATAAACGGTTTTCTCTTAATAATGAAAATATTCTCTCTGTAAGGATTGGAATAAATTCGGGAAATGTAATAGTAGGTAATATTGGAGGATCGAAGAGATTTGATTATACGGTAATGGGAGATAACGTAAATCTTGCTTCAAGATTAGAATCAGTTAATAAAATATATTCTACCAATATTTTAATTGGTGAGAACACTTATGAGCTAATTAAGGATGAGTTTATTACAAGGGAAATTGATTCTATAAAAGTTAAAGGAAAAGAGATAACAACCAACATATATGAATTAGTTTCTACTAAAGATCTAATTGTACCCGAAAAAATTAATATGATAAACATATTTGCAAATGCACTTTCACTATATAGAAATCAAAAATTTGAAGAGGCAATAATATTTTTTAACGAATGTTATGGAAAGTTTTCGGATCAAACCTCGAAAGTCTTTATTGATAGATGTATTTATTTTATTGAGAATAAACCGAATGAAAATTGGGATGGAGTTTTCATTCTTAAAAACAAATAACTATTTGCGAACTCTGTATATATTAATTAAAGCACCAATCAAAAAAATATAATTAGCTAACCATGCGGTAATGAATGGACTCACAACACCATTCTTACCAAATGCCTGGCTTACTTTCATAAAAACTAGATAGATAAAAGTAATTAATAGATTTACTCCGAACTGCATTGCCATACCGCCTTTTCTTTTGTTGGCGGAAATTGGAATCCCGAATAGAACAACAATAATACCTGCAAAAGCATAAGCGATTCTTGAATGGTATTCTATTTGAATATTTGTTGGATCGTTTCCGGTTCTGCTTTGCTCCGAGGCATATTCAGATAATTCAGTTAAAGTCATCTCTTCCGGTTTTGTCTGCTTTTTAATTATATCCATTGGACTAAAATTAATATCCTTAACAACTTTAGTTGGAAAGATCTCAGCGTGTTCGGTAGAGTCTGTAAAGGTTCTAATTATTCCTTCAAATAGGGTCCAAGTCGTTGTAGATGAATCATAACGCATTCTAATTGCATCAATTCTTTGAATCATTTTTGTAGTATTTTTTGTATCGAAAGTTTGGATACTTACTTGAGAAGCTTGATTTTGTTGAACGTCAAAATGATTTATTGTTACTATTTTGTTTCTCGAATCTTGGAAATAAATATTACTTCCTGCATATACAATCCCTTTTTTCATATAAGTCTGTTCGATATATATTTTATGTTTATTTGCGGCAGGAACAGTATAGCCACCGAAATAAACAGAGCCGAGAGATAGAATAAATGCAGTTATAGCAAAAGGCACCATATATCGATATAAGCTTACTCCACTTGATTTCAATGCAGTAAGCTCATTTAGATTTGACATTTTACCCGAAGTAAAAAGTGCTGAAAGTAGAATAGATACAGGAGTCATCAATCGAATTATTTCAGGCATGAAAACAAAATAATACTCAAAAATTAATCTCGCCGGTACATTTTGGTCAATGAAATCGTCTAAATTCTCCATCATATCAATAACTACGAATAGAAGAGTGAAAGCTAATATCCCAAATAATAAAGTACCAAGGAATTGTTTTACTAAATACCGGTCAATTATTTTCATTAACCGGTTCCTCGGAGCGCCAAGTTTTTGGCACAAATTTTTTAAAGAAATCGAAATTTAAGAATATTGCTTCCTTAGCACTTTTGACTATTAGAATTGCGCCTAAAATGCCCATAATAATATTTGCGCTCCACATTCCCCAGAAAGGAGAGAATAGACCACGATCGGCTAATTTTTCGCCACCAATTAAAAATGCCCAATAGATTAAAAAGAAGAATAGACTAATTCCTGCTGCAATTCCGAATCCACCTTTACGAGTCATTATCCCTAAAGGTGCTCCTATAAAAATAAAAATAATGCACGCTACAGGAAGTGAATATTTTTTATTTATTTCCACCCAATAGCTGTTAGATTCTTGGATATTGAATTGTATCCTATCGAGGTTACTCATTATTAAACTTTGTTGATTTCTAATCTTCTCAGCAACTCGATAAATTAAAAATTCCTTACTTATTTTTTCGCCATTATGAACTTCAGGAATTTTCCTAATTCTAAATGAGCTGACAATTTTATTAAAGTCGCTTGTTAATTCTTTATTAATAATTTCCAAACTATCAGTAATAACTAACATTTCAGAAGCGCCTAATTCACGGTCGCCTTTTGGTCCACCGGGTGCTGATTGCTCGAATGTAAATTGATCTCCGGGCATAGTTATTTTATGCCGCTGAAATATTAATTTCCTATAATTTTCTTTTAGTAAATTATTTGATTCATGAATCTCGCCTTCATTAAGATCTAAAATTAATTTTTTGGTTTTTACCGAGAAAAATATTTTGCCTTTTTTAGCAGTAACAATATTAATCTTTGGAAGATATGTATTATCGTAGATAGTAACGTCTTTTAGCTCATTTGTATTTTGATCGACTTCACGAGCAAGAATTGAATATCCGCTAACTTCCTGGGAGAATACTCCCGGGACTAATGAAAGAGTCGGTTTTTTCCTCGAAATATCTTGCATTAATAATCGCGCTTGGTGATTAGCATCAGGATAAATGTGGTTATTAAATAAAACTAAGAGCCCAGCTAATAAAATACTTGAGAGTACTGGGGGGATTATCATCTTATATAAACTTATTCCAGATGCTTTTAGAATAGCAATTTCATTATTCTGGGACATTGTCCCAAATGCCATTAGAGTGGAAATTAAAGTTGCCATTGGAACTACTAATACAACCATCCACGCCAAGTTATAAGCGACTAATTTTGTGATAATCCAGAAACTTAATCCCTTTCCCACTAACTTGTCGGCAAACTTCATCATAAATTGAAGTAAGAACACCGACATTAGTGTAAACACAGCAAATAGGAATGGTGCTAAATGCTCTTTTATTATATATCTGAATAATATCACGTTTTAGTTATATTAGTATATTGAATGATGCAAATTAATATTTTTTTAAGATTTTTTTTATGCAATTATTTTATTATAATAAATGATTGATAAAAGTAATACTTACCTTTTCTAAAACCAAATGATTGAGGTGATTTGTGGAGAAAGTTTTAAGCTACATTAAAAGTAATTTTGATTCATACGTTAATGAATTGTATGACTATCTAAAAATAGAAAGTATCAGCACGTTAGATTCTAAGAAAGATGATATGCAAAAATGTGCTGAGTATTTACAGCAGAAATTAAAAGATGCCGGAATGAAAAAAACAAAAATTTTCAAGACAAAAGGGCATCCGATAGTTTATGGCGAAAACCTCAGCCAAAAAGGAAAACCGACTGTTTTAATTTATGGGCATTATGATGTTCAGCCTGTTGATCCTATTGAGCTATGGAAAAGTCCTCCTTTCGAACCGGAAGTAAGAGATGGTAAAATTTATGCACGTGGAGCTAATGATAATAAAGGTCAAAATTTTATTCATTTAAAAGCTGTTGAAGCTTTCAATAAAATGAATGGTGAACTTCCATTAAACGTAAAATTTATTCTCGAAGGTGAAGAGGAGATTGGTAGTGATAGTTTATATCCTTTCCTAAAGGAACAGAAAGAACTTTTGAAATGTGATGCAGTTTTAATTTCTGATACAAGTATGTATGCTGCAGGTGTTCCAACTATAAGTTATGGTTTGAGAGGATTAACTTACATGGAACTCGAAGTTACCGGACCGAATCGAGATTTACATTCAGGAAGCTTTGGTGGCTCCGTAGCTAATCCGATTAATGAACTTGCAAGAATTATTTCGAAACTTCAAGATGAAAATGGAAAAATTAAAATTCCCGGATTCTATGATGATGTAATCAAAGCAACGAAAAATGAGAAGGAAAATATTAAGACTCTTAACTTCTCAGATAAAAAATATGCTAAAGACCTTGGTGTTAAAGAATTATTTGGCGAAAAAGGTTATTCTACGTTAGAAAGATTATGGTCTCGTCCGACTTTAGATTGCAATGGTATCATTGGTGGATTTACCGAAAAAGGAGCTAAGACTGTGCTTCCTTCAACTGCATCTGCAAAAATCAGCATGCGTTTAGTGCCAAATCAAACACCTGATAAGATTGCAAAACTTTTTGAAAAATTTGTTAAGTCAATTGCTCCCAAAAATATAAAAGTAAAAGTAACTTCATTGCATGGTGGATACCCTGTAATGATACCAATTGAAAATGAAGTTATGAAAATTGCTGCGGATGCTGTTGCTAAAGCATTTAAAAAGAAAGCAGTATTCACACGCGAAGGTGGTTCAATTCCTATCGTTGTTGAATTTGCAAAACAATTAAATGCACCAACAATACTTATGGGATTTGGTTTAGATTCGGATGATATTCATTCTCCGAATGAACATTTTAGAATTGAAAATTTCCAGAAAGGGCTTTT
>JBAYVI010000037.1:0-23942 GCA_041674625.1 Melioribacteraceae bacterium | reverse complement strand
TGATTAGCGATTTTAATGTTCAAACGAAATACTTGATTATTATATTTAGTTTTTATGCATCATTTACTACACTTACAAATTTTTTATATGCTCTGTATAAAGGGAATGAAAAACTTCAATATGAAGCAAAAGTTTCTTTTATTATTAACTTTGGTGCTTTAGTAATTATAATGCTCCTAATATTTTTAAAGCAAAATATCATTGTACTTGCAATTACTTTTTCTGCTACTCGACTTTTAGGTATGTTCATAGCAATTTATTATGCCTATCATTTAGTCCCTAATCTAAAATTCAAAGTTGAATTTAAGGAGACTAAAAATGTATTCTCACAGGTTATGATATTTGGTATGTTTTTAATATTTGGGAATCTATTTTTCCAATTAGATACAATATTATTAGCTTTTCTCAAAGGAGAAGAAAGCGTTGGTATATATCAAGCTGTTTTTAGATTAATTGTGCTGCCTTTATTAATTCCCGAAGTTATTATAAATAGTCTTCTCCCAACTCTTTCACGTTTAAATTCGGAAAATAATTTAAAGTGGCAGAAGCTTAGCGAAATATTTAATAAATTTTTGTTAATTCTTTCTTTTCCTATTTCTATTTCAATTTATTTATTTGCAGATGTCATTATAGGAATTGTTTATGGAACGGAAGAATATAATATGGCAATTCCGGTTTTAAGAATATTTGCATTTATTGTTTTTATTCGATTTTGCTTTGAGGGAAATGGATTAATACTTACGACTTCCAAAAGACAGAAAACGAGAATGCAAATAGTTTTTGTTGCTACTATACTTAACCTCATTTTAAACTATTTTTTAATTCCAAAGTTCGGGGTTTTTGGAGCTGCTTATGTGTCTTTATTCACTAATGGATTTGTTGCCATTGCATATTTTATAGTAACAAAAAAATCTATTACTTTTCCTATTCATTCTATGGTGAATTTGAAATTTGCATCAATAATAATATTTTTACTACTCTCTTCTTTGCTTTTTGAGTATTTAAAAATAGGTTATTTCGGTATTCTTTCTGTGATTATTTATTTCTATTATATAGTTATATATGTTATGACTGATCAAGAAAAAAATTACTTTAAGGAATTGAGCATTTTAAAAATTACTCGTAATTCAAAACTGACATGATTTTGCAAAAGGTATTCATTATCTTAGTTAATTACAATGGCGTTTCGGATACACTCGAGTGTTTGAAATCATTAAAGAAAATCGATTATCCGAATTATAAAGTTATTGTAGTCGATAATAATTCTTCGGGGAATGATATAGAAGTAATTAAAAAAGAGTATAGCGATTTTATTGATAAGATTATAATTGCAGAAAGTAATCTTGGATTCTCAGGCGGGAATAACTTGGGTATTAATTATGCACTTGAAAATAAAGCTGATTTTATTTTACTACTTAATAATGATACGGTAGTTAGACAAGATTTTCTTTCAGTTATGATAAACAAAAGTAAAGAATATCCCGATGTTGGTATTGTAACTTGTAGAATAAATTACTTTGATAAAAAAGATGTTTCTTGGTATAGCGGTGGACATATCAGCAAAATAAAAGCATCGGGATTCGATCTTAATCTTCCTAATAATAGTAAAGATACATTTTGTTCATTTGCTTCCGGGTGCAATCTATTGATTAAAAGAGAAGTGATAGAAAAAGTTGGTCTTCTTGATGGAAAATACTTCCTTTATCTCGAAGATACTGATTATTGTGCTCGAACAATAAAAGCGGGCTATAAAATATTATTCACGGATGGAACTAAAATATTTCATAAAGTGTGTTCTACAACAGGAAGAGATTCAAATTTATTGCCTCTTTATTACAGCACAAGGAATCGTTTCTATTTTATTAAGAAGAATTATCCGGTGTGGCGAGTAATTTCATATATATATCTATTTTTAGCATTTTCTATTAAGTATGTTATGAGTTCGAATAAGAAAGAATATTTTACTGTTGTATCAAAAGCATTTTTAGATTTTTATTCAGGAAGACTTGGTAAAACAAATTATTTTGATAGAGGTTAGATTAAAAACATGAGAATTGGAATTGACGGCAGAGTATTAGATAGGAAAATTACAGGTACAGGGAGGTATCTCCAAAATCTTCTATTGGAACTGCCTAATAATCATGATGATAAAAACGATTATATTCTGTTCACGAATACAGAAATAAATTTTGATGATGAGTTTTTTACGATTGTAAATGTGAATGAATCTTTTATTCCGATGAAACTATATTCAATTATTTGGTTTAATTATGAATTGCCAAAATTATTGAAAGAACATAAGATTGATCTATTATTAACTCCAAATATAGTTGTTCCATTAGTTGATATTGGTAAAACAAAAATTATTACAGTAGTACATGATATTATTCCCAGAATATTCCCAGAATACTATCCATATTTTTATAAAAAATATTTATCAATATTTCTTCCTCCTTCGTTAGAAAAAGCCGAAATGATTATTACGGTTTCGGAGCAATCAAAAGAGGATTTAATAAATTATTATAATGTGCCTGAAGAAAAGTTAAGAGTGGTTTATAATACTTCTGCCACAATTTTTAATTCAACATCATCAAAGAAAGATGCGCTAAAAATACTTGAAGAGAAGCTTTCGATAGATAAAAACTATTTGCTATATGTCGGAGTTGTTGAGAAAAGGAAAAATGTATTAGGTATAATTAAAATTCTTGATATTATAAAAGATGCAGGAAGTAAATTAATTTTAGTCGTAGTTGGAAAACCGGGATTTTTATCAAAGGAAATTTTTGAAGAAATTGAAAAGCATAAGGATAATATAAAATATTTTAATTATGTCGATGACGAAACATTAACTCAGCTTTATTCTAATGCCTTTGCTTTTATATTTCCTTCGTATTATGAAGGGTTTGGGATCCCTCCATTAGAAGCTATGCAATCGGGAATCCCTGTCCTCTCTTCTGATAAATCTTCACTTAAGGAAGTAGTTGGAACAGGTGGAATAATTCATGACCCCGATAATCATACTGCTTTTGCTAATGATATTCTTAAATTAGAAAGCAATCCTGATTTTTATAATAAGGTAATTGATAAAGGATTGGAACAATCTAAAAAGTTTGATATAAAAGAAATGACTTCGCGATTAGTCAAAATTATTAACGAAATACACTTGGAAAAATAAATAACTGAAATGAAAATACTTATTGTAATAACAAAAGCTGATATAGGTGGAGCACAAGTATTCGTATTAAATCTTGCATCCAAATTAAAGCAGCGTGGATATGATGTAGATGTTGCTGCGGGAACGGGTGATTTCTTGTTTGCTGAATTGAAAAAAAAAGGTGTTAATTACTACTACTTAGATGAACTTAAAAGAAATTTTAGCATTCTTGATTCACTTTACTTTATTAAAAAGTTATATCAAATTATGAAACACTCTCAATATGATTTAATTCATTTAAATAGTTCTAATACATTAATCAGTGCTATTTCGGTTTGGTTGTTAAAAATAAAACCAAAATTTCTTTTTACTTTTCACGGACTTTCTTTTTTAGACAAAAATTATAGTGCTATACCGGGACTTAAAGGGCTTGTTAAATTATATTTTAAAATCTTCGCTACGAATGTTGATGAATGCGTTTTCGTAAGTGCCGTTAATAAAGAGGAATCGATCAAATCCAAAATCACTAATAAAGGTGTTGTGATTTATAATGGGTTGGACTTAAAAGAAAATGATTTTCTTTCAAACGAAGAAGCACGTAAATTTATCTCTGAGAAATGTAATTATGATCTCAATGGTAATTTTGTAATTGGCTCTACCGGTAGATTAGCATATCAGAAAAATTATGAATTCCTCATTACTAATTTTGACTCGATAAAAAATAAGTATCCAGGAATTAAGTTTGTAATAATAGGCGATGGACCCGATCTTGAAAAATTAAAGGCGTTAGTAAATAATCATAATTGCAAAGAAGATATATTTTTTGCAGGTGCTATTAAAGACTCTCACAAGTACATAAAAGCATTTGATGTATTCACTCTTCCTTCACGTTACGAAGGACTTTCAATAAGTCTGATTGAAGCAATTTTTGCCGGTATTCCGATACTTGCTTCAGATGTTGGTGGTAATGTGGAAGTTGTTGGTGAAAATAGCAATCAGCTTTATGAACTTGATAATATCTCGGACTACTTGCAAAAATTAGAATATATAAAAAACCATATCGAATCGGTTAAAGAAAATAATAGTAAAAGGAAAGAATTGTTTTTATTAGATGGCATGGTGGATTCATACATTAAAGTATATAAGGATTTAGTAGAATCGAAAAAATAACTAAAAATATTTTTTCTTTATCGTTCGGACAAGGTATTTCTTTAGTGCTGAACTTTGCTGCATTTGTTTTTGCAGCACGCTATATGAGTGTTCATGATTTCGGAACGTTTGGTGGTTTAGTTGCCATTGTTGGAATCCTTTCTAAGATAATCGATTTTGGACTTGGTCCAATTATTTTTCGTGAATCCTCAAAAGATAATTCTTCTTTTACTTTATTAAATAGCGCAATGACAATAAGGCTGCTATTATTTGCAGTCGTTATTAGTGGTTTTAATATTATTGCATATATGCTTAATTATACTTTTCAGGAATTTGTAATTTCAAATACACTTTTCGTGAGTATAATTCTCTCTACAAGGATGGCAAATTTCAGGGAGCTTCTTTCAACTCCATTCAAAGTAAATCTTAAGATGCATTACCCAATGACATTAACGATATTGGATAACGTGTTATTTCTAATAGCAGTTATTCTTATGCCGATATTCAAAGGTGGAATCTATTATTTCGTATTTGCTTATGTTTTTTCAACAGTTCCCGGGTTTATAATTCAATATGTTTTTCTTTATAAAAAATTCGATTATAAAATTGGTTTTAATTTAGAGAAAGCAATCTGGTTGATAAAAGAAGCCTCCCCTTTGGCAGGATTTATTCTCCTTGTTATCGTATATCAACAATTTGATATAGTTCTATTAACTTGGTTGAAAGGGGAGTATGCAGCGGGAATATATGCTGCCGCTACTCGTCTAAGTATGCCGTTAAATATTATTCCTACTATAATCGTTACTACAGTATTTCCATTCCTCGTAAAAAATCTTAGCGATAAAAAACGTACAGATGAAATTAATGCATTGGTATATAAAGTTTTGTTTTTAGTTTCATTTGGTCTGGCAATAATAATTTCGTTTAAGTCGCAATCAATAATCACACTAGTTTTTGGCGATAAATATATAGAAGCTGCAATACCTACTTATGCAATTTTCTGGTCTCAAGTATTTATGTTCTTTAATTTTTTTACTTTGGATCTTCTAACAGCACATAGTAAACAATTTTGGAATCTTATTTATTCAATTATTCTTGTCGTTGCTAATACAGCACTTAATTTTTTGTGGATACCTGATTACTCATCTGCCGGCGTTGGGTTTTCAAAATTAATTGCAGGATTTATAGGGTTTGTATTTATGATTTATGTACTCAGCAAATATAATTTTTCTCTTAATTTTATAAACAAAGATTTTATTCTTTGGACATTTGTAATAGCCATTGTTGTTTTTCTTTTAGCTTATCTCCCTTTAATACCGTATCTCATTGTATCGTCCTTAGTGATTCTCGTTTCATTAAAATATCTAAGATATTTTGATAATGTAGAACTAAATATGATTCTTAGACTAATCAATGGTGAAAAGTGGCTGCGGCTATTGAAGAAATAAAAATATCTTGTGTAATAGTTAATTATAACTGTTTTGAGCTTCTTGATATATGTCTTGAGACTCTTAATAAATTTCATTCTGAATTAGATTTGGAAATAATAGTAGTTGATAATGCTTCTACACTCGGCGATCCTAAGCTTATAACAGATAAATATGAAAATGTAGTTTTAATAAAGAATGAGAGCAATAAAGGATTTGCTTATGCGAATAATCAAGCTCTAAAAATAGCTTCCGGAGAATACACATTAATTATAAATAACGATGTAGAGTTTCAGGTTAATGTTTTAGCTCCTTTAATTGAGTTTTTAGGAAAATGTGAGGGTAAATGTTTCATTGCCCCAAAATTATTAAATAGCGATGGGACGATACAGGAATCTGTGGTTGAATTTCCTTCTTTATGGAATGGAATTACAGAAAATTTATTTTTATATAAATTATTTCCGAAGATGAAATTATTTAATAAATATTATCAAAATTACTTAGAAGACAAAAAACCATTCGAAGTAGATGTTGTTAAAGGTGCTTTTATTCTTTGCAAAACAAGTGATTTGAATGAACTAAATGGTTTTGATTCACGATTCTTTTTCTATTCGGAAGAGACCGATCTCTGTTTTAGGTTTAAGCAAATAGGTGGTAAAGTTTGGTTGAATCCGGGTTTTTCTGTAATTCATCATGGTGGTGCGGCTACTAACACAATGCCATGGTTTACATATAAAAATCAATCTATCGGGAAAATAAAATATTATCAAAAACATTTTCTTGGTTTAGAATTTAATGCAGTAATCTTAGTTCATTTTACTGGTTTGTTTTTTCGTGGGATAATATTCTCTTTGGCCGGAATAGTTTCCTTTAATGAAAATCTTTTCAAAAAAGGATATTATTTTTTTAAACAGATGTTTTTTTATCCAAAGAATGAGTTTAAGAACCCATGAAGATTTTAATGATTTCACCAAAAATCCCATGTCCTCCAGATGATGGACATAAAAAATCGATTTTTAATGTTCTTAAATATTTATCGTTACGTGAACATCAAATTGATTTTCTCACTTATTCTCATGGTGTAAAGGAGCCGTCAATAATAAATGAAGTCGAGAAATATTGTCGATTGATACCTGTTGAATCAAGTACGAAAAATTCTATCGATGGAGCTTTGACAAATTTATTCCAAAAAGAGCCATATAATTTTTCGAAGTTCAGAACTAAAGAATTAGAAGAGAAGCTAATAGCCCTATTAAAAGAAAATGAATACGATATTGTTCATGTAATAAATGCTCATCTTGCATGGGTTATAGGAATTGTAAAAAAATATTCTAAAGCCAAAACGGTTCTTCGTGAAGAAAATTTAGAATTGAATATCATGAAAAGATTTTACGAAAAACAATCTAATCCATTGATAAAACTTTATTCTTATATTCAGTACAAAAAGATGGAAAAGTACGAACCTGAAATCTGTGGCAAATTTGATGCTTGCGTTATGATTAGTGAAATAGATAAGGGACAATTATCAGAATTAAATCCAAGAGCAAAAGTATTCTCAATTCCTATTGGAATTGAAGAAGAATTGTTTAAGTTATCGAAAATAGATGTAATTCCGAATACTTTGGTTGCTATTGGATCCTTGGATTGGTATCCAAATTTAGACGGAATCAATTGGTTTATTAATACTATTTTCCCTTTAATTATAGAAAAAAATAGTTTAGTAAAACTTTATTTATACGGCGGTGGAGATTATAAGAAACTTTTAATATCCGAATCAGTAAAAGATTATATAAATATCGGAGGTTTTGTAGATGATATTTGGAGCAGTGTGCTTACTAAATCTTTAGCAGTTGTTCCTCTTAGGATTGGCAGTGGTATTAGAGTGAAAATTTTAGAAATGCTGGCAGCCGGACAGAATATCATTACAACTTCTATCGGTGCTGAAGGAATACCATTAAAAAAGAACTTTCATTTATTGATTGAAGATGAGCCAATAAAATTTGTTGAAACTATTTTAACTTATTTTAATGGTCAATTTAATTCAGAAGAGGTAAGAATTAACGGACGCGAATTTATAAAAGAAAACTATACAGCTGAAAAGAGTGCCGAAAAATTTGAAAACATTTATTTGTCATTATTAAACAAAAACTAAATTGAAAATAATTCTTGAAATATTATTCTATTTTGTGGTATTCCTGATACTTAATTCATTCTTCTTCTATCCCATAATTATTTATCTCCTAAGTCTATTTAAATCAAAGTCTAATAGAGAACCGAAGTATTATCCAAGAATATCTATATTGATTGCTGCATATAATGAAGAAAAGGTTATTGCCGAAAGAATAAAAAATATAGCCGAAATGGATTACGATTTTACTAAAATTGAACTGTTTATCGGGTCTGATTGCTCTAATGATAATACGAATACCATACTTAATGAGTATGCTAATATATACCCATGGTTAAAAATATACCTATCAAAAAATAGAATGGGTAAAGCAGGAATATTGAATGAATTAGTTAAATCTGTTAATGGTGAAATACTCTTATTTTCCGATGCAAATACACATTTTAGAAATGATGTTTTAAAAAACATTATAAATGATTTTCAAGATCGGACAGTCGGAGGAGTTTGCGGTAGATTAGTTTTAACTGATAACGATGATGTAAGAAAAGAAAGTGTGGAAGAAACCAATTATTGGGCTTACGAAACTTTTATAAAAAAAGCTGAAGGGAAACTCGGAATCCAGATATCTGCTAATGGTGGAATTTTCGCAATTAGGAAAGAACTTTTCAAAGAGATACCTCTCAAAAATGCAGTTACGGATGATCTTTTTATTTCTCTTTCAGTTGTTGCACAAGATTATAAATTCACATATAGCGAAAATTCGGTCGCTTATGAAAATATAGGTAAAGATGTAATGCAGGAATTTAATAGAAAAGTACGTTTTTCAGCTACTAATTTCGAGACTTTAGTTTTTCATAAATCATTATTGAATGGTAAAAACTTTTTGCTTTCTTATGCTTTTTTCTCACATAAAGTAACAAGATGGATATTGCCATTCTTATTAATATCTTTATTCTTTCTATCAATTGTTGTGGCACAATTTAGTTTATTTGCACAGCTTTTATTCTTATTCCAAATAGCATTTTATATTGCCGGAACTGCCGGATATTTATTAGCTTTGGAAAAAATAAGAATACCGTTTTTCTCGCTTCCTTATTTTTTTATTGTTGCTAATATTGCAATATTACAAGGATTTAAAAAATTCTTGCAAAAAAAACATTCTGTGATTTGGGAATCAACAGAAAGATAAAGTAAAAATCTTTAGAGTAATAGAAAGTTTTCTTTATTAAATTCATTAGTTAATTATTTTGGACTTGTTTTGAAAAAAAAGATTGAAAAATATTTGGTATTAATAAGCGATTTTTTTGCAATTAATCTCGCATGGTTGATATTTTTTATTTTTAGAGTGGAATCGGGATGGTTTGACTTAATATCGAAACCCGATTTTTTGCTCCCTATGACTGCATTATATATTTTCTGGATGCTTCTATTTACATTTGTAGGAATGTACCGCACCTGGTTTGCGGCTTCAAGATTTGATGAATTATCTACTTTATTCAAATCATCTTTCGTTGGTATCTTCATTCTCTTTTTCTTGATTCTTTATGATGATTATATAACAGGGATTTCTACTTCTCTCCGCTTTTTTATTTTTTACTATTGGGGAATATTAGTTCTTATTGTTGGTATTGGCAGATTAATAGTACGCAGTATCCAACGAAATCTATTAATCAATGGTATCGGGAGAAGGAATGCCGCTATTATCGGTTTTAACGAAAAAGCATTTGAAGTACATAATTCGATTAATGATCATCTCGCTCTTGGGCTTGATATCAAAGCATACATATCGGTTAAGAATGAAAACATCGGTAAAGAATATTTAGGGGTAAAAGTAATTGATAGTATAGAAAATCTCGAAACACTTATAAATCAATTTTCGATTAGAAATATTATTATTGCACTTGATAGAAATCATGAAGATGTTCTTCTCGAAGTGATTTCAAAATGCGAAGGTCGTGATATTGCTCTAAAGATAGTCCCTGATCTTTATGATATTTTGAGCGGGCAAGCACGTTCAAGTCAGATATACGGTTTCCCATTAATGGATATTATGCCGGAGCTTATGCCTGAATGGGAAAAAAAATTAAAACGAATGATGGATATTGTTATATCTATTTTATTTTTAATTTTTGCTTCTCCAATTTTACTCTTCACTGCCATAGCTATTAAGCTTGATAGTAAAGGTCCGGTTTTTTATCGTCAAGAAAGAATGGGGCAGAATGGAAAGTTATTTAAGATCATTAAGTTCCGCTCAATGGTAATTGATGCTGAAAAGGGAACTGGTCCTGTATGGTCCACTAAGAATGATCCTCGCATCACGAAAGTAGGCTCTTATGTAAGAAAGTTTAGAATAGATGAAATCCCTCAAATGATTAATATTCTTAAGGGTGAAATGAGCTTTGTAGGACCGCGTCCCGAAAGAGAACACTTTGTAAATCTTCTTTCTAAGGAAATTCCATTATACAGAAGAAGATTGAAAGTAAGACCCGGAGTAACAGGATGGGCGCAAGTGAAACATAAATATGATGAATCAGTAGAAGATGTAAAGAAAAAACTTCAATTCGATCTTTTTTATATCGAGAATATGAGTTTAAGGATGGACTTGAAAATAATTTTTAGAACTGTTTTAGTTGTTGTATTTGGAAAAGGACATTTTGAATAGCCATGAAATCAATAATATTAATCCCAACATATAACGAAATAGAAAATATTCAAAAATTAGTACCATATTTATTATCAAAATATCCTGATGTAAATATTTTAGTAATTGATGATAATTCGCCCGATGGAACACACCAATGGGTAAAGGATTTCGCTGAGAATGATGCACGAGTGCATTTGATAAAAAGAGCCGGTAAGATGGGGCTTGGCACTGCTTATGTTGAAGGTTTTAAATATATGCTTGCAAATGGATTCGATGTGGCCGTCCAAATGGATGCTGATTATTCTCACAATCCTAATGATGTAAAAGTTTTTTTAGAACATATTAACAGTTATGACCTTGTTATAGGCAGTAGATATATCAAAGGAGTAAATGTAGTCAACTGGCCCATAAGCCGCTTATTGCTTAGTTATTTCGCTAATATGTACACGAGGATAGTTACGGGACTACCTATAAAAGATGGTACCGGTGGGTTTAAGTGTTTTAGGAGTGAAGTACTTCGATCAATTAATTTAGATAAGATTAAATCCAACGGTTATTCTTTCCAGATTGAAATGAATTATTTCGCATGGAAAAAAGGTTTTAAAATTCTTGAATTTCCAATTGTTTTTACGGATCGTTTTCAAGGTACATCTAAGATGTCAAAAAAAATAGTTCGGGAAGCAATTTTTATGGTCTGGAAATTAAGATGCAGAAGCCTATTCGGAAAATTAGACTAATCTATTATGTGCGATTTATCAGTCATAATTGTCAATTATAACGTTAAAGAATTTTTATTAAATTCACTCTCTTCAGTTTATAAAGCATTCGGAAATATTGATACCGAAATAATTATAGTTGATAATGCTTCTGATGACGGAAGTATGGAACTCGTAGAAGAAAAATACCCATCTGTAATCCAAATCAGAAATAAAAAAAATGTAGGGTTTGGAAAAGCGAATAATCAAGCATTGGAAATTGCAAAGGGCAGATACATTCTTTTGCTTAATCCTGATACAATTGTCCGCGAAGATACATTTGAAAAAATGATTCAGTTTTTTGAAAATAATCCTCAAGCCGGTATGGCAGGATGTAAGGTTCTAAATCCTGATGGTACACTTCAATTAGCTTGCAGAAGAGGGTTCCCCGGACCTTGGACTTCATTTACAAAAGTTGCCGGATTAAGTTCTCTTTTCCCAAAGAGCAAAATATTTGCAAAATATAATCTCACCTATTTAGATGAGAATGAAACGTATGAAGTAGATGCTGTCAGCGGTGCTTTTATGATGCTTCGCAAAGAGACTTATGATAAAATTGGTGGATTCGATCCAAAGTTTTTTATGTACGGCGAAGATTTGGATTTATGCTATCGCACCCAAAATGCCGGTTTCAAAGTTTTTTACGTTCATACAACAGAGATTATTCACTATAAGGGAGAGAGCACAAAAAGAAGCAGTATTGATGAAACAAAGATTTTTTATGAAGCAATGCACTTATTTGTAAAAAAACATTTCTCCGCTTCTATTATTGTTGAATCGATATTAAGATTTGCAATTTTCATCCGTACTATTATTGCATTTATTAATATTTATAAATTACCGATTGCCTCTGCAATAGTGGATTTTATCTTTTTCTCCGGGGCGATTTATGCCGCTGAAAAAATTCATTCGGCGGAAAAAATTACTTGGGAAGGGTTCCCCTCTTATGCAGTTCCTTATGTTTATTTCTTGCCCTCTCTTTTTCAATTATTAATTTCTTCACTTACTAATTCATATAAAAAAAATTCTCTTTCTGTTCTTAGAATAATTCTTTCACTATTATATGGTCTTCTACTTTTATCCTCGCTTACTTATTTCTTTAAACAATTCGCTTTCAGTCGAGCAGTAATACTAATCACATATTTATTAGTACTTGCGGCATTCCCGCTATGGAGAATATTAATCAAAATTATTTTTAAAGTGGGATTAGTAAGTGATACAAGAAAAAGAAAAACACTTTTAGTAGGAAATGATAGTAATCTAATTGGGCTTGCCGGAAAATTAAAGAAAAATATTAATGCTCTTTATGAAGTAGTTGGGTTTATAAGTAAATCAAGAAAAGATGTGGGTAGGAAAGTTTTATCTTATGAATACCTCGGCACATTAGAAAATATAAAAAAAATTATTTCAGAAAAAAGAATAGAGTTAGTAATATTTTCTACCGAAGAAATTTCTTTTACTCAAATGTTTAGTGTGGTTTCGGAATGCGGAGGATTGAAAGTGGATTTTCTCGTATCAGGAAGCGATCTTGATTACGTAGTTGGTAAATCTGCCATTTCTATGGTTGATGATATTCCTTTATTAAAGATTGAATATAATATTTCTTCTCTTTTCCATGTATTCTCGAAAAGAATATTCGATTTGATCGTTGGACTAATAGTTTTACTTTCTATCTATCCTTTTATATATTTATTCTCCTTATTCGGAAGGAAAAAGGGAACTCTCTATAATTTTGTTAATAAAGTGCCCTTAATTGTTACTGGGCAGTATAGTTTTGTAGGTCCTTACTCAAATTCTTATTACGATGGTTTATTTGTAGGGAAAAAAGGTCTTACCGGTTTTTGGTTTATTGAAAACTTAGATATAGATGACCAAGAAGAATTAAGAAAGATTGATGTTTATTATGCAAAGAATTATAATATTTGGTTAGACATGGAAATTATCGGTAAAACAATTTCTAAAATATTTTTTAGGACGGAGAAATAATGGCAAAAACTATATTGGATTTTGAAAAACCAATTATAGAGCTTGAAAATAAAATTGAAGAGATGCGCAAGTTTGAAAGCAGTCTCGATATATCTGATGAAATAAAAAAATTGGAAGAAAAAGTTCTTTTATTAAAAAAGAACATTTATGATAATCTTACTCGGTGGCAGAAAGTTCAGCTCGCTCGTCATCCTGAACGTCCATATACTTTAGATTATATATATATGATGACTCAAGATTTCATTGAACTTCATGGTGATCGGTATTTCAGTGATGACCATGCGATTGTTGGTGGGTTTGCAAAACTCGATGAATATAAGGTAATGATTATAGGTCATCAGAAAGGTCGCGATACAAAATCGAATTTGTATCGTAATTTCGGGATGGCAAACCCGGAAGGATACCGAAAGGCACTCCGATTAATGAAATTGGCGGAAAAATTTAATAAACCGATTATCACTATGCTTGATACTCCGGGTGCTTATCCCGGTTTAGAAGCAGAGCAAAGAGGGCAAGCAGAAGCTATTGCCCGCAATTTAATCGAGATGTGTGCGCTCAAAGTTCCTATTATTATTGTTATTGTTGGAGAAGGCGCAAGCGGTGGAGCTATTGGTCTTGGAATAGGCGACAGGGTTTTAATGTTTGAAAATTCATGGTACTCTGTTATTAGCCCTGAATCGTGTTCAAGTATTTTATGGCGAAGCTGGGAATATAAGGAACAAGCAGCTGAAGCATTAAAGCTTACTGCTCCCGATTTGATAGAGCAGGGAATTATTGATAGAATTATTCCTGAACCATTAGGGGGTGCTCATAGAGACCATATATTAATGGCAGCAATACTAAAAGATACTCTTAAACAGGAATTAGCTCAATTAGTAAAAACTAAGCCCGAAAAATTGATCCAAAATCGTTATGAAAAATTTGGAAAGATGGGCAAATTTATAGAATAAGAAATATTATCCCTTGCAAAATTTGCAAGGGTTTCTCCGGATTATTATGCTTACTCATAAAACTCACATTCGCGTTCGATATGCAGATACCGATAAAATGACCTTTGTTTATAATGGAAAGTATCTTGAATACTTCGAAGTAGGAAGAACAGAACTATTAAGAAGCGTTGGATTGGCTTATGCAGAAGTGGAAAAAAATGGATTTCAATTACCTCTTATTGAGGCAGGGTTGAAATATAAAACTCCGGCTACTTACGATGATCTTTTAGAAATTGAAGCGACTGTAACGCAATTATATACTCCCAAGGTTCATATAGAATATATTATTAGAAAAGAGGGAACAGATACAATAGTTTGCGAAGGATTTACAACTCATATTTTTATGAGAGCCGAAACAAAGAGAGCGGTAAAACCGCCTCAAATTTATATAGAAGCACTTAAGCCCTATTTTGAACCAATAGTTTAAATGAAAGAAAAAATAAAAGAACTTACTAAGGACACTGCCATATATGGTATCTCTACCATTGTAGGCAGGTTTATCGGGTTCATAATAGTTCCATTCTATACTCATGTAATTAATCCGACTGATTTTGGTATCTATTCTAATATATATGCATATCTGGCATTTCTTAATATTGTTTATATATATGGTGTTGATGCTGCTTTTTTAAAATTTTCTTCTATTTCGGTTAATGATTCCGAAAAGAGCCGGGTTTTTTCTACATCTTTTTGGACAATAGTTATATCATCTTTCTTATTCTCATTACTTCTTTATTTTCTTAAGCCATCAGTATGTATTATAATGGAACTGCCGGCAAACTACCGCCATCTATATGATTATCTTATTTATATCCTTTTCTTTGATACACTTGCAATAATACCATTTGCATATTTACGGCTTCAAAGGAAAGCATTAAGCTTTGCAGTAATAAAATTCATAAATATTATGATTTTTTTATTTCTCAATATTGTGCTTATTGTCGGATTCAAAATGGGTATAGAAGCAATTCTAATCTCGAACCTTATCGCATCGGTTTTTTCATTTATTGCACTTCTCCCGGCTACTATGAAATATCTTAAGTTAGTATTTGATAAAGAGTTATTTAAAAGAATATTAAAATTTGGAATACCTTATCTTCCTGCAAGTATGGGTGCAATGATAGTACAAGTGATAGATAGACCATTAGTATTGGCAATGACAGATTCTGCCACCTTAGGTATATATCAAGCGAACTATAAGCTTGGTATTTTTATGATGCTTTTTGTTTCTATGTTCCAATATGCATGGCAGCCTTTTTTTCTAAATAACGCTAAAGAAAAAGAAGCTAAAGAATTATTTTCTAAAATTTTTACTTTGTTCCTTATAACTACTTCAATGATTTGGGTTATACTAACTTTATTCGTAGAAGATTTTATTAAGTTCCAATTCCTTCCCGGAGTGTCCATTTTCGGAAAAGATTATATCTCTGGTGTGGGGATTGTCCCAATTATTTTGCTCGGATATTTATTCCATGGGTTATATATTAATTTTACTGCCGGAATTTATATCGAGGAGAAAACAAAATATTTCCCTTTGGTTACTTTGGCAGGTGCGGTTACTAATGTTGTAATAAATCTATTGTTAATTCCCGTAATAGGAATTTATGGAGCTGCTCTTGCTACTCTTACAAGTTATCTTGTAATGTCTTCCGGTCTTTTTATTGTTTCCCAAAAATTCTACCATATTGCCTACGAATTTCGAAAAATTATTTCGCTTTTAATTCTACTAGTAACCTCAATTTCGGTTTATTACCTGCTTTTCCTTAATGGTCTGCTTACCATTCCATACAAATTATTATTCCTGTTATTATTTATACTGTTCTTATTTGCTTCAAAAATAATTAATGTAAGAGAAGTAAAAACAATCTTAAACCGAATTATTAAGAGAAGATAATTTCTTTTAAAAGAATCAAGATAAAAAATTAGTTTTAAATTCTTAAATTTGTCGCTAAACCAAGAAGACAATTCAATGAAAGAAATTAATATAAAGATTACCAAATGGGATTCCGGAATTGATGATGTGGAATTGCCCAAATATGAAACTCTAGGAAGTAGCGGATTAGATATTAGAGCTGCTATCAAGGAGATGAAAATTATTAGTGCGGGTAAGTATGCGTTAATACCAACAAATATATCGGTCGAAATACCCGAAGGGTACGAAATACAAATAAGACCGAGAAGCGGACTCGCTGCTAAGCATGGTATTGGTGTACTCAATTCTCCTGGTACCATCGATTCAGATTACAGAGGTGAAATTAAAATTATTTTATTTAATTTCAGTGATACTGATTTTGTAATTAACCGTGGAGATAGAATTGCTCAGATGGTAATATCTGAAGTAATTAAGGGAAATTTTATTATTTCAGAAAGTCTGAAAGAATCTAAAAGAGGCGCAAACGGATTTGGTCATACAGGTAGGGATTAATTAAGGCTTTTTATGTCAGATTTTGTACATCTTCATAACCATTCACATTATAGTCTTCAAGACGCTGCATGTACTGTTGGTGCATTAGTTAAAACAGCTACTGAGATGGATATGCATGCTCTTGCTCTTACAGATCATGGCGTGATGTATGGTGCATCTGAATTTTACAAATATGCAAAGAAGGCAGGTATCAAACCGATTATCGGAATGGAAGCTTATATTGTTTTTGATGGCAGTCGTTTCGAAAGAGGTGCTGATTATGCCACTGGTAAGAAAAAATCTAAGCATTACAACCATCTTATACTTTTAGCAAAAAATAAAGTCGGTTATAAAAATTTAATAAAATTAGCAACACTCGGACAGAAGGAAGGTTTTTATTATAAACCAAGAATTGATCTTGAACTATTAAGAGGAATGAGCGAAGGTTTAGTATGTACTTCTGCATGCCCTGCCGGTCCCGTCTCTGCAAAATTGGTTGCGAATGATTATAATAAGGCGAGAGAGAATGCTCTTAAACTTTTTGAAATTTTTGGAGATGATTTTTATCTCGAAATTCAAGACCATGGTCTTGAAGTAGAAAAGCCGGTTCTTGAAGGAATGCCAAAGTTATCTCGTGAACTCGGTATTAAATTAGTAGCGACAAACGATATTCATTATATAAAACAAGACCATGCAATAGCACATAATATTCTTTTATTGCTTGGCGATAAAACAGGAACTGCCGACCATAAAAATTTAAGATACGGTACCGATCAGGTTTATTTTAAATCGCCGGAAGAGATGAAGAAGCTCTTTAAGAATTATAAAGGTGCTATCGAAAATACTTTAGAGATAGAACAGAAAATAAATTTAAGTCTCGATAAGGAAGGTCTTCTTTATCCGCAGTTTCCAATTCCACCCGAATCCAAAGCTAAAGATCTCGAAGAGTATTTAGAAAATTTAGGTTGGGAAGGATTAGAAAAAAAATTAAAAAAAATAACTCCAGAAGCAGAAGACAGATTTAAGTTTGAGCTTGGCGTTATTAAAGATATGGGTTATGCAGGGTATTTTTTAATTGTTCAAGATTTTATTAATGCCGCTAAGTCGAGAGGCATTCCTGTTGGCCCGGGTCGTGGTAGTGCCGCAGGTTCACTCGTTGCTTATTCGCTCGGAATTACTAATGTAAATCCATTAGACTACGGGCTTCTCTTTGAACGATTCTTAAATCCTGCAAGGCAATCAATGCCCGATATTGATGTTGATTTTGCTGATGATCAACGCGAAGAAGCAATAAAATACGTTAAAGAAAAATATGGCGATAACTCTGTCTGCCAGATTATTACGTTCAACCGCCTTTCGTCTAAGGCAGTTATAAGAGATGTTGCGCGTGTATTAAAAATCCCTATTCCAAAAGTAAATGAAATTACAAAATGGATCCCCTCGAAGTTTGGAAAAGTATTTACAATCGATCAGGCATTAGATGAAGTGCCCGAATTAGCTTGGCTTAAGAAAACAGACGATCCATTAATGCAGGACTTAATAAAGTATGCTCGAATACTTGAGGGAATGAATCGGAATGCTTCTAAACATGCCGCCGGTGTTGTAATTGCTCCGGGTGAAGTAAGCGACTACGTTCCACTTGCTATTAATGGCGATGACCAAGCTCTTGTTACTCAATTTAATATGAAAGAGCTTGAAGATGCAGGTCTTCTTAAGATGGATTTCTTGGGGCTTATTACTCTTTCAATTATTAGAGATACTCTCGAAATAATAAAAAGAACCAGAGGTATTGAAATCGATATTGATGAAATCCCTCTTGATGATCCTGATACATATTCACTATTTTCTAAAGGGCAGACCACAGCAGTATTTCAGTTTGAAAGTTCTCCGATGCGCGAGCATCTAAAAAAACTAAAGCCGACTTCTATCAATGATCTTTCTGCAATGAATGCATTATACCGTCCCGGTCCAATGCAATTTATTGATGATTTTATTTCATGTAAAAATGGTAAGAAAAAAATTACTTATCTTCATCCGATCTTAGAACCGATACTAAAAGAAACTTACGGTGTAATTGTTTATCAAGAACAAGTAATACAAATTGCTAATAAGGTTGCAGGAATGTCATTAGCAGATGCAGATTTATTACGGCGTGCCATGGGTAAAAAAGATCTTAAGGCAATGGCTGAACAAAAAACATTTTTTGTTCAAGGTGCCGGAAAAAATGGTGTATCTAAAAAAATCGCAGAAGAGATTTTTGAAGTAATTGATAAATTTGCAAACTACGGATTTAATAAAAGCCACTCTGTTGCTTATTCTATGGTGGCTTACCAAACCGCATATTTAAAGTCACATTATTTAGAAGAATTTTTAGCCGCAAATTTATCTAATGAATATGGAAAAGCAGATAAAGTAACTGGTCTATTAGAAGACTGTCGAAAACTAAAAGTCGATGTATTACCTCCTAATGTTAATAAGCCATCAGTTAAGTTTAACGTGGAAGCGGGGAAAGTTATTTTTGGTATGTCGGCTATTAAAAATGTTGGTATAAATGCAGTTGAAGAAATAGTAAGAGCAAGAGAAGCATTGGAAAGAGATTTTACTTCGATTTATGATTTTTGTGCTAATGTGGATACAAGGATAGTAAATAAAAGAACACTCGAAGGGATGGTATTAGCAGGGGCAATGGATTTGCTTCCGGGCAACCGCGCTCAAAAATTTAGTGCAATACAAGAAGCACTTGAACATGGAAACAAACTTCAGTCCGCTAAAGATAAACATGTCGATAGTTTATTCTTTTCTGAAGAAAAAGAAATGGAATTCTATGAGCCTGAACTTCCAATTGTTAGAGACTGGGAGCCAAATGAAATTTTATCTAAAGAAAGGGAAGTCCTTGGTTTCTATCTTTCCGATCATCCACTTCGTAAGTATGATGTTGAGTATAGATCTTTTGCCACTGTACATTTGGGCGAAGAAGAAACATATAATTTTAATGACTCCGTAAGAGTCTGTGGGATCGTAACAGATATAAAAACTAAAATAGATCGTTCCGGAAATAAAATGGCATTTTTCAAAATGGATGATTTTTCCGGTTCTTGCGAATGTCTGATGTTTGGAAAAATTTTTCCTGATTATGAAAATATAATTGTTTCTGAAGCAACTTTATTAATTAAAGGAAAGCTTGAGAGTTCAGGCGATACTATTAAACTGCATGCAGAAGAAGCTATTCCGTTGGCTGATGTAAAAAACAAATTAACTAAAAAAGTAGCTATCATTTTAGATGAAGATTTACATACTCAAGATACGATTGAAGCATTAAAAAAACTGATCGAAGATCATTCAGGCAACACACAACTTTATATAAGAATTATCGAGAAGAAAAGAAATCGTGATTTTTATGTCGATTATAAAATTGAATTAAATACAGAATTTATAGAATCATTATACCAGATTGTTGGTGAAGGAAACGTTATTTACCTTGCAAGCTAACGGATATGGATATCTGCTATTAATTTGATTTGATATATCAATTTAGTAAGTTTACCGCCTTAAAATGAAGGGGAAAGCATGGAAAAGAAATGGGCATTAGTCTTGGGCGCTTCAAGTGGTTTTGGCGGAGCTGCCGCAGTTGAACTCGCCAAAGCAGGTTATAGTATTTTTGGAATTCACCTCGATAGACAAATTACTATGCCGGCTGCTCTACAAGTAATTAAAAAAATTGAAAAGACCGGACAGCAAGCTGTCTTCTTTAATATAAATGCTGCTGATCCAATTAAGAGAGTTGATGTTCTTGACGAAATTAATGAACGCTTTGCAGGCAAAGAACATCCCTTAGTTCATGTACTTGTGCATTCGCTTGCCTTTGGTGCATTGAAACCATACATTTCAAAAAATCCTAATGATTGTATCTCTCAATCTCAGATGTCTATGACGGTTGATGTAATGGCTCATTCATTAGTCTATTGGACTCAAGGATTAGTACAGCACGATCTATTTGCAAAGAACGGAAGAATCTTTGCTTTAACAAGTGCAGGTTCTCATACAGTGATTCCAAATTATGGAGCTGTATCAGCCGCAAAGGCTGCACTCGAAGCTCATATACGTCAATTGTCTGTTGAACTTGGTTCGATGGGAATTACATGTAATTCAATCATGGCTGGTGTTACTGATACTCCTGCAGTTAGAAAGATTCCAAATAACGATAAGATGTTAGAATCTGCAAGAATGAAAAATCCTACTGGAAGATTAACAACGCCTGAAGATGTGGGTAAAGCAATTGCCCTTCTATGTCATGAAAATGCTAATTGGATTTCCGGAAGTGTAATTGGTGTTGATGGCGGTGAATACAGTGTTAATTATATCGGCGATAAAACAAGCCAGTCCATAAAATAATAGAGATAAATTATGCAAGAATTTGCTTTAAATGAAGATCAAGAAATGCTTAGAAGTACTGTTCGCGATTTTGTGAATAGCGAAATAAAACCAATTGCTGCAAAGATTGATGAAGATGAAAAAATACCAAGAGAATTAATAGATAAAATAGCCGAGATGGGATTTTTGGGAATGACATTCCCTGAAGAATATGGCGGCTTAGGATTTGGTGAAGTTGGATATTGTGTAATGCAGGAAGAGATTGCACGCGGCTGTATATCTACTGCCACTTTTATTGGGGCACATCAATCGATAGGTGCTAATGTAATTTATCTTGGTGGATCGGAAGAACAAAAGAAAAAATTTCTTACTCCATTAGCTAAAGGAGAAAAGATAGCGGCATTTTGTTTGACCGAGGCATCTGCTGGTTCAGATTCTTTTAATGTAAAGACCAAAGCAGTTCTTGATGGTGATGAGTGGGTTATAAACGGTGAGAAACTTTGGATTACAAATGGTGGAATTGCTGATATTGTTTCCGTATTTGCAAGAACCGATAGAGGTGTTTCAACTTTTATTGTTGAAACAAACACTCCCGGTTATACTGCCGGACCGCCGGAAAAGAAGATGGGTATTAGAGGAAGTTCAACTAATGCTATTACTTTTGATAACGTTAGAATACCGAAAGAGAATTTAATCGGTGTCGAAGGAAGAGGTTTTCTTCTTGCAATGAAAGCACTTGATGCCGGTAGGTTAGGCCTGGGTGCTGCTTGTCTTGGTGCTTGCAAAGAGATGTTAGAAATGTCAACCGTTTATGCAAAGCAAAGAAAACAGTTCGATCAATCGATTAGTAATTTCCAAGCAATTCAATTTATGCTCGCTGAAATGGCAACGATTATTTATCAGATGGAATCTATCATTTATAGAACTGCGGTAGATTATGATTTGAAAAAAAATATATCAAAACAATCTGCTATTGTAAAATTGGTCAGTTCTGAAGGCGTTGTGAAGGTTGCTGATATTGCAGTTCAGATTCATGGAGGTATGGGATATTCACGTGAACTTCCAATTGAAAGAATGTATCGAGATGCGAGAATAAATAAAATTTTTGAAGGTACTAACGAAATACAAAAAGGTATTATTGCACGTGAAGTAATTAAAAAAAATGGTGTGATGTAATTTATTTATAGGAGTGAAAAAAGATGAAACCCTTTACTTTTACAGATAGTAATTTTGATTCAGAAATAGCAGCAACAGATAAACCGGTTATTGTAGATTTTTGGGCTACATGGTGCGGACCATGCAGAGCAATTGCTCCGGTTATTGAAGAATTAGCAACTGAATATGATGGCAAAGCCGTAGTTGGTAAACTTGATGTAGATGAAAATCCTAATATTGCAGTTAAGTTTGGCGTAAGAAGTATCCCTACCGTATTATTTATTAAAAATGGCGAAGTGAAAGACACTATAATTGGTGCTCTTCCAAAAGCTGCTTTTGCTGATAGACTTCAGAAATTACTTTGATGAAAAAAATATTAATTGCCGAAAAGGTTCATAAAAACATTTTGAATCTTTTCGGCTCTAATGATATATTAGTCGATTATCTTCCCGATATTAAAAGAAACGAATTACTAAATGTAATTAGTAATTATAATGTATTAATCGTACGGAGTGCAGTAAAGGCAGATTCCGAATTAATTAATCTTGGAAGTAATTTAGAATTAATTGGAAGAGCCGGTACGGGAGTAGATAATGTTGATGTAGATGCTGCAACAAGGAAAGGGATTATTGTTATGAATACTCCGGGTGGTAATACAATTTCTGCTGCCGAGCATACCATATCTCTTCTTCTTTCTATGTGCCGCCAAATTCCTCAAGCTAATTATTCGCTTAGAAGTGGTAAGTGGGATCGTAAATCATACAGCGGTACTGAGATATTCGGAAAAACTTTTGGCATTATTGGACTTGGCAAAATTGGAAGAGAAGTTGCTATAAGATTAAAATCATTTGGAATGAAGTTGGTTGGTTTCGACCCTTTTATTTCAGAAGAGTTGACTTCCACAATAGAAATAAAATTTCTGACTTTGGAAGAGTTATACAAGGAATCAGATTTTATTTCTTTACATGTACCGCTTACGGAAGGGACAAAAAATTTATTGTCGAGTGATACGTTATATAAATGTAAGAAAGGTGTGAGGATTATTAACTGTGCAAGAGGCGGATTAATTAATGAAGTTGATCTTCTTAATGCTCTTAATGATGGTCATGTTGCCGGTGCTGCTATTGACGTATTTGAGAATGAACCACTGACAGATTTTTCTTTAATTAATCATCCCAATGTAGTTGCTACTCCTCATCTTGGAGCATCTACAGATGGAGCACAAGAAAAGGTAGCTGTTCAGCTCGGCACTCAAATATTAAACTGGATTAATGGACAAGGTTTATTTGGAAGTGTCAATGCTCACTTATTAAATAGTTACTTGTAAAAATAGATTTTTTGAGTAAAAATATTTTAATGCAAAAATTCGGTACTGCCACATAAAGCCTTGACAAAATGTTAAGGTTATGTTAAATTTTTGTTGGGATTATCGGGTTTTAGTAAAAAAGGGCTAATAACAAGAAAAATATGTCTTGACTATAAAAAGACTGTATTATATCTTGGTTTTGCTATTTCCAAAATAAGCAAGTGCGTTTATTGTTTCTTATTTAGACTGATGGAGAGATAAAAAAGTTCCATATTTCCATTATATTTTTTATACCTTAAAAAAAGAATTAACTAAATAAACAAGGGAGGACCCTATTGAGTAAGTTTTTAAAATTTCTACTCGTCAGAAAACCCTTTCTTAAATTCATCAACAAACAAGGAGTGTAATATGCTTCGTAAGATTTTCTACTTTTTACTACTTCTGGTTTTAATACCTTCACTAGTCGAAGCTGGA
>JBAYVI010000036.1:0-24273 GCA_041674625.1 Melioribacteraceae bacterium | reverse complement strand
CGAAGTGGTGGAATAGTAAGAGTTATTACATTTAAGCGGAACAAAAGATCACGTCTAAAATTTTTATTTTCTGCTTCTTCCATTAGATTCTTGTTAGTTGCTCCGATTACTCTAACATCTGAGGAAAGTGTATTGATTCCTCCTATTCTTCTAAACTCACCATTTTCAAGAAAACGAAGAAGTTTTGGTTGCAATGCTAAACTAAGTTCGCCAATTTCATCCAAGAATAGAGTTCCTCCATTTGCAATCTCTACAAGTCCCTGCTTTGAAGCTTTCGCATCTGTGAAAGCACCTTTTTCATAACCAAAAAGTTCACTTTCAATCAATTGATCTGGAAGTGAAGCACAGTTAATTGCAACAAATGGTTTTTCTGAACGATCAGAATTTTTATGAATAAATTCAGCGAAGAGCTCTTTTCCGGTTCCTGTTTCTCCTTCAAGTAAAATATTGGAATTTGATTTGGCAGATTTTTCAGCGAGTAAAATTACATTTTTTATACTGTCGCTTTCACCGATTATTTTATTTGGTGAAGAAGCAATTTTTGCACTTAGTAATTTATTTTCGATTACTAATTTATGGTGATCGATAGCCCTTTGAATCGTAAATGCCAATTGACCAAACTCGTACGGTTTGGATATGAAATCATAAGCCCCTCGTTTTATACAATTAATTGCAGTGCGTATTTCTGATTTAGCAGTAAGGACTATCACTTGAAGATCGGGATGGTTCTCTTGAACAAATTTAAGAACTTGCTCGCCTGAGATTTCTTTCATTTCGAGATCGAGAAGCACTACATCATAGTTTTTCTTTTTTATTGCTTCAATAGCATCTTTGCCATCATAAACAATATCCACTGAGTAACCTTCGTTTACTAATTCTTCTTTAAGAAGATAGCAAAGGTTCTCATCGTCATCTGCTACCAAGATGGTAAATTTATTCATAATCCCAGCATAATAATGAAACAAAAATATATAAAAAAATATGATAAAATAATGGAGGAATAGAATTAATTTGCAAAACAATTGAGATATTATTAAAATTGTAAATAATTAGTCTTTAGGCGGATTGAATTTTTAAAGGATTTTGGCTTGAGATTTAAATAGAAAGATAATATATTTGAAGTCTGTATTTTGATAAATACGTGAGGGGCGCGTAGCTCAGGGGTAGAGCATTTGCCTTTTAAGCAAAGGGTCGGTGGTTCGAGCCCACCCGCGCTCACTATTGAAAGCCCTGTAAGTACTACTTACAGGGCTTTTTTATTACACTATCTCAAAATAGTAATTCTACTTCCCTAAATTATATTGTCTATCAATCTACAAAACCATCACTATACTCTTTTTTCCTTTAGCAGTAATATTAAAGAAACTTCACTCATTTTTCTTTTTAATTATCGGTTGTTCAACATTAGTAATCTTCGTAAATTTGAAAGCAAAAAATGATGATATGTTTAATTATTTCTTAATTGCTACTGGGGCTGCACTCGGTGGAGCATTTCGCTTCTGGGTTTCAGGCTCTGTTTATCGTTTTTTACCAGCCAATTTCCCTTATGGAACACTTACTGTTAATGTCCTTGGAAGTTTTTTATTAGGATTTATCATTTTTTTCTTAGATGCAAAAAAAATCATTTCACCTGAATTAAAAATATTTCTGACAATTGGATTTTGCGGCGGTTTTACAACTTTTTCTACTTTTGCATTTGAAACTGTAAGTTTATTAAAAGACACAGAATTATTTTTTGCTTTTATTAATATTCTCTTAAATGTAGTACTTACTCTTGGGGCAGTTTATTTGTCATACTTAGTAGCAAAATCATTAGCTTGAGGCAGTAGTGGAATTAAAACGTGATGCAAAATTAGTTCGAATATTTATTGGAGATTCCGGTTGTGGCGGTTTAATTACAATCGAAAAAGCCGAAGTAATTGTTTATAAGGTAAACTATAGATGATTACTAAATCGGAAAAAGAAATTAAACTGCAAAAATTTAAAGCTTTGTTAACATTTATATAACATTCATTATTTGATTTTAGAGTTACCAATAAATACATTAATAGATTATTATTTTTTAATTAACCAAAAAAAACGGTGAGGAAATGTTAAAGTTCTTAACGCCAAAAGAAGATAAGTATTTTGAATATTTTAATGAGATGATTGCCAATGTAAATGAGATGGCACAGTTATCAAAAAAGATTTTTACTGCAAGTAAGTACGAATTTGAAACAGCGTCCAAAATAAAATCACTCGAAAGACGCTGTGATGAAATGGCAACAAAAGTAATAAAGAAATTAGACAAATCATTTATAACCCCTTTCGATAGAGAAGATATTCTTGCACTTACCAAAAGAATTGAAAGCGTTAGCGATACATTAAACGCTGTAATCACCCGCTTAGAAATATATAATGTAACAGATGTTGTAGAAAGTGCAGATAAATTGAGTGAAATAATTGCATTACAAATTAAAGAACTTGGAATTGCAATTAACGATTTAAAAGAAAGAACAAAAGCATTGAACGAAAGCAAAATAGTAAAAGATTTAGAAGAACAAGCAGACGTAGTTTACAGAGAGGCAATAAGAAAATTATTCGCAACAGAAACTGACCCGATAAAATTAATTAAGCACAAAGAGATACTTGATCTATTAGAGCATGCAGTTGATAAATGCCAGTTAGTGGCAAATACAATAATTACAATTTTTGTAAAGAATAGTTGATCATATGGAATATATTTTCCCCTTTTTAATAATATTTATGGCATTGGTATTCGATTTTTATAATGGAATGAACGATGCCGCAAATTCAATAGCCACAGTAGTTTCAACTCGCGTATTAACTCCATTGCAAGCAGTAATATGGGCGGCATCGTTCAATTTCATAGCTGCTTTTATTTTTGGTGTTCACGTAGCAAATACAATCGGCAAAGGTATTGTCGATGCAAATATCATTGATAATTTCGTAATCTTTTCCTGCGTTCTTGGTGCAATTGTTACTGCAAGTACTGCAACGCACTTAGGAATGCCTATAAGCGTTTCTCATAGCTTAATAGGGGGATTAGCGGGTGCTGCAGTAATTAAGGCAGGTCCGAGCGTTTTAGTTGCCTCAGGAATTACTAAGATTGTGATTTTTATTTTTCTTGCCCCAATTCTTGGTATGATAATAGCAATAATTGTTTCTATTATCACTTTGTGGATTGTAAAAGGAATGCGACCGAGAAAAGTTGATAATTATTTTAGAAAACTTCAATTAGTTTCCGCCGGAATTTATAGCTTAAGTCATGGAACTAACGATGCCCAAAAAACAATGGGTATAATAGCATTAGTACTTTTTACAAACGGTTTTCTTCCCGAATTTGGTGTGCCGTTTTGGGTAATTATGCTTAGTTATTCAGTAATTGCTGCCGGTACATTAATAGGCGGTTGGAAGGTAATTAAAACACTTGGTATGAATATGACTAAGCTTTCTCCATTCGGTGGATTCAGTGCTGAAACAGCCGCAGGATTGACTATCTTAGCAGCTTCCGAATTTGGAATACCTGTTAGCACTACACACACAATCACAGGTGCAATTGCCGGTGTTGGTATTATAAAAGGTATGAGTGCAATCAGATGGGGCGTAGCACGTAACATTATGTGGGCTTGGATTCTCACCATTCCTACTTCAGCATTCTTCGCTATCTTAGCTTATTATGCTTCAACATATATTTATAAACTTATTGCAAGTTAAGTTATATTATAAAGATTATTTTAATAGCTCCAATTTTTTTGTTTCGGAAAAAGTTGGAGCTATAATTTTATAGAAATAAACTCCACTCGAAAATTCCTCAGCATTAAATACTAATTCATGTATCCCGGCATTTTGAAATCCTTCATATAGATTTTTTACTATTTCGCCAATAGAATTATATACATCAATTTTTATATAGCATCCCTTTGGTAGGTAGTACTTAATAATCGTTGTTCCATTAAATGGATTGGGATAGTTTTGATATAATCTGAATTCAGAAGGGATTATCTCTTCACGAGCTACGTCAGTGGTATTGAATTTGGATTTAATTAAGTTTCTTAGTTCCTGCCTGATACCATCATATCCCAAAGCCCATATCCCAATACCGCCAAGATTTTTACTTATTGCATAATCCATTTTTAAACCAAGACTATATTCGTCATCAATCCAGTTTTGAATAATATAATCACCATCTACAAATTTATACCAAGTGGTTTTTGTCTGCTCATTAAAATATCTTTGAGTAAATGGAGGCATAAATTGGATATCTTGAAAGTAAGATGGACCAATATAATTATTAAATGAAGCAGTATCGGAATATGGTTTTACCGTTGCGAAAGGATTGTCAGAATTTGTTCTCCAAGCATTTCCATAGAAAGGAAAAGCGAGAACGACCTTAGAAGGATTAATAGAAACTACATTCGCATAATCGCTTTCGATGGTACGTTTAATAGTAAAATTTAATCCTTCTAAAGGTGAAGAGGGGGCTGTAAAATCGCTCCAACTTCCATAATAATCATACCCCATAATTATTATATAATCTGAATAAATAGACAAGTAAGAAAAATTCCATTTATTTCGTAGATTAATTGCGGGCAGTGCTATGGAAATTTCATACTTTGAATCGGCTGATTTTACTTTTGTATAAAGTTCATTCATAAAGCTATTGATTGGAGTGCCTTTATCTTCATCATATAGACCCTCAAAATCGATATTGATCCCATTGAGTGAATAGTCTTTCAGAATTTTTATCAGGTTATCGATTAATACAGAAGTAACTGAAGCTGAATTAAGAATGGTCTTAAGTTCATCAGAATCGAAATTGGTAAGTGAAATAATTATTTTAATATTATTTGCATTTGCTTTGGTGATGATCGAGTTCCATTTAGTTCCCCAATAATCTACGTTTTTAATCGAGCCATCAGGATTCGCTTCAAATGAAAATGGAGCAACATGCGTAAGCGTTTCATAATCGATTCTTAGATTTGCTGTATCGATAATTTCCCACGAAGGAAGATAACCGAAAACAATTTTTTTACTTTGAGCATTTAGCGAAATAAAAGTGAAGGCTGCAAGAACAAAAAATATATTTTTCATAGTTAGTAGTTTTCTGAATAATAAAAATGGAAAACGGAATTTAAGCAATTGGTATGGTAAATGAAAAGGTAGTACCACTTCCTATTTTACTTTCAACGTTAATTTCACCCCCGGATTTTATTATCAATTCTTTTATAAGAACTAAACCAAGTCCGGTTCCCGATTCATTCTCTGTGCCTTTACTTGTTATATGAGAATCAATATTGAATATTTTCGTTATCATTTCGTTATCAATCCCTATACCTGTATCTATAACATAGATCTTTGCCAACTTCTCTTCTATTAAGGAATTAATAATAATTTCACCATTTCTTGGTGTAAATTTAATTGCGTTTGAAATTAGATTCTGCAAAATGGAGTTTAACATATTCTCATCAGCATATACCATTAATTCAGGGGAAATCTTATTGAAAAATTTAATATTTTTTGCGCTGAGATTGCCTATGAATAATAAATGAATATCATCCACAATATTACTCAATGAAATAGCGTCCGGGGAATATTCATAATCACCGGTCTGAACTCGTGCCCAATTGAGCAAATTCTCTAACAAGTTATATGTTTTTTTAATTGATAAATGAAGTGCATTACTAATATCAATAATCTCATCTTTAGATAGAGTATCACATTCCTTTTTTAGCATATCCGAAAGACCTAAGAATCCATTAAAAGGACCTCTTAAGTCATGTGCAATAATAGAGAAGAATCGATCTTTGCTTGAATTAGATCTCGTTAATTCTTTATTTAATATTTCTAACTCGGAAGTTCTTTCAAAAACTAAGTCTTGGAGCGTATCTTTTTGCTCCTGAATTAGTTTGATGCGATACCATAAAATAAAATAGATTATCGATATTATTACTAAAAGGGCAATAGTTAAAAACCACCAAGTTTTCCAAAATGGTGGGAGTATTATTATGGTAAGAGATGTGCCTTCATTGCTTAATAATCCATCATTATTAGTGGCTTTTACTTTAAATATATATTCGCCTGGGTTAAGATTTGTATATGTAGCCGTTCTATTTTTGCCCGCATTAATCCAACGGTCATCAAAATTTTCCATTTTATAAAAGTAAGAATTCTTGACAGGGGCTACATAATCGAGTGCTGCATATTCGAAAGTGAACATATTTTCATTATGTTTTAATGTTATTGTATCGGTAAGTTCAATAACTTTTTTTAAAATGATTCTACCATTAACAAAAGTGTTTGGAGTAACGTCATTATTGAATACTTTAAATTTGGTTATTCGTACCGATGGAATGTTTTTATTTGTAATTATCTTGTCTGGGAAAAATGAATTATATCCTTCAATACCACCGAAATAAAGTTCTCCAGAAGGACTTTTATAATAAGCATTAGAATTAAATTCATTTGATTGCAGACCATCTTGCTGGAGATAATTTACGAACTCTTTTTTCTCAGGATCAAATCTTGACAAACCAAGATTGGTACTTATCCAAAGATGTCCAAAA
The DNA here is from genome assembly GCA_041674625.1 of Melioribacteraceae bacterium. Taxonomy (GTDB): domain Bacteria; phylum Bacteroidota; class Ignavibacteria; order Ignavibacteriales; family Melioribacteraceae; genus BRH-c32. The sequence goes on along the minus strand of JBAYVI010000036.1, from coordinate 17,707 downwards.
CTATCTTCAAGAATACCATAAATTACATCATTTGGTAGCCCATCTTCGGAAGTAAATCTTTTAAAAGTTTTATTCTCACGATTATATAAATTTAATCCGCTGCCATTGGTGCCAATCCATAATCTTTTTTTACTATCCTCAAAAATGGTTTTGATATTGTTATTACTGATAGAATTTGGTATTAGTTTGTCAAATGTATATCGAATAAATGTTTTTGATTTCTTATTGAATAAGTTAAGCCCGCCAAGATTAGTCCCAATCCAAAGATTACCATAAGAGTCTTCTAAAATTTTTGTAACTGACTTAGGTCCAATTGAAGTAGTATCGAGTGGGTTGTTCTGATAAAATTCGATTCTTTCATTAAGTAAATTTATTGTAAATAAACCTCTTTCGGTTCCAGCCCAGAGAAGGTGATCGCTATCGCTGTAAAGAGAATAAATATAAGCTCCGAAATCATTATTATTGATTTTTTTCTTAAAAGGAAAATTAGATATCTTTCCAGTAATTAAATTCAGTTTAGCAATACCATTTCCTTCAGTGCCCAACCATAGAAATTTTCCTTTATTAAAATAATCTTCTTCCATGGAATAAATGTTTGGGTTCTCTAAAAAATATCCATCCGGGCTTTTGTCTGAATAATAAAATTTTTTATTTGTTATTTTATTGAATTTTTCAATTCCCTTATAACCCCCCACATAAAGATTGTTGTAATTATCTTCAAAAAAAGTTCTCACACTAAAAATATTCAATCCTGTTTCGGAATTAACAAGATTAAATCTATTTGTATAATGATTAAGACGACTAATACCATCACCACTTGTACCAATCCAAACTAAACCCCTCTTGTCTGGATATATACAAAAGACAGAACGTGTTAAGGATGTTTGTGTAGAGTTAGGTGCCATTCTTGGACTGATTACTTCGCCATTTTTTGGATTTATAATTGCAATACCCCACCCGAGACCACCCAACCAGAGATTTCCACTTTTATCCTGTGCGATGCTATATATATTTATTGGATACTGTTCCTTGGGTACTTCAATAATATCAGGCAGATATTTTTTTTCGTTAGTAACGTAATTGTATGAATTAAGACCTAAAGCAGTAGCAATCCAAAGATTATTATAATTATCTTCATAAAAAGAATTAATTGAATTATTTCTAATAGCTCTTTCTCGATAGAAGTATCCATCAAAATGAGTAAACGAATTATTGTAAGTATTCAAATAGAAAATTCTGCCGTTGGAAGTACCAACTAATATTTTCCCAGATTTGCTTTTGAAAATAGTTCTTATATAATTACCATCGCTCGGATTTCCTAAAGCCTTAGGATAAAGCAGTTTAAATTCATTTTTGCGATGATTATATTTTACTAATCCCTTATTTGTACTGAAATAAATTATTTCCTCGTTTTCTTCCTTATTAATGAAAAGAGTATAAACAGCATCAATATTTAATTTTGTTTTGTTGTTTTTTAGCGATTGTATTTGAATAAATCTGTCTTGCTCTCTTATAAAGAGATTAAGTCCATCTGCCGTTCCAACCCAAATATCACCTATTGAGTTTTGAGCAAAACAATAGATCCAATTATCAGATATTGAAGTGGAATCGGATAATTTATTTTTATAAACTTTGAAAGTATATCCATCATAGCGGTTAAGACCATCATGAGTACCAAACCAGAAAAAACCGAGACTATCCTCCATGATGCACCTTACAGATCCTTGAGAAAGTCCATCTTTTATAGATATCTGCTCAATTCTTAAATCATCAGTTTGAGAAAATAAAATAATAGGGAATATTATTAAAAATAATATAATTCGGCTGGTTAAGGGTAATATTTTCGATTTTATAAACAAGGGATAACCACTACACTGCAATTTAGAGTTTTTTAAATGAAAGTCAATACAAAAAAAAAGCCGGGTTTCCCCGGCTGAATTCTATAATCCGAGTTCTTTAATTATATGTGTAGCACCGCCGATTTTTTCCGTTACCCAAAGTACATAACGGATATCAACGCCAATCGAACGGCTATATGATTCATTCCAAGCGAAATCATTTATTGTTGCTTCAAAGGCTCTATCGAAATTTACTCCGATTAAGTTACCATTAGCATCCATAATAGGACTGCCGGAATTACCACCGGTTGTATCCATATTATAAAGAATAGCTACAGGCATCTCTTTAGTTTTTTTATCGGCATATCTTCCGAAATCTTTTTTATCGTAAAGCTCTTTTAATTTTGAGGGAATTACAAAATCAGCTTCACCGGAAAGCGATTTTTCTATTACACCATTCAAAGTTGTAATCGGCGAATAGTAAACCGCATCCTGTGGATTATAACCTTTGATATAACCATAAGTTAATCTTAATGTGCTGTTCGCATCCGGAATAAAATTAGTTTTTTTCCACTCCATTTTTGCATCAATAAGCTGAGCAAATAATTTGTTTAGATTTCCTTCAACCTCTTCGGATGTGAGAGAAATTTTATCATTTTGCTCTCTTAATTCAAAGGCAAAATTAATTAATGGATCATTAAGAGCCTTAAGTTCAGAAAAGCTTTTTGCTATAAGTTCTTTGAAATAAATATCGTCCATAATTTTAGAACCATATACTGTATTGTCGACAAAATCAGATATATCTTTACCAGAAGAAACCAGATTAGTAACAGCAGTTACTTTCTCTCCTTCTTTTTGAGAGATTGCATCATTTAGCATTTTAGTAAGAATTTTCTTTTCAATTTCATTATGGTAGTTTGCTTTAAGATAATTAAGTCTTCCTAAAGTGGAATTGATATTTTTATCCATAAATGCATTCATTCTTTCGGCATCCGGTTTCTCTTTTTCCGTAGCATAACCGGTTACAAAGGAAGCCATTTGAAGAGGAGTAGAAAATCCATTTACGTTACGTAACCATAACTGTGCTTCGGCAAATTTGAACATTTCATCATAATTTTCTTTGATATCGGTTAATACATTACCATATTTCTTTTTTAGCTCAGGTTTAGAGTCGATAAATTTCTGAAGTTCTTTCTCTTCATTCTGTTTCTGCTCAATTATATTTATTCTCTTTAATCCTTGAATCTTACCTTTAAAATTTTTCTCAGTATTAGCAAGCCCTTTGACTCTCGAAGCAGTTTTTAGCTTCAATTCAGGGTCATTCTTTGCGGCTTCTAAAGTTGTATTAATTGCATATTCATATAAATCAGACGTAAAAGGAAGAAGAAATTCTTTCTGATATTCGAGATATTGAGATGGACGATGACGGTATGTTCTTCCCGGATAACCAAGTATAAATGTGAAATCACCCTCATTTACTCCGTTTGGATTTACCTTTAAATGCTTTTTGGGATGGAATGGAACGTTGTCTTTTGAATAAGCTGCTGATTTACCATCGGGACCTACATAAGCTCTCATAAAAGAGAAATCACCTGTGTGGCGTGGCCATACCCAGTTATCAGTTTCACCTCCGAAATTTCCGATCGATTGTGGAGGAGCGAATACTAATCTTACGTCTCTTAATGTAAGATATCGGAAAAGTACATAAGTTTTTCCGGCGAACATTTCAGAGACTTCTGCGGTGATTGAGTTTTGAGGATCGTTTGCCGCATCTGCTAATTCTTTCATTGTCTTGCCGATTGTTCTGTTGCGTTCTACCGGATCGGTAATATTTTCAACTGATTTTAATACTTTTTCCGATACATCCTCATACGATTCAGTAATCTTAACAAAATTGCCTTGAGCAGGGATCTCTTCTTCTAAATTTTTAGCATAAAACCCATTTTCTAAATAATTTTTTTCAGTTGTGCTTGCGGCAGCTATTGCTCCGAATGCGCAATGATGATTTGTAATTATCAAACCATCGGGCGATACAAATGATCCGGTGCACCCGCCAATATTTACAAGTGCATCAATTAGGCTTACGCCGTTTGGATTATAAAGTTCTTTAGGACTGATCTTTAATCCAGCTTTTTTCAAATCAATTTTATGAATTTCACTTAAAGGGAACATCCCTTCTTCAGGTGTAGCAGGCATTAATCCCAATACGAATGTTAATATTAATCCGATAAATATTGATTTAAATACAAGGTTGGTTTTTTTGTACTTCATCTTCTCCCCAATTAGTTTCAGTGAATCTTCAAATCTATAAATATTCGATATGAAATTAAAGCAAATAGGGAACTATTTTCTTTAGAATTTGATTATAGTAGAAAATAGAAAGAAATAATGCACGATTATATTGTTATTGGTTCAGGATATGGAGGTTTAAGCAGTGCGGCGTTATTAGCTAATTCCGGTTTTAAAGTACTTTTACTTGAATCTCATAGCTATATCGGTGGATGTGCTTCCTATTATAAAAGAGATAATTTCCTTTTTGATGTCGGCGCTACTACTCTTTCCGGCGTTAAAGAAAACCGTCCTATGGGGCAACTATTTAAAACTCTCGACATTAAACCCAAACTTAAAAAAATGAGTGTAGGTCTTGTAGTAAAAATGGATGGGAAGGAATTGCATCGATATGCTGATAGAGAAAAATGGATTGAAACTGTAAAAGATTTTTTCGGTAATAAATCTGAAGAAAAATTTTGGAATAAGATTTATAAAACAGAAGAAATGGGGTGGGAATTTGTTATGAATAATGGTGGTTTGCCTTCTGCATCATTTTTAGATGTGATTTCATTATTAAAATTATCTAACATTAAGTATGCCGGACTATTACCTGCTGTCTACAATTCTATTGAGTCATTTATTCCTAAGTTACAATTAAGAAATAAAAATTACTATCATTTTTTGAGTGAACAGTTATTTATCACATCTCAAAACACAATTGAAGATACGCCGTATATAACAGCGACAATGGGATTGGCGTATCCATCCGAAACATACTATCCTTATGGTGGAATGAAATCAGTTGCCGACCTTATTTATAAAAAATTCATTGAATTAGGTGGAGAAATAAAATTTAAGAATCGTGTAAGTAAAATTAAAATAGAAAAAGAAGGATATAAAATAGCTACTGTAAAAGGAGATGTTTATCATACAAGAGGAGTAGTCTCTAATGTCCCGATATGGAATTTAGGTATATTATTAGATGGAAAGGAAGGAGAATATTTTAGAAAGAAGGCAAAATTTTTTAATTCTGCTTGGGGTGCATTTACTATTAATTTTGCAATCGAATCTAATCTTTCCATGCCTTCTGCGTATTATCAAATACACACAAAAGACAAAATTCCCTATTCTCATGGCAATTCAATCTTTGTTACTTTTTCTGAACCCGATGATTTGGAGCGAGCACCGGAAGGGTGGAAGACGGTTTCCATTTCATTCCATACAGATGTTAATGATTGGGAACTTGATGATTATGAGGACTACGACAAACGAAAGGAATTAGTAACGATAAAGCTTTTGGAAGAATTTGACTATCATTTTCCGGAGTTTTCAAATTCTGCCAAAATGTATATCCTTAGTGGTACGCCAAATACGTTTGAGTTTTACACAAAACGTTATAGAGGTTATGTAGGAGGAGTTCCTCATTCATTAAAAAAGTCATTACTAAATATGCCACCAAATAAAACGCCATTAAAGAATTTTTATATTTCGGGCGATACCGTATTTCCAGGTCAGGGGATTCCGGCGGTTGTACTCGGTGCTCTGAATATTCATAAAATTATTACCCAATAGGATATTAGGGAACTAAATGGGAGAAAATCTCGTTTTCTATTAAAAATGACGGAATTATGAAAAAATCAGCAATTATAATTGGATCGGGCTTAGGTGGATTATCTACGGCTCTTCGGCTTTCGAGTAAGGGATATAAAGTTACCATTTTAGAAAAATACACTAAGGCGGGCGGACGATTGAATGTTGTTGAAATGGATGGTTTCCGTTTCGATATGGGTCCATCGTTTATGAGTATGACTTATGAACTTGATGAGTTATTTAAGAGCACCGGAATTAAAAACCCTATACAATTAGAAGAATTAGATCCTCTGTATCAGGTCTATTTTGAAGGACAGGAAAAACCTCGAATAATATGGAAGGATCTCGAAAAATTAGGAAAAGAATTCGCTGATATTGAACCTAATTTAGCAGCTAAAGTTGATAAATATCTTACACGAGCCGGAGAATTTTTCCATGATACTGAAGGTAAAGTGGTTAAGTCAAACTTCAATTCTAGATTAGGATACGCACTTAGTCTTACACGAGTACCGATGAAACATCTTCCATATTTATTTAAGACAATGTGGAGTGAAGTAGAAAAGAATTTCAGTTCAGAAGAAGTAAGAATAATTTTTTCGCTTGTAGCATTTTTTCTTGGAGCGACACCATTTCAAACCCCCGCAATATACTCCTTGCTCAACTATACAGAGATGAGGCACAATGGTTATTGGAAGGTAAAAGGGGGTATGTATAAAATGGTTGAAGAACTATTGTATCTTCTCAAGGAGAGAGATGTTGAGATAGTTTATGACACAGAGATAGTTGGATTCAATAATAATAATGGTTCGCTCTCAAGTGTAGTAGATCAAAATGGGAAAATATGGAGTGCGGATATCTTTATTAGTAATGCAGACGCCGCTTCTTTCAGAGGTGAAGTTCTCAAGAGAAAAGCTTATACCGAAGAGAAGCTTGATAAGATGCACTGGACACTAGCTCCATTTACAATTTATATAGGTGTTAAAGGGAAAGTAGATAAACTAATGCATCATAATTATTTCTTAGGAAGTAATTTTAAGGGTTACGCTGATACAATATTTACGTCATCGATTTCGCCGCAAAAGCCATATTACTATGTAAATGTGCTTTCAAAATCGGAAACTGACTGCGCCCCGGAAGGGCATGAAAATATTTTTATTTTATGTCCTGTACCCGATTTGCGCTATAAAAAAGATTGGAGCGATAAGGAAGAATTAGCAAACAATATTATAGATGATTTATCGAAGCGAACTGGATTTGATATTAATTCAAATACGGTTGTAAAGAAAATTTTAACACCCGAAGACTGGGCAAGCACATTGAATCTATATAAGGGTTCAGGTTTGGGTTTGGCTCATGATATCGATCAGGTGGGAGCATTCCGTCCGAAAAACAAAGATGAAAAATTTAATAATCTTTATTATGTGGGTGCTTCGACCACTCCTGGAACGGGACTTCCGATGGTTATTATTTCATCAAAATTAGTTTTACAAAGAATAGAGGAAGATCATGGAACTGTATGACGATGTTTCTTATAAGGTAAGTAAGCTTCTTACAAATAAATATAGCACTTCCTTTTCGCTTGGTATTAAAGCGTTCACTCCAGAATACAGAGAACCAATTTATGCTATTTATGGATTCGTTCGCCTGGCGGATGAGATCGTTGATACTTTTCATGAGCATGATAAAAAATACTTATTAGATCAATTACGGACAGAAACGTTTGAAGCAATTAATAGAAAAATATCTACTAATCCAATAATTCATTCTTTCCAGTTGACAGTCAATAAATATAAGATTGATCATAAATTAATTACGGCATTTTTAGACAGTATGGAGATGGATTTAACTAAATCTAATTATGGCAGAGTGGTTTATGATCAATATATTTACGGTTCTGCAGAGGTGGTAGGTCTGATGTGTCTTAAAATATTTGTTAAAGGAAATCAAGAATACTTCAATACACTTCTTCATTCAGCAAAAATGCTCGGTTCTGCATTTCAGAAAGTAAATTTCCTCCGAGATATAAAAAGCGATATTGACGAAAGAGGAAGAATATATATTCCTGACATACATTCTTCAGGTGAAATCAATGATACAAGTAAAAAAGAATTAGAAAAGGAGATAGAAAATGAATTTAAACAATCTCTTGAAGGTATATTCAAACTACCTGCCGGTGTTAAGTTGGGTGTTTATTCAGCTTATCTTTACTACTACGTTCTCTTTAAAAAAATACAGGGACTTAGTATAAGTGAACTATTAAAGAGAAGAGTTAGGGTCTCCAATTCTCATAAATTTGTTCTATTAATTAAATCTTATTGGAAAATTAAAGTGTTGAGATTAAATGAGATTTATTGATTTTTTATTAATAACGTTTTTGATGATTCCTTTGATGAATATCTCATTGCAAGGGCAGATTAATCCTTATTCTCAAGTTGATCTGGTGTCTTTGGAAAATATTAGATTGAGCTATTATGCTTCTTTAGAGGATGATGATGTTTTAGATAAATTAGTAAATACAATTGAAGCCAAATATGGTATGCATTCACAAAAATATCCAATACTTATAATGGCATATTATGGCGGGTTGCTTTCGATTAAAAGTAAGAATGCTTTCTGGCCCTTTACAAAATTAAGCTACTTTAATGAATCGATGGAATTAATGTCAAAAGCAGTAGAACTGAGCCCGGAAAACCTTGAAATCAGATTTATTCGTTTTGCGATTCTTCATCACATACCCGGATTTTTGGGGCATAGTGATGAGAAAAAAGAAGATGCTGAAAAAATATATTCACTTATTAATAAGCGAGATTATACTTATATAAGCAGCGAAATTCAGAAGGGTATAGCAGAGTTTTTAGTTTCAACAGAAAGGATATCGAAGGAAAAGATAAATAATCTACTGAAAATTTATCCACAGTTAGCCCTAAAATGAGCACTTATTTAGCTATAAATATTTTAGTGATACTTTTTCCGCTAATTCTTTCGTTTGAAAAGAAGTTGAAATTTTATAAAGATTTCAAATCTGTAATTCCATCAATAGTTTTATCAGCATTTCCATTTATAATATGGGATGATATAGCTGCGCTAAGAGGCGATTGGGGATTTAATGCTGAGCACCTTATTGGTGTTTACATTTTTTCACTTCCCTTAGAAGAATTATTATTCTTTTTTACAATTCCTTATGCGATCATTTTTTTATTTGAAACAGGTAAATATTATTTAACAGATAAGTCAATCATGGTTAATAAATATTTAATTTATGTTGTTGCTTTATTATCCACTTTATTTGCATTTGTATTTCAAGATCAATATTATACTTTTACAGTGTTATTGTTTATGCCCATTATTTTATTATTACTTATTTTAGTAAAGAATAGTTTACTCAATTCACGCTTCTTCTGGTTCTTTATGTTATGGACATATATTCCTTTTTTTGTAGTAAATTATTTACTTACATCTCTACCGATAGTTATATACAGTCCCTCAGCAATTTGGGAATTGAGAATTACGACAATCCCGGCTGAAGATTTCATCTACTCATTCGCATTAATTGGGTTAAATCTTTTTATATACACAAAAATCAAAGAGTTATGGCAAAAAAAGGGGCAATAATTGGGTCCGGGCTTGGGGGACTATCAGCAGCTATTAGATTAGCTAATAGTGGCTATCAGATTGATGTATATGAATCTAATTCATCCGCCGGAGGCAAAGCTAATCAATTTGTATTAGATGGGTTTCGTTTCGATCTCGGTCCTTCACTTCTTACAATGCCTTTCGTTATTCAAAATCTATTCGATGATGTGAATGAAAAATTAGAAGATTATATAGAATTGCAAAAATTAGATATTATTTGTAAATACTATTATTCAGACGGAACAATAATAAATGTATATCCTGACGGCGAAAAAACAGCTATAGAAATTGCAAAAAAAACTTATGATTCAAGGATGTCTGTTACAAATTACTTAAAGTACTGCGAAAAAATTTATGACTTGACTTCAGAATTATTTTTATTCAAGGATTTTTCAGATCCCAGAACATTCCTGAACTTCAAGGCGTTAAAAACTTTATTGCAAATACATAGAATTGATGCATTTAGATCTATGCATCAAGCTAATAGCAGTTATTTTCATGATCCTAAGACCATTCAGCTTTTTGATCGTTATGCAACTTATAATGGCTCAAACCCATATAAAGCACCGGCAACTCTTAATATTATTCAACATGTAGAAATTGGTTTGGGCGGTTTTATTCCCGAAGGAGGAATATATTCCATCTCTAAAGCCCTTCATAATCTTGCTATTAAAAAAGGTGTGAATTTTCACTTCAATTCAAAAGTTGAAAAGATTATTTCAGAAAAGAATTCAGTCAATGGAATAAGAGTTAATGAAAACGATTTGGAATATGATTTTGTAGTCTCAAACGCGGATGTGAATAAAACTTACAAAGATTTGCTTGAAAATGAAAAATTAAAATCTGCTGTTAAATATAGTAAACTTACTCCATCATCTTCTGCATTAGTGTTTTATTGGGGAGTTAAAATGGATAGTTCTAATTTAGAGATTCATAATGTTTTGTTTGCAGAAAATTATAAGAAAGAGTTTTATCAATTATTTGAAGAAAAAAGATGTCCCGAAGACCCTACCATATATATTTATATATCATCCAAATACAATAAGGCTGATGCTCCTGATGGATATGAAAATTGGTATGTTATGATTAATGCTCCTTGCATAGAAGGACAGAATTGGGATGAAGAGATCGAAGCAGCTAAAATAAATACCTTAAACAAAATTAAATCGATTCTTGGAATTGATTTGAGTAATAAAATTGTAACTGAAAAAATAGTTTCTCCTGAAGAGATAGAAAAATTAACAGGAAGCGAAAAAGGTAGTCTATATGGAATTTCCTCTAATAGCCGAAACGCCGCTTTCTCAAGGCAATCAAATAAATCGAAAGAATTGGAACATCTTTATTTTTGTGGAGGAAGTGCTCATCCCGGCGGAGGTATTCCATTAGTTATATTGTCAGGTAAAATCGCCGCTGAATCGATCATAAAAACCGAAAAATTATCGGCAGATAATTAATATGATAAAAGCGGATCATAAAAAATATGCTCGTGTTATTTTTGATTTTTATATCAATCGTTTATTGAAAAAAAGTTTCTCCTGGATTTATCTCGATGGAGAAATCCCCAAGATTAATTCTTCACTCCCTTTAGTAATTACTCCTAATCATATTAGTTGGTGGGATGGATTTTTTATCGATTTTATTAATCGAAAATATTTTAAAAGAAAATTCCACATTCTTATGCTCGAAGAACAATTAAAAAAATATTCATTCTTCAAAAAATTAGGGGCATTTGGTTTCAATCCAAACTCCGCTTCAAGTATCATAGAAGTGAGGAATTATATAAGTGAAATATTAAACGACAAAAATTCTCTATTAATTATTTACCCACAGGGAGTAATTGAACCATACGAGAAAAAACCACTTACAATAAAAGAGGGGATAAAAATATTTCTTCATGACAAAAAATTCTCTCTACTTTCTATCGCTTTTAAAATCCAATATTTAGAAGAAAAGAATCCCGCATTATTTATTAGAACTTCCGATCCAATTATATGTACTAATGGAATCGAAAATTTTAATGGTTTTGCAGAATCATTTGAAAACAATATTGATTCATTAAATGAATCGATTTTCAATAAAAATATCTTTAAAGAGCTGTCATTATAATATGGTAATCTTATATTCACCTATATTAATTTTCTCTTTTCTATCCTTTATTGTTGTGGCATATAACTATTTCTCTGTTCCTCGAATTAGAAAAAACAATGAAAATAAATTTTCTAATTCAAAATTAGTTTCTGTACTTATACCTGCACGTAACGAAGAAAATAATATTAAAAAAGTTTTAGATTCACTTCTTTCTCAGACTTATAAAGAACTCAAGATTACAGTTCTCAATGATAATTCAACTGATCGAACGAAGGAAATAGTTGAAGAATATACGAATAGGCATAGCAACATTAATTTGATTGAAGGTGAAGCATTACCCCAAGGATGGCTTGGTAAAAATTGGGCTTGTCATCAATTATCAAAAAACACAAAAGGGGGTTTTCTACTTTTTATTGATGCAGATGTGGAGTTAAAAGAAAATGCTATTGATGCAGTAATGGTTCAAATGGATAAGTATAAATTAGATGCAATTTCTATTTTCCCAAGCCAGAGAATAAAGGGGTTTGGTGAGTGGCTTGTTGTTCCGATGATGAATTGGCTTTTGCTTTCATTTCTCCCTCTTAAACAGGTCTATAAATCAAAGAATAAATCACTTGCCGCAGCAAATGGACAGTTATTTTTATTCAAGAAAGATATTTATAATATAATTGGCGGACATGAAAAAGTTAAAAATGAAGTAGTCGAAGATATGGAGTTTGCCCGCTTACTTAAAATGAATCGTTATAGACTAATGACAGCAGTAGGTGATACACAAATATATTGCTCTATGTATGATTCTTTTACTTCGGCAGTTACCGGGTTTTCAAAAAATTTCTATGAAGGTTTTAAAATCCCTAAGGTAGCATTTATGTTCTTGCTGTTCTTTTTTGAAATCGTATTCTTTTTCCCTTTCGTCTTAGTCTTTTTCGATATTGTTTTTTATATCCCTATTCTATTAATCTTGCTTTCCCGAATTTATATCTCAATCATTAGCAGACAGAATATTTTAATAAATATATTATTACATCCCATTCAAATGATTATGCTTCTTTTAGTAGGTATAAAATCAGTGAACAAAATTGGAATCGAATGGAAAGGGAGAAAAATAGTTTGATAGTAAAAGAAAAATTAATTATTCTATTTTTTATAATAATGTATTCAGTTGGAATTGCAGGACATTTAAGTGAGCCAACACGAAGTCTGATGATTATGCTTACTCCATTTACATTACTTCTCTGCAGTTCTATCCTTTTTTATGCAATCTATGAAGAAATAAATAGCCAATTTCTAAGTTGGCTTATATCGACCTATATCATAACATTCGTTTTGGAAGCTTATGGAACAGCTTCGGGATTGATTTTCGGCAATTATAAATATGGAGATTCCCTCGGTTGGAAATTATTCGACGTACCGATCATAATCGGTCTTAATTGGGTAATTGTAATTCTTGGCGGATTAACTTTTTCAAAAATGATTACTAAAAATATTTATATCTCTTCTCTAATTACCGGTATAGTTGCAGTGCTGTTCGATTTCATTTTAGAACCATTAGCAATGAAATTAGATTATTGGCAATGGAGGGGAAATATAATTCCATTACAAAATTTTACTGCTTGGTTTATAATTGCCGTAGTTTTTGCGTTAGGATTTAACTTGAAGAAAATGAAAATAAATTCAAAAATACCTTTGTTTTATATTATAATTCAAGCAGTTTTCTTTTTGGTCTTGAGGGTGTTTTTATAATGGGAATATTAATCGCATTTATTGTAATTCTTACATGGTTTTCTCATCTTTTCTATATGTTAGTATATCTTGAACCATCTTATACTTCAGTAAGTTTTTATCTTCATATATTACTGCAAACCTATTTATATACGGGTCTATTTATCACGGCACATGATTCGATGCACAGAACAGTTTCCAACAATAAAGTAATAAATAAGCTAATTGGTCAGATATCGACATTTCTATATGCCGGTTTATCATACAATCGATTAATAAAGAATCATTTCAAACATCATAAAACTCCGGGAACGAAAGACGACCCCGACTATAATATTAAATCGCAAAATTTCTTTATTTGGTGGGGGACTTTTATGATTAGATATGCTACGATTTGGCAATTATTAGTAATGGCAGTGGCTTTTAATATTTTGAAAATATATATACCTGAAATAAATCTCTGGTTCTATTGGATTATTCCAGCTATTCTAAGTTCAATACAATTATTTTATTTTGGTACTTATCTGCCGCATAAAGAGCCCCATTCACACGATATGGAGCCACATAATGCGCGTACGCAAAAGAAGAATCACTTATGGGCGATGATATCGTGTTATTTCTTCGGGTATCACTTCGAGCATCATGAAACTCCTAATACACCATGGTGGAAGCTTTATCAATTAAAATAAAATGTTTAGTAACGCTTTTTTTCGATTAACTGCAGTGTGTGAAATTATTTGCTAAAAGTTATACGGTTTGTAGTATTACAAAAATTGCAATAGACTTAGGAGCGGGATGAACCATTTAGAGAATCATGTAGAAAACCCACCCCTTTTGACAAATATAGTTAAAGAATTGTGCAATTATTCAATATGAGCCGTTCCTTGCGGCATACTTAAAGTGAATACAGTACCTTTTTCTATATCAGTAATAAACCAGGCTTTACCTTTAAGATAATTTTCGATTATCATTTTTACACTATAAAGCCCAATACCTCTTCCTTTTTTCCCTGACGTACTAAAAGAACGTTGGAATAATTGGAGTTGAATATTTTCGGGAATGAATTTATTGTTTTTTACATTAAAATTAATATTCTTATCATCAACATCGTAGTATATGTTTACAATATCGCCATTAGTTATTGCTTCTAAAGCATTCTTAACGAGATTACCAAGTGACCGAACGAGCAACGTGGAATCTGAATGAAATATAATATCTTCCTTGCCATAGTTTAGATTAATTACTTTCCCTCGTGCTAATTCATGCTTGCTATATATTTCATAGACACTCAGGATTACAGTATTAGCACTAATCTCTTTAAAATCAACTGCAAGATTTCCATCTTCTGCATTTCGTAATTCTCTTTGGGATAATATTTCTCCGAGTAACTGCTCCGATGAAGAAACAATGGCATTAGATATTTCTTCTTTCTCTTCAGCATCCTCTAATTCGGAAAGAAGTTTAGTTAATCCATGTATTGCACCAGCTGTATTAAGCACATCATGGAAAAATATTTTCTCAAGTGCTTCTCTTCTTTTTTCATTTGAGATATCGCGAATTGCAAAAATTGTATAATTTTTTCCATCGATAACAATTGGTGAGGTATTGATTAATAGATCAAAAGAAACGAGTTTGCCTTTTAGTTTAGATGTGATTTTGCACTCTTCAAGAGAGCTAACTCTATTAGTAATCGTATTTAAATTAGCTTTAGCTGCTCCACATTCCACACAGAATTTCGATGTTCCACAGCCGGCTTCCATCTCGCCGGAATGAATACATTTAATTGCTTCTCCCAGTCTTTTACCTATTACTTCATATATTGATTTTGGCTCTAATAGAGCAATGGTCTTATTATTAAATGCTACTATCTGTCTATAATCATTAATTACAATTACCAATTCGGGCATAGAGTCGATTATATTTTGCATAATCTGAACTTCTTTCAGCGATGTATAATCGGTTAGGATATCATCAATACCCAATCTTTCAGGGCGATCGAAATATGTTAATTGCTCATTCATAGTTTATATTAATTTATAAAAAACCTGATTCCGATAGCCGCATCGAAATCCAAATCAGTTTCAGGAATAAGTGTAAATACAGGTGCGATTTCAAAAAACACGTCAATAGGCGCATTGCGTGAAAACCACTCAACACCGGCAACGCCTCTAACGCCGAATGAATCATCATGACCCTCGTACATTCTTAATCTTGCACCAACACCATAATAAACAGGTATTTGCTCAGATGATTTTATTAAATCAAACGAATGCCATAAATAATCTGCGTGTAAAGCGGCGGCATTGTGATTGCCAGTAAATGAATATGCCAAACCAAAATCTACCGCATTAACTTTATTGAGCCAATATTTTCCACTTAATCCGGTCGGTTCGCCTATCATCACACCGATACCAAATCCTTTATCCTGTGCTTCTATTATCGAAGAAACCGCAAAAAATGTTAATAAAATAAGAAAAACCAACTTTTTCATAATATTTCCTTTTGTTTGTTTTATCGGATTGAAGATACAAAAATTAATTTTTTATAGCATCTGGTTGTTTTATAACTATTATAACATTTATTATTAAATTTAATAATTCGATTTCAATAATTCAGAGGGTAGAATGCCAATTACACAAACTAACGAAGAGATTGTTTCCTTAATTTCAGAATATTCAACTCAATTTGATTATAAAAAAAACGATACAGCAATAATTTTAGCCGCAGGGCATGGCAAAAGAATCAAATCCCAAACTTCCAAAATGCTCCACAAAATATGGGAAAAGCCTACTGTCGAAAGAGTTTATAATGCCTGCAAATCGGCATTTACATTATCTAATATAATTACTGTTGTAGGCATCAAAGCAGACGATGTTATAAAAGCCATAGGTAAGAAGGATAATAATCTATTCGCTTACCAAGAAGTTCAGAATGGAACGGGGCATGCAGTGCAAGTTGCGCTTCAGTCAATTGATAAAGAAAATTATGACGGAATTGTATATGTATTTCCTGGCGATATGGGTTTAATAGATAGCGCAACCGTAAAGCTTTTTCGTGAATCATTTCTTAAATCAAAATCTGATATGATGGTACTTACGGGACTTTTTGAGGGGAATAAAGAAGATAATTACTATGGCAGAATTATACGCGTTAAAGAATTTGATTCAGATGGAAAACATTCGTTAGATGATTTCGGGAAAGTAATTGAAATAATCGAATACAAAGATATACTCGCTTTGGGTGCTGATTCTACATATAAAACTGCATTTAGAGGGAAAACTTATCATTATAGTAAGGATGAGTTGCTTGCAATTCCTGAATTTAATTCAGGTGTATTTGCTTTTGATTTTAAGAAACTCGTCAAACTTATATTTAATATAAAAAGTGAGAACGTTCAAAACGAGGTTTATCTAACAGATTTAATTTCGTTATTCAATCAGGAGGGGTATGTTGTTCAGGCAGTTTCACCTCTGGAGCAATTTGTAATTATGGGGTTCAATAACAAATCCGTTCTAAAAGAAATGGAGGATTTAGCTCGCAATCATATCTATGAAAAATTAAAAGATATTATTACGATAGATGACCCGGATGATTTTTACATAGATGATGAAGTGATAGAACAGATATTAGAATTAGATAACAAAGGGATTCCGCTTGATATTAATCTCGGTAAAGGGGCTTACATTGGTAAAGGTGTAAAAATTAATTACAATCTCAATCTTCATAAAAATGTTTCTCTTGTAGGAAATATTTTGCTTGGAAAAAACATTAACTTAATGGCGAATGTGGATATTTCATGTTATGAAGGTCAGAAATTAGTTATAGGAAATGATGTAATGATTTTTTGGAATAATATTTTAAGAGGTAATATAATTATTGGTGAGAATTGCCGTATAGAATCAGGAGTGAAGATTACCGGAAGTGATGAATTCCCAGTAATAATTGGGAATGGAGTAACGCTCAAAGGAGTTTCTTATATCTTCGGCTCTAAAATTGATGATGGATTTTTAATTGAACATTCCGTTTTGGTTAAGAAAGTGATTAAAAGCGACAAAAACGAAGCCAAGTTAGTAAGTTATTATATACCTGAAACAGTTGGGAAGGAATTAGTAAAAGATTTAAAATAGAAAAAGGCTGTCCCGAATAAAACCGAGGCAGCCGTATAAAATTTATATAAAAGTTAATGTTTTGTGCGAATGGAGCTGACCATCATTTTGAAGGAGAGCATAAAAAATTCACTCAAAAAGAAACTTATTTACCTGCTTTAACCTGATTAACGTGTTTTGTTAAAGCTGCTTTTTTACGAGAAGCATTGTTTTTTGGTAAATGTCCTTTAACGGAGGATCTATCAAGCACAGCTACGGCTTCTTTATAAACTGTTTCAACTTTTTCAGCGTCAGTAGTATCATATACTTTCTTGATTAATGTTTTAATCTTTGAAGTAGTCGCAACGTTTCTAACGTTTCTTTTTTCACTTTGACGTGCTCTTTTAAGAGCTGATTTGTGGTTTGCCATTCCTTACCTAAATTTATATTATTATTAAAGACTACAAATATAGCATTTGG
>JBAYVI010000035.1:0-24539 GCA_041674625.1 Melioribacteraceae bacterium | reverse complement strand
GTTAATTGAGGGACTTTATTTTTCCGGACAGATTAATGGAACATCGGGATATGAGGAAGCCGCCGGACAGGGGATAATGGCAGGAATTAATGCTGCCCTTAAAATTCAAAAAAGAAAAGAGTTCGTTCTTAAAAGAAGTGAAGCTTATATCGGTGTATTAATTGATGACTTGGTTGGGAAATCGACAAATGAACCATATAGAATGTTTACTTCACGTGCAGAACATCGTCTATTAATTCGCCAAGATAATGCGGATAGAAGGCTTTATAAATATGGTTTTGAATTTGGTTTGATCTCCAAAGAGCTCTATGATGAGATGAAAGTAAACGAGACTACTATTGCCGTTGCAAAAGAATATTTTACGAAAACAAAACTAACTCCGGAAATAATTAATCCAATACTCGAAAATTCAGACAGTTCTAGATTGCAATTTTCTGAAACCGTTGATAAGTTATTAAAGCGTCCTGAAATTTCTTTATCAAAAATAATTCAATATCTTCCTCGAAAAGAAAAATCTGATATCGTTGAAACTTTGGAAGAGAATCCAATACTTGCCGAACAAATTGAGATAGAGATAAAATATGAAGGATATATTAAAAGGCAGGAAGAATTAGTCTTAAAAATGGATAGATTAGAAGAAGTCCCCATCCCGCTTAATTTCAATTATATAAAATTAAAAACTTTATCTACTGAGGGGCGGGAAAAATTAAATAAAGTAAAACCGAGATCAATTGGACAAGCGTCAAGAATTTCCGGCGTTACTCCTTCTGATATTTCTGTTTTATTAGTATATTTGAAGAACTAAAAATTTGAGGGTTTGTTGGATCTTCAAGAACAATACTTACGCGAACTAAAAAGTTTATTTTGGGACAATGGAATTAGTCCCGACGATTATCAATTAGAAAGATTTGCTAATTTTGCTAATCTGGTTGTTGATAAAAACGATCATGTAAATCTAATTTCGAGAAAAGATATTCAGAAAATAGTTGAAAATCATATTTTTATTTCGGCATTTATGACGAATTTTATTCCAGAGAAAATTTCAAAATTTTTGGATATTGGAACGGGAGGCGGTTTTCCGGGTATTCCTCTATCTATAATTCGTCCAATGATGAAAGGCGTTTTAGTAGATTCTACTGCAAAAAAAATTGAAGCAGTAAAAGAATTTACAAACAAACTGAAGCTTAATAATCTTACCGTAGAAAATGATCGTGTCGAGAGTGAAGAATTTATTACAAAGTATGCCGATACATTCGATCTAATTGTAAGCAGAGCTACCGTACCATTAGTTATCTTATTCCGTTATGCAATTCCGCTAATAAAAAACAAAGCATATTTGGCGGCAATAAAAGGGGGAGACCTTTCTGACGAATTTAAGATTGCAGAGGTTAAATATAAGCCATATATAAAAAAATCAACAATATTTGAATTAGCTTATAAACCAACTAACACAAGAAACGAAAAAGATAAGAAGCTTATTTTAATAGAGTTAAATAAATAGTTGAACAGTTCAGAACGTTACCTAAATTATCCAAGCCAAAGAGATGTTTTATTTGTCCTCGGTGCAGGTACATCCTTTGCCGATGGAGTTCCGCTTCAAAGGGAACTGCTTCCGATGATTCTCTCCGGTGGTTTAGAGGAGATCGATAACTCTGAAATTGGTAAAATATTTAAAGAATTTATACAAGAAAATTTTAAGTATAATTCTGCCACAAACACATACCCGGCATTAGAGGCAGTATTCGGATTCTTTGATTATTTTATTCAGCATAATGAAAGTCTTAGCTTAAACTACCCCCTTGAGAAAATCGCCCAACTTAAAGAATATTTAATCAAGTTAATTCATTATGTAGTAAATATTCAGACGGATAATTCGAGCAAATATTATCATCTGTTTTGGAACTCAATTATTGAGAATAACAAAAACATCTCCATTTTAACTCTTAATTATGACGATTTATTAGAACAATCCTTTAATTTTCTTTTTAAAAAACAAGGCTATATCGATTATTGCATTCCATTGATGAATTATGAAGATTTGCCACAACTCAAAGAATTTAATTTTTGGGTAAATCCAAGAAAACCAATCCTCGTTAATGAAGAAGAAGACCCTTCAGCATTTAAAATTATAAAACTTCACGGTAGCCTTAATTGGAAATACTGTAATTGTTGTAATCAGATGCTTCTTACACCATGGGATAGAAAAATAGATTTGAATAAAGGAAAATTGCTCGGTTATACATATCCTGAAAAAATGGAGTATGAATATAGATGTCCACTAGATGGGACAGAGTTCGAAACACTTATTGTCCCCCCGTCACATCTAAAAAGTTTACAGCATCCAATTGTCAGCCAGCTTACAAGCGAAGCATCTCGCGAAATTATGATTGCAAAGAAAATTGTTTTTATCGGCTATTCAATGTCAAGCTCCGATATTCATATAAAGGCCCTCTTTAAAAAAGTAATAAAACCAAATCAAAAAATAGTTGTAATTAACACTAAGCAAAAAGAGTCGTTAGAGTTGAGTTATAAATCGATTTCTGAGAACGTACAATTTATTTTTAAATCGTTTGAAGAAGTTGTTAGCAATAAAAAATTAATGCACGAATTATTGACTTCGTAATAAAAATTGTTTAATCTGGTATATCAATAGACTACTATATAGGAGTAGTAAACGATATGCAATCCAAATTAGCAACACTAATCTTAGGAATACTCTCTGAAGAAGAGAGAGGACCCTACGAAATAACAAAAATGCTCGAAAACCTAAAAACTAAAAAATGGCTGCCAATGGCAGATTCCACTGTTTATGCAGTTATCAATGGTTTACGTAAAAAAGGATTAATTGAAGGAAGAAAAGAGAAAAACAGCAATCTTCCGGAAAGAACAGTGTATAATATTACAACAGCGGGGGAGTATGAGCTTGAAGAATCAATTACAAATTTTCTTGCTGAAGAAACTTCAAGTGCTTCTGAATTTGATATCGGAATTCTTTTGATGAATAATCTAAGTAAGTCGGAAATACTTTATAAACTTAAAAAGAAATTAGAACGATTAGATAACAATCAGTATGAAATTAGAAAGCAATTACTAAATTTTGAAAGAGATAGAAATAAAGTTTCTTTTGCCGCTCTTTCAATGGTACGTCATCGATTCCATATAATCGAAGCTGAGATTAAAACAGTTAAGGAACTAATTAAAACATTAAACTTAAAACAGTATAACGATTCTCACTCTCCTTTTGATATGAGACTGATTGAGTAATTTGTCTCAAGTTAATAAAAATCCCGATTTCCTTTTAGTTCAGAAATCAGGACTTTTTATATCAGATATTCGGCTGCGAAAAGGAGTGATTTTCGCCAGCCTAAACAAATCAGAGAAAATAATATCTCCGATTTACATGCGCATAATCATTAACAAAAATATTTTATTAGAAAATAATAATTTTGATATCGAAAAAATTTTTCAAGAATGCCCACACAAAAGTACTCGACAACTATTTAATAATTTTATGATTGTTTGATTATTATATTACCGTTAATCGATTTAATTTTTATCAAATTTTTCCCACCATTAAATGTACCTGACCCTCTGAGATATTTTCGTGGATCGCCTTTTGAAATATCCCATTCTTTAGATTCTTCAACCTTCAGTTTAAATGGAGTTTCAAATTCAGGCTTAGAATCATATTGATTTTTTGTTATAGTAATCTCTAATTCTAATCTAACCGAAGCATCTTTTGGAATAGTTAAAGAAACTTCCCCATGCATAGTACTAAGAGTAATATCATTCCCGGAATTTTCCATATCGCCAGTGCATTTAACAGAAACATCTCCACCCATAGTTTTAGCTTTTACCCAGCCATTGATTTCTTTAATATTTATATTACCACCCATTGTTTCAACTTCGGCGAATTTACTGACTTTATTAATTTCAATTTCGCCACCCATTGTTTTTAAATAAGCACCATTTGGAGCTTCATCGATTTCGAGAGAACCGCCCATTGTAGAAATATTTATTTCCTTACCGATAGATTTTCCGCTTCTTCCCTTAACATTATTTTGAATAACTCTTCCCCCCAAAGAGCTTGCATCGACATCTCCGCTAATATTTGTTAACCTTACTTCGCCACCCATAGTTTTTACTTTACCATCGATATCAGAATCCCGCAAATCAATCTTACCTCCCATAGTTTGAAAATCGAGTTTACCTTTGAGATTAGAAAAATCTAAATGTCCGCCCATAGTCTTTCCTTCAATCACTCCTTCTACATCATTAATTACTACCGATCCTCCCATAGTAGAAATATCTAAATCTTGCTTTGCAGGTACATGAACAAGAATTTGTATAGAGCCATTTGTGTTTTTCTTGTTTTTGTATTTTGAACTAATTTCTAATCCATTAGCAGACTGATCAAATGAAACGTCAATATTCTCATCCGAATTTTTTTGGAATTTTATTTCGACAGAAACAGAATTTTTATTCCAAGATTCCACTTCGATAGATGCACCGGTTTTGAAATCGAGTGTTAGTTTGTTTCCCGGTTTTGAATCGAACTCTTTTTTAAGCTGACTGCTTGTAATATTATTTATCAACTTAATAATAGGAGTGCCTGAAACTACTGTTCCTAAAAGTAGGAGCGAAATTATTAATAAAATCTTTTTCATATTATTTAAATCCCCCGTGCTCATTTTATTTATTTGATTTTCTTATTGAAATATCCGAATTAATTGATTTTAGGAATATTTTTGTGCCACCCCCATTGATCTGAAAAACGGAACGAATTTCGTTATTATCTTCATTTTCGTCTTCTTCATTGCCACCCACCTTTAAAACTGTTGTAACATCAAAATCGGAATGTATTTTATAATCATCTTTCATATTTTTCCACCAGCCATTTACTTTAATAGTTGCCTCAACAGTTGCCTTTGTATCTGCGGTAAGAATTAGTTCAATTTCGCCTGTATTTGTAGAGATACTGCTTTTATTTCCAGTTGGATTTAACTGAACAGAAACATCTCCAGCCATAGTACGAGCTTCAACTGATCCAACAATATTTTTTAGATTAATATTCCCGCCATTGGTTTTAGCAAGCACTTCCCCTTTTGCACCATTTAAGAAAAGGTTACCTCCATAAGTTTCCAATTTAGCACTTCCGCCTACAGTATTAACTTTAATATTTCCTCCGTAGGTAACTAAATCAACACGACCACCTACATCACCAATTTGGATATCACCCCCATAGGTTTTAGTCTTTATATCTGATGAAGAACTTTTGATATTTATCTCACCGCCCATTGTATAAATTTGGGCATCTTTTCCATTTAGTTTACCGGTTTGGATATCGCCGCCCATTGTATTAAGCATGATTACACCATCAAGATCGCCAGTTCTTATATCTCCGCCTTGAGTAGATAAATCAGTATTTCCCTTAATATCTTTAACTGATATATCGCCACCCATAGTAGATGCTTTTACGAAACCATTTAAGTTTCCTTTTAGTTGAAGATCCCCACTTGTAGATCTAAGATCAAGATTATATTGATCTGGCACAGTAATTACAAAATCTCCATCTCCGCCCCAACCAAATTCAGATTCATATTTGATTTTAATGTCATTACCCGTTTGAATAATTTCGATATTATCGATATCTCGTTTATCAAAACCATCGGCTTTAATTTCAACTGAATTTTGGTCCCATGTTTTAATGGTTAATTCTCCGGGACTTACATTCACAGTTAATTTCCCCCCTCTACCAACCGTGAATGTTTTACTAAGTGTCCCTTCTTTTGAATCAAATTCTGAATCAAATTCTGAATCAAAATCATCAGCATCATCAGCATCTATTTTTGCAGGACGAGCTGGAGCTTTAGGTGCTTTAACGGGTTTTGTTACACCGGAATTTAACCCTGTTGCCGGTTTAGGAGGTGTAGGTGGTATTAAACTTTTGGTATTACCAGCATCCTGCCCAAATAAAAACAACATCGGTATTAATACGATTGTGATTATTAGTTTTTTCATTTTATAACTCCTTGAGTAAAGATGCAGAACGAATCTTAACAAAATCATTGTCGTCCTGATCGGCTTTTTTATTTAATGTTTTTCTTATAACTTCGTCTAATGATATCCCCTTAGTTTTGATATCAGCCAAGGCATTAATAGCGGCTACACGAAGACCAGAATTTTTATCATTTGATAATGTATTAAGAAGACCATCTCTAATCTCCTCATCATAAGGAAATTGCATTAGTGAAAATAGAGCCTCCTTACGAACAGCAGCATTGTCATCAGATTTTAATGCCTTTAATAATGCAGATTTAATCTTCGGGTCATCATTAAATCCTTTGCTTTGGACTTGATTGGATATTTTATTAACGGTTCTAATTCTATCCCCGGGATTTGAAGAATTTAGTAATGCTTCCGATAATAATTGTTTAACGAATGGGTCTTTCTTTTTCGCTTTATAACTAATTGGTTTGAAGGCATCGAAACTGATTTCTATCTCATCCGGCTTTGTAGAAGATTCATTTACGCGAATATTAGAAATCTTAGTATCCCCGTCTTCCTGCAATTTGTTAATATCGATAGAAGTTGAATCGGTCAAAATTTGTTTATCGATCGGTTGTTGAGAGAAAAATATATAACCTACAAAAATGCCGACAAAAAGAGTTGCTGCGCCTGTAAACGCGAATCCGTATCTATTGAAGAGTACTCCTTTTAATGAAGCGACAAATTTGGAGAAAGAAGATACTTCAGCTTTTTGAGTTCTAAGTGAACGTAATAAGTCCCGACGGGCAATAGCTAACTCGTCATCACTTGCCGGTGAAGGTTTGTTAGAACCTATTGCTTCGCCGAGATTAATTAATTCATAATATTCTTTTTTTAATTCTGCATCCTCACACAATAAATTTTCTATTTCTATTCTCTCTTTTTCAGAAAGTTCGTTTATTGAATAAAGGTATAATTTTTCTTTTAATTCATTCTTCATCTTAAACCTCATGTTTGAGATTTTTTAGTTTTTCTCTCAATTTAGAAACAGATGTAAAAAGATATCGTTTAACCGTACCTTCGTTACAATTCATAATATCGGCAATTTCTCTAATCTTAAGTTCTTGAAAATATTTCAAAGTAAAAGCTAATCTCTGTTGTGCCGGGAGTAGTTCAATCGCTTTATTTATCTGTTTAAAAAAGTCCGATTTATTAATAAGTGCATCAGTCGTCAAATCTCCTGGAATAGAATCAGACAATTTTTCAATTTCTTCGCCGTCATAAGTAACAACTTCATCAATTGATTGATGCTGATGTCGTTTCTTTTTATCGGCGTAAGTCAAACATACATTAGTCGTAATTCGATAAAGCCAAGTTGGAAATTCGCTTTTGAACTGGAAATTTTTCAATCCGTTATAGACTCTGATAAAGACTTCTTGATATATGTCTTTAGCATCATCGCTATCGTTACGGAAAGACTTAGCAATATTGAGTACTTGATTATCATATCGATATATAAGTTCTTCGAATGCTTCCATATTTCCTGATTGAGCTTTTAGTATTAGTTCTTTATCGCTTAAATTCATTCTCTCTCTTCACCGGCTTCTGTTCGGTTAGACTAATGGACTATTAGAAAGGTTGTACTAAATCAAAAAATTTATTTAAATACTATTATACTGGGTCAACGTGCACAAATACTTTTTGTACAAGGTCAAGATTCTCAATTTGGAATCTGACTTTATTCCCGATATCGTGTGAGGATTGAGTGGAAAGATTTTTATCGACTTCGATATGGATTTCTACATGGAATTTATCGCCCACATAATGAGAACGAATATCATTAAGTCCGAAAACACCTTCAACATTGCGAGCAATGATAGAGATTTCTTCAATCAACTCCTTTTCGGCTGATTTTCCCATAAGGTAATCAAGGTTCTGCTTCCCCACTTCATAACCGGTCTTAAAAATAAAAAGAGCTACAAGGATTCCGGCAATGCCATCAATAAAATTATAGCCTAACGATACACCGATAATTCCGAGAAGAGCAATTCCCGATGCTAAAATATCATTAATTGAATCCACAGCAGCGGCTTTAATTGCGGGACTTTGATATATTTTCCCGATTTTGCGCTGATATGCACTAAGGAGTATTTTAGTTAAAATCGTAATTAAAAGAACTATATATACCGATAGCATCGGGTTAATCGATTGAGGGGATAAAATTCTATTTATCGATTCTTCTATAATATTAATTCCAACTACGAAGGCAAAAACAGCAACGATAAATGCGGCGATCGGTTGTGCGGCTCGATGTCCGAAATTGTGTTTTGCGTCTGGTTTATCTGATGATAATTTGACTGCATAACGAATTGCGATTGAGGATATTATATCGGTAAGTGAGTTTACTGCTTCAGAGATTACAGCAATTGAATTAGATAAAATCCCTATGACTGCCTTAATAATAAATAAAAAGATATTTACAATTAATGCAATGTTAGTTGCTGTTTTTAATTTATAAGGCATAGCTTCCTTTAATCTCTATGACTAAAATAATGAAAGAAAATGAATTGATAAAAATTTTTTTATTGACCATTTATCTTTTTTCTATTACATTGCAATACCTACCATGTGCGTTAGGATAAAACCTTAAAAAAGGAGTAACAATGAAAAGACTACTCTACGGAGCGGTGCTATATAGTATTATATTAACTATAAGCGTAGCGATGCCGCAAACATCTTTACAACAAGAACCGGAGCAGCCTCTTTCAGATAGTGTAACAGTAACTTTCAATCCAGTTTTTGAATGCGAAATTGATGGAAACACTTTTCTGGGAAAAATTGAGGAAGCTGCCCTGCAGAAAAGAAACGATCTCGACTATGTGCAGATTAAAGTTGCACAAGGTGATAAAGTTCTGTTCCTTGTTTTTAATATTTCATTATTAACGGGTAAAGAATTACCTACAAAACTTGAATATCTTGCGCCCGATTATGATAAAGGCATTTCGCCAGAATCAGAAGCTATTTGGCTTCCTGAAGGAGTTGAAAAATCGCAGTGGAATTCAATTAATGGTAAAAGTGTAATATCGAAATATGATCCCGCCACTTTGGTCTTTGAAGGTGAATTCGAGTTTGAAGTTCAGAAAATATCATATAAATATCCACCACCTGAAGATCTTCCTAAAGTAGATGTTGAAAATGGAAAATTTGCAGTTAAATTAACGCCAATTCCGATTACATTGACGGACGGGAATTAATAGCGTAATCTTCAGTAAATAAATTTTAGAGAAGGCTGCCATGCGCAGCCTTTTTTTATGACGAAGACAAACGAAAACAAAAAAAATTTATTTTTTATTTAAGTTGTGGTTTTTCTTAATTGAGGTAAGATGCTTGCAAAATGAGTTAATAAATCTTTATTATATCCAGTAGGGCAATCTCCATTATATTCCCAGAATCCAAATATTTCAATTATTTTGTGCTCATTTATGTCTTTGTTAATATGAAGATGAGATAAAAATTCTATGGTTTTAATTTTAGTAATTTCGAATTCATCTGCAGTCTGCAACATATCGGGATCGTCTGTTAGAACTGGTAATTCTAAAATTATTGCAGTCGATAAAATTAGCATATCGACTCTTGAAATAGATAATCTCTTTGATCTTTTATATCCATTGATGTGATTGAATATTCCTAATATATCATTGCCAGTATTTTGACCAAGATATTCTATAATATTTGATTTACGGTTAGACAAGTATTCGTCAGCATTTACCCAAGGAAATGTGTTTAGTAAACGAGAATTTTTATTGTATTCTTCTTCAAAGTTACTATGAATTTTTAAATTATATGGAATAGTTCCCATATCATGTCCCAACAAAGGATGGAGTTCACGAGCAATTCTTAGATAAGAGTTAGAATCAATGATTACTAACAACAGTTTTATTCCTCTTTACAATTTCGTCAAAAATATTTTGAGCATCTTGTAAAGAAATATGAAAAATATTTCGAATAAAACCAATTGAAAACTTTTCATTCCGATAATAAGACATAAGAGCATTTACAAATAGGTCGTCGAATTCAGTTTCAATAAGGGTAAGGTATTCTTTTGCTGACGAATTCACCTTTTGTATAAACATTTCAGCAACAGTTTTTTTATGATCACCAGGCAAATAATTCATAAATGAATTGACTACTTCTGGTATATCATATTTTTGTAATTTATTCAATTCGAGATATTTATTCACTTGCTTATAAATAGTATATGGAGATATTAATAATTCCATACCTTTATCGAAAAGTCTAATCTTCACATCATCAATATTAAGTTCTACTATTTCATCATAGAAAATCTTAGCATCTTTAATAGAGAACAAAAATTCAGCGGCAAAATTATTGGCGAAATCTTCGGATTCTTCGATTGGTTGAAAATCCGGGGAAAGCAAATGAGCAAGTTCGTGTAATATCCAAAATTTAAAATCATAGATGAATGAATCCAAATTTATATAAATCCAATCAGTTCCTGATTCAGGAAGTTTGATATGAATGCCGTTTGAAGTATTATCTTCAGATCCCCATAGGACAGGTACTAAATGAGCATTATAATCTCTTAATATTTTATCTATATCTTTAATAGCAACATGTGAGACTATTTGATACTTTTTTTTAAGCACAATTACTATTTGTTCAATATATTCAATATCATTCTTTGGACTAAGCAAAGTATTTTTAAATGATCTATTCTGCATATCACCAATTAAATATGGGATTAATTTTTCCAATGCATATCCAATATCAGTAACTTTCTGCTTATCCTCTTCTGTATGTCGATATTTATGAGCAGCACTAAATGCAAAAATAGGTTCATAACCATCACTAGTTTCATTAACTAAGTCTGAGTAAGTTAGCTGTAGGATTTCACCTAATTTTAACAAATGTCTCGCTCGAGGGAAATTATCACCAGAAAACCATTGAGATACACTTTCTCTAGAAACACCTAATTTATCGGCGATACTTGTTTGATTATAACCAAGTTCTCTTTGTTGTGTTGTAATGTTGTTGATATTGAGTTTGGTCTTGATCATTATCTTTCTAATTTTGTGGATATCAAGCTAATAAATTTGTCAGCTTTTGTCAAGTTTTGTTTACAAAAATTAATTTATCTTAATAATATCTGCAATATAATTGTTCTCATAATCATCAATTTATTTTAGGATGGGACAAACATGGATTTATTAAAAAATGGACAAACCAACACTCAAATTGAGTATTGCCGTTATTCCATTTATTCATTTTGGTGAGATTCTAATAAATGTTCTTTAAACAAGGACAAGATATTATTTCAATAACTATAATAGAAATTTTTGTTCCTGATATCATAAAGTAATTTTAAAGATTATTTAAATTTTGTTTTAGGGGTAAATTTATTACTTCAATAGAATCATTTTTTTACTTTCTGAAAACTCTTCAGTTTCTAATTTATAAATGTATGTTCCATTTGAAAATTGAGAAGCATCAAAATTTACAGAATAAGCCCCTTCACCTAATTCTTGGTTAACTAATTCAACAACTCTCTGTCCCAGCGAATTAAAAACAGTTAGCCGAACAAACATATTTTTGGGTATGCTAAAAGGAATTATTGTCTTTGGATTAAATGGATTTGGATAATTTTGATATAAGTTGAAAGTGTTAGAAAGAACAGAATCTTTTTCTATTCCTGTAACCAATTCAACAAGAATAGCGTTTGAATTAATACTAATACCGCCATTATTATAAGCTCTTACTCGATAATAATATGTCATGTTTGCAGCTAATCCATTTATCTGATAAGATGTTGTATTACCCACATCTTTGTTGTCATAATTACTTAGCTTATTTGTAAATATTTTATCAATAGCTATATCAATTAAATAACCAGTTGAAGCAGTTACACTACTCCAATTAGTAACAAATGAGTTCTGTGTTTTATTACTAGCTGCCAATGCAACTGGTGCTGCAGGGGGATAAGATAATGTAGTAACAACTATTGAATTAGAATTGGCTGACGTTCCTGCGGTATTATAAGAACGCAAACGATAATAAAATGTAGTTGAAGGTGTTAACCCGATTATTTGCCAAGTAGTAAGATTGCCAATATTTCTATTATTATAAGTCGATAAAATATTTTTAAATTGATTATCAATTGCAACATCTATATTGTAGCCTAAAGCGGAAGCTGAAGCTTTCCAGTTGGCATTTAAACTTGACTGTGTTATCTGTGTCGCGTTTGTTGCAATAGGAGCTATCGGTTTTTGGAGATAATTTGCAACTATATTCCTGTCACTATTAATTATAAATTGATAATTTGCATCTGTAGATAATATAATACCATTTTCCGTCCAGTTTAGAAATTCATACTCGTCACTACCAATTGCCTTTGTTAATGTCTTAGTCCCAAATGTGTAAACACCGCTTCCAACAACTGATCCAATATTTGCGGGATTAGTCGATATTGATAGGGTACACTTAATTAACTCGATATCGAAGATTGAGCGTGTGTAAAGAACATCTTTGAGCGCAGGGAGACCAGCATATACAATAGAATCTTTTACAAAAATCGACATAACGGATATGTAGCTATTCGTGATATTAAATCCAGTATTGAACGGAGTCCAAGAAGTTCCATTAAGTGTTG
Organism: Melioribacteraceae bacterium; assembly: GCA_041674625.1. Taxonomy (GTDB): domain Bacteria; phylum Bacteroidota; class Ignavibacteria; order Ignavibacteriales; family Melioribacteraceae; genus BRH-c32. The sequence goes on along the minus strand of JBAYVI010000035.1, from coordinate 11,884 downwards.
ATATAAAAACACCGCCGTTACTGGTTGCCGCAAAAACATACTGATCATTAATTAAAAGTTTCTTAATATGCATAGTTGTTAAACCTAGATTAAAAGATTTCCAAGTTTTTCCACTGTCGGTAGAGAGATATGTTCCATCTCCCCATGTCCCAGCATATATATTTGACTCATTAACAACTAGAGAAGTTATATGATAATTCTGTAAACCTATTTCATTCCAAGTAATTCCGTTATCTGTTGAAAGATATATTCCTCCATTTACAGTCCCAGCAAATAAATTTTTTCCTTCGACTGCAAAAGTCTCAATTTTATATGGAAATGGTGCCCCAATCCACGATTTACCATTGTTAGAAGAAAGATATATTATATTATTTCCTAAATGATCAGCTGTAGCTGCAATTATATCTTGACCAATAACAGCTATTGAAAGTACTTGTGAACTAGGAATACCATTATTAACAACTTCCCAGTTCATTCCATTATCATTTGAATGATAGATGCCAGTCTGAGCTCCAGCAAAAAGATTCTCATCATTTATAGCAAAACAATTAAAATATGTATCAGATAAACCATTATTCAATCGGGCCCAAGTAACTCCAGTGTCATTTGAAATTAATAAACCACTACCATTAGTTGCCACAATAATATTTGGTCCCAGAGAAACAAAGCTACCAATAGGTCCATCCAAATATCCTTTATTGAGAACCCACTGCGCATTTAAATTAGTAAACAATAGCTGGATAGTTAAAAAGAAAATGATATGAAAATATGACCGACTCATTTTTAAAATCTCCTATTTCATCCAAGTAATAAATATGTCATTATGTAAGTGATAAAATGTTTTCATTTTTGTTATAAGCTAGTAATGTCTTCCCACATCGTTATTTTTGACTCAATTACTTTTTTATTTCCATTTTTCAATATATCACACATGAAAGAATAAATATCCTTTCTCTCTTCAGGAGTATTTACTATTATATCTGTAATATCTTCGGGGTTCATCAATAAATTTCCCGTTTCATCAGCGTTTTTTACTGCCCTCCACTCTCTCTCATCATAATATCTTCTTTTGGTTATCTCTTTCGTTATTCTATCCACCCAATCACCTTCATACGAACGTAAAAAATTTTGAGCAAACATTACATACTTCGCCATATCAATTAATTGTGAATTCATATAAATAATGGTTTTTTTAACAGCTACAGGAATATTGCCGATCTCGTCTTCAGACTGAGGTTCTATATTATATAAATCTTCGATAATATTTCGATAAAAGTCATAAGGACTATTATTGTGTTGTTGGTACATCATATAACTGTTCCGCATAGATCTATAGCTATCATTATTAATATCGGGAGATGAATAATGTATATATCGAATTGGGGTTATCCCTTTTTTGATACCCCATTCCTTTGATAAACCAATTACATATTTCCCATATTGTGTGGCATGTTCATTACATAGATTCAGAGGTATATCACAAAAACAAACTGCTTTTGAAATATTAATATAATTTATAATACCTTGAATTGAGAAGGGACTATTAGCATACATTGAAAAAGGGATATCCTCTTTTAAAGCACTAAAAAGGAAACCATTTTCTAAGATACTTTTGATATTATCATATTTAGGAGTAAAATGGTACAGTGAATTTGCGCTTAGTTTCACACTATTTTTCCAAATATTTCTAATTGAAAATAACTAAACACCATTCAAAAAGAAATAATAATTTTTAGAATATTGTTGACATGAGGTTTTGTCTTATAGAATTAATATATAGCAAATTAATTTTTATAGCTAAACTCTTTTGCAACTTTCACTATTTGACATAGCCATATAAAATAATATTCATCACAAAAAAAATTAAAAAAGTGACTTATTTTTAGAGTATAAATTAAACTAGAAAGTGCAAGTCAATATTATGAAGAATTTATAAAATATATTATATGTATGAATATCCATATAAATATATGTATATTTATACATCGAATTAGAGTCTCAGTTTGAATTTATATGAAACAGAAAATTAATTATACTAAAGAAAAAATTGGCAAGGTAAAGATTATTAAAGATTTTTTACCAAAGCCGGAAGACTTGATCTTAAAAGAAGATACAATAAAAGTTACTCTTAATTTAACCAAGACAAGTGTGGATTTTTTTAAGAATCTGGCAAAGAAGCATGATAGTCAATATCAGAAAGTTATTCGCACCCTATTGGATAATTACACTTCCATTTATTCAGAGTCTAATAATTAACAAATTATTGCGGGGCGGCAGCGGTGTATTTCTCTTTTGCTGTGGATTCTTCCATTCCGCCAGATAAATCATTAATTCCCGAAACTCTTACTGCTAACGATTTTCCATCAAATCCATGAAATTCCAAAACTTCTAATGGTGTGCCGCATTCAGGATAATCGGTTAGTCCAATTTTCTCAAATGATTTTCCTTTAATCGAATCGCTTTTTACTAATGACTCAAGAATTCTTTCACCAAGTCCACCAATGACAGAATGATCTTCAAGTACGAATACTTTTTTTATCCCTTTTACTTCGGAAGCAAGCCATTCATCATTCACTTTATTCAACCATGGCATATTTATAACTTTTAATTTGAACCCGGCAGTTTTTAATAAATCGGCTGCTACTAATGCTTCATGAAGCATAACAGGTCCATAAGCAAAAAGAACAGCATCTTTTCCTTTTGTTAATGGAGTGCCGAATCCAACTTTGAATTCATATTTTTTAGGAAGTTTTATTTTTTCAGGCGAGGGACCGATAACTAATCGAAGCATACAATTATCAGGAGCTTCATTTACACAATATTCGGTAGCAAGTTTTGTTTCTAAAGCGTTACATGGTTGAATTATTGTCATATTAGGCAGAGCATTAAAAAGAGAAATGTCTCGAATGCTTTGATGTGATTTACCCGGTCCGGCAGGTATCATTCCTGCAAAGTGGCATGTATAAATAATCTTTGTTTTCTCACCAGCGTTATTATAAATCTGCTCATTTGCACGTGCGGCAAGAAAACTAGCAAATGTATTGACTACCGGAATTAATCCCATTCTTGCCAATCCACCCGCCATCGAAACCATATCCTGCTCTGCGATTCCATTTTCAATAAAACGATCAGGATAAGTGTATTCAAATTTTCTTAGTTTACAATCGGCAGCTAAATCGCCATCTAAAACAATAAGTTTATCATTTGTTTTTGCTAGCTCTACCAAGGTATCGCCATAAGCATCTGTAACAAATTCTTTATCAGATTTAGTAGCGACTTTTCCTTCGGCTTTGTTGGTCGGAATGATTAGTTTATTCATACCGAGTTCAAAGGATAGGATGTTAATACTTTCAGTGAGTTCTTCTAAACCTAGTTCGTAACTTGTATCATCCGGTGCGCCGGAATGCCATTTGTAATAAGTCTTTCCTGAAATAATTTCTGCATCGGGAGTTTCCATAAATGAAACACCCTTCCCTTTAATTGTATCGGCAATAACAAATTTTGGTCGATCATCAATAATTTTTAATTCTTTAAATGTATCACGCATAAGATCGAAATTATGCCCATCGATTCTGATTACATGCCAGCCGAATGCGGTGATTTTATCTACTAAATCTTCGATATTATTTACTTCTTCAACGAGCATATCGGTTTGATACTTATTGTGATCCATAATAACGGTCATATTTGTGATATCTTGATGAGCGGTAGCTTGAATCGATTCCCAAATTTGTCCCTCTTGAAATTCGCCATCTCCGGTAAGAACATAAACGTGTCCTTCCTTTTCGAGATAGGTTTTAGCCCAAGCCATACCACGACCTTTGGAAATTCCCATACCTAACGAACCGGTGGATGCTTCAATTCCGGGTATTCTTACTTCTGGATGACCATCCAATCCATGTAGTCGTCTTAACATTAATAACTTTTCTTCGGGAAGGATACCAATTGAATATAAAACAGAATAAAGTCCCGGAACGTCATGACCTTTAGAAGAGAAATAAAGATCTCGATCATCTGAATCAAGCCCTTTGCTCTTAATATTAAGTTCGTTTAGGTATAAAAAAGTAACAATGTCCATTGCGGATAATGAAGAGCCAAGATGCCCTGAACCTGCCTTTTTGACTGCAACAAGTGTATTAAATCGGCACATTTCGGCATAGAGTTCCATTTTAAGTACCCAATCACCAGTAAATGCTCTTACTTTATCAAATTCTTCTTTTTTAATAATATCGTAAAACATTAATACTCCTATTCAAACTCAATTTTAATTTTTTTATTAGTAAAGTAAAAATAAAGCCAAAATAATTGATAAGAACGAATATTTTATTAAATAAATATTACTTTTTCATAGCTTTAAGAGCGAATGCATACATTTGAATCTGCTTCAACATAGCACCAAGTCCGTTTTTACGAGTCGGCGAAAGATGATTATCAATTCCGATCTTGCTTAAAAAATCTGGGGGATTAGAAAGAATTTCCTCCGGCTTAGCTGCTGAATAGATTTTAATAAGAATTGCTATTAATCCTTTTACGATAGCGGCATCGCTATCTGCCTCTAAAACTACTTTCCCGTCAAGATATTTTGCATTAATCCAGACCTGTGATTGACAGCCATTGATTTTATACTTTTCAGTTCTAAATTCTTCCGGTAATTCGGGTAATTCTCTCCCTAATTTTATAAGGTAAGCGTATTTATCGTCCCATTCCGTAAAATTTTCAAATTCTCTAACTAATTGATCTTGTTTTTCTTTTATAGTCATAATTATAATATTGTATAAACAATACCCATTTGCAAAGTTTGTTTTATTTGAGTGTAGGGAGATTGAGCTTTTTCGTAAACGACTAAATAAGTAAAATTGACTGATAGCCAAGAATTAACTTTGGCAGATATAACGTTGTCGAAAAGAATGTCCCAAGTATCAGGGTGTTCAAAACGTGTAAATAGGCGTAATTTTGATTTATAAACAACATTATCGTCAATTTTTATTTCACCATCGGTGATAGATTCGAGACCGGTTTCAAACTTAAAAGCCTCTTGTTTATCTTTTGTATCCGAATCATCCGAATATGAACGATATTTATTAGTAAAGGTTTCTTGAAAAGCGATACCTAATCGAGTTCTAAAAAAGGATAATTTATCATAAGCAAAACCGACAGATTGAGTTACATAACCGGGATCGAAGAAATCAGCAATCTTTTGCGAGGGAGTTGCTTTATAATCGTATCCGGTTGAAACGGCAGTTCTAATTAAATTACTTACATAAGGATCAATTGCCCAGCCGACTTTAAGAGAAAGGACTTTTTCCCAATAGAGATCGTTATCGGTTGTTCTATAATCACCGCCGCCGATTTTTGTTCTTCCATAAGACAGTTTTAGATTGCTTCTGAAAGTTAATGAATCAAAATCTCTCATTAATTTACCATCTCCTAAAAAAGTCCAAGCGATAGCATTATCGCCACCCTTTGCCCAATTTGAAAAGGCAACTTGAGAAATATTAACTCCAGTAATTAATGAGGGATTCCAGGAACTTTTTGTAGAATCGGGAGTTTGGGCATATATTAAGGTTGCAAAGAATAACAAAATTAGAAATGGTTTTTTCACTTTCGCTCCAATTATGATTATTTTAGGAAATAAGAACTACTAAAATAACGCTTTTGTAGATAATAATATAAATGGTTTTTGAAATAAAAAAGGAAGCATCAAATGAATATACAGAAATTAGTAATACCCGGATTAGTAATTTTAGCAATAGCTTTGTTATACTTTAATTATTTTAGTCCGACTGATGATCTCGGTAAATTTTCTGAATTTGACACGAATTCAAATTCAAACCGCGATATCATTGTAAAAGTTTTAACCGATAAAGGATTTCAAAGAGATAAAGAAGCAGGCGGAACAGTTTTTTATGTTGAGGATGCAATGGGACTGCAGGTGAAAGTTGTTGGACCTCTCTCACTCCCTCCCGGAATGGATGTATCGGGAAGAGTAACTTTAAGAGGTCATTATCATGGTGATTATTTCCACGCTTCGGAAGTAAGGATAAGGAACTAAATGCCCGATTTTGAATTAGTATCAAATTATAAACCCTCTGGCGATCAACCCGAAGCTATTAAAGAGCTTGTGGCGGGAATTAATTCAGGAGATAAACACCAAGTATTACTTGGTGTTACGGGGAGCGGCAAAACTTTTACGATATCGAACGTGATCAAAGAGATTAATAAACCAACTCTTATAATATCACACAATAAAACTCTTGCCGCACAGCTTTATTCGGAATTTAAATCGTTCTTCCCGAATAATTCAGTAGAGTTTTTTATCAGTTATTATGATTATTATCAGCCCGAAGCTTATGTGGTTCGTAAAGATTTATTTATCGAAAAAGATTTTTCGATAAACGAAGAGATCGATCGTCTTCGTCTTAAAGCAACGACAGCATTAATCGAAGGAAGAAATGATGTAATAATAATTGCGAGTGTGAGTTGTATTTATGGTATCGGTGCGCCGGAAGAATATGCAAGACAAATTCTTTTCATTCGGAAAGGACAAAAGATTGAGAAGAAAAAATTACTTCGTAATCTAATAGATATTTATTATAAACGTAACGATATAGAATTTACAAGGGGTACTTTCAGAGCAAGGGGAGATGTAGTAGAAGTAATCCCCGCATATCAAAACGAAGAAGCCGTTAGAATTGAATTTTGGGGTGATGAAGTAGAGCGTATCTCTATTATTGATTCTATTACAGGTGAAATTCTTCAAGATTCCGAAGGACTTCCAATATATCCTGCAAAGTATTTCGTTACAACAACAGAGCAAGTAAATAAAGCGATTGTTACTATTGAAGAGGAATTAAGGGAGCGTCTTCAGTATTATTGGAAAGATGAAAAATATGTTGAAGCGCAGAGATTAGAACAACGAACACGATTCGATATTGAAATGATTCGTGAAATCGGATATTGTTCGGGAATAGAAAATTATTCGCGGCACATGGATGCTCGTCCACCAGGCTCTCGACCATTCTGTTTATTCGATTATTTTCCTAAAGATTTTCTTTTGATAATAGATGAATCGCACGTTACCATTCCACAAGTGAAAGGAATGTTCAATGGGGATAAAGCAAGAAAGGAAGTATTAGTAGAACATGGCTTCCGTCTTCCATCGGCACTTGATAATCGTCCATTAAAATTCGAGGAATTTGAGGAGATGGTTTCTAAAGCAATTTATGTAAGTGCCACTCCGGCAGACTATGAACTTATTAAATCGGGCGGATCATTTGTTGAACAGGTTATCAGACCAACAGGATTGCTCGATCCGCAGATAGAAGTTAGACCAATTACCGGTCAGATTGATGATCTAATCGGGGAAATAAGAAAGCGTTCTGAATTAAAAGAACGAGTGCTCGTTACCACTCTTACAAAAAAGATGGCTGAGGATTTAACTGATTATCTTGAGCGATTAAATATTCGTGTAAGATATATTCATAGCGATATTGATTCACTTGAACGAGTTGAAATAATTCGTGATCTTAGAATTGGTGATTTTGATGTCCTCGTTGGAGTGAACTTATTAAGAGAAGGATTGGATTTACCGGAGGTTTCACTCGTTGCTATTATTGATGCTGATAAAGAAGGATTTCTAAGAAGCGAGAGATCATTAATGCAAACAGCAGGACGAACAGCGCGTAATTCTAATGGTTTAGTAATCATGTATGCAGATAAAATTACCGCTTCGATGAAAAAAACAATCGATGAAACAGAACGAAGAAGAAAACTTCAGATGGAATATAATGAAGCGCATGGCATTACTCCGCAGACTGTATTTAAAAGTCTCGAAGAGATTATGTCATCCACTTCAATTGCAGACGTAAGAAAGAAAGATACAGAAAAAGAAGTTTCGGCTTTTATGAAAGTTTCTGAGCCGGTTGTAAAATATATGACAAATGAACAAAAAAATGATTTAATTGAGCAACTGAATCACGAGATGATTAATGCGGCAAAAGATTTAGAGTTTGAAAGGGCGGCATCGTTGCGCGATGAAATCGAAAAACTTAAAAAATTGGTTAAATAAAAATGAAAGCGATAAAACCAGGAGTCTCTTTATTATGGTATAGTTTGGCGGCTGTTTGGCTTTGGTTTATAGTCAATTCTGGTATGCCATTTATCAGGGGAACTTTCCATCTTGGTTATCTACATGGATGGATTGTGTCAGCATTTTTTATTTATGTCCCAATTTTCGTTGCTTCGTTAATAGCAATTAATAAAGAGGGTGTACCACTTTCCTTTATAAGTATTTCAAAAAGATTTCGATTGAAAAAATTAACGAAGCAAGATTGGGAAATGACCTTTATAGGGTTAATGTTAATTCTTGTATCTATGGCGATTATTATTTATTTAACTAGTTTGGTTACAGGCACAACTATCTCTTCTCCATATTATTTAAGGGCACGGGCATTATATCCCGGAGAAACTTATGTTTATAGTGTCTGGGCTGTTTTATTTTTCTTTAATATTATTGGAGAAGAATTTTTATGGCGAGGGTATTTTCTACCTCGGCATGAATTAACTTATGGAAAATATGCGTGGTTTATAAATGGTCTGCTTTGGATGCTTTTTCATACTCCGTTTGGATTACAATATACTCTTACGTTAATACCATTATTCTTTATACTTCCATTTTTAGTTCAGAAGCAAAAAAATCTATGGATAGGAATTATTATTTATGGGGCAATAAACGGACCCGCATTTGTAATGGTTGCTTTAGGATACGCTCTGCCAAAATGAACCGTATTTGAAATAATAAAAAAGGGAGAAATAATATTCTCCCTTTTATCAAGATACTAATTATAAAATCTAAATCTCTAATCTTGTAACAACACCGTGAAGTTTATTATAAGGCAGTTCATAGAACTGAACGAAATTTGGTGTTGCTCTTTTAATTACTGCAAATAATTTCATCAAGAAACGTTTTGCATGAATATCATCAACGCCATAAAAAATAACTTTCGGATCGACATCTAACTCTTTAATGATTTTATGTACGTTTGCTAATTGCATATAACCAATTTGAATCTCAACACCTGAAAGCCCTTCAGAAATATCAGGTATGAAAAGTTTTTGAACGCCGAACGGTTTATCCATTGTAACAACAGAAACAATAATATTATGTTCATATATAATATTACCACGGATAAATGTATGAACTATATAAGGAGGCACCATATCAAGATCGCGTGCAAAAAATACAGCTGTTCCCTTTATATTATTTCCGAGCTCATAAATCTGTTCATAGCTTGCAAGGAATGTATCTATTGGAAGAGAACGGAACGATTTTCTCATAGCGTTATTACCATAAGTCCATAGCCATATTGTAAATAATGGAATCATAGCAATAATAATAGACCAATAACCGCCATGAGGAATTTTTGTAGTAACCGCTGCAACGAATGCAAGATCAACTATAAAGACAATGCTTACAAGAAATAATTTTAATTTATTACGCTGAATGCGGAAAATAAAGATCATAAAAAATCCGCTTATTGCCATGGTAGCAGTAACTGCGAAACCATAAGCGGCAGCGAGATTGCCGGACTTTCTAAAAACTAATATCATTAAAATTACTGCGGCAAGCATACCCCAATTAACTGCTCTTATATAGATCTGCGATTTTAAGTCTTCCGAAGTATATTTTATCTTCATTAGGGGCATCATATGCGTTCTGATGCCTTGATATACAAGCGAAAAGATTGCACTAATCATTGCTTGGGATGCAATAATAGTAGCCATTAATGTAAGTATTAGAAATGGGATATATAAAAACTCTGCTTGCGATTTTACCATAGCAAAAAGAATATTAGTTGGTTCACCGTGTCTTAATGCAAAAGCACCCTGACCGAAATAATTAATTACAAGTGCGAAGAAAACAAAATACCAAGCTTTTCTAATCGGTTCACTTCCGAGATGTCCCATATCGGCATATATAGCTTCACCCCCGGTAGCGCACAAAATTACTTCCGATAACACAAAAAATCCCGTCCATCCATTATTAATAAAAAACTCAATTGCATAGTGGGGGCTGATAGCGAAAACAATTCCGGGATATGAAGATAAAGAAACGATGCCTGAAACAAAAAGAGCTATGAACCACAAAATCATAATTGGTCCGAATGAAGATGCCACCTTATCGGTACCCTTTGATTGAACCATGAAGAGCATTACTGTTATAGATATTGTAATAATGATAATAGTGTTTTCGCTAATATGACCGATACCGGGAATAAATTCCAGACCTTCAACCGCTGAAAGAATTGAGATTGCCGGAGTAATAACCCCATCACCCATTAAAAGAGAAACACCAATAAAACCGAGAAAAGTAACGAATGCAACTTTGCGTCCCGATTTAAGTGAACTTGTAAGAATCTCTTTTAATACAATTGTTCCTCCTTCTCCTTTTGAGCTAAGACTCATCGCAAGAACCGCATATTCTAAAGTAACAAGAATGATTAGTGTCCAGAATATAAGGGATAGTATTCCCATGATATTATCGTGTGTGGGAGCAGTAATCAAAAGAATAACAGTAAGTGTATATATCGGGCTTGTCCCAATATCACCAAAAACTAGACCCATAGCTTTAACTATTGATCTTAGTCCGGTTTGTGAATGTGATTTATCCATTTTATTCAATTTTGCTCAAATTAATTTCGTTTTCCGATGTGGCAATTGCGCATGCAACAGCAGCATCGCCGGTAATATTTGTAACTGTTCTGCACATATCTAAAATTCTATCTACACCGATAATTAATGCTATACCTTCTTCGGGAATTCCCACCGATTTAAGAATTATTGCAAGCATAATAATTCCAACACCGGGTACAGGCGCCGTACCAATAGAAGCAAGAACAGCAGTAAAAACTATTGTCGCCTGCTGAACTAAATTTAAGTCCATCCCATATACTTGAGCGATGAATACAGCGGCAACACCTTGGTATAAAGCTGTGCCATCCATATTAATTGTAGCGCCAAGCGGAAGAACAAAACTTGTTATGCTTTTAGAAATTCCGAGATTCTCTTGACAGCATTCCATATTTACGGGTAATGTTGCTGCTGACGAGCTCGTACTAAATGCAATGGCATGAGCTTCGCTAATTGCTTTGAAAAATTTTATCGGTTTTATTTTTGTAAATATTTTTATGATAGATGAATAAACAAAAAATGTATGTATAGCAAAACCAACCAATACCGTAAGTGAATACCAAATTAATGTTTGAAGAATTTCATAACCAAATTGTGAAACGGTGGCAGCAATTAAAGCAAAAACACCAATAGGAGCAGTATACATTACTAATTCCACGAGCTTAATCATTGCTTCACTAAGACCATCAAAAAAATTAATTACCGGTTCTGCTTTCTCTTTATTAATCATTGTAAGAACCATACCAAGTAAGACAGCGAAGAAAACAATCTGAATCATTTCGCTTTGTGAAATCGCTCCGAAGGGATTTTTGGGAACAAGATTTACGATCTGCTCTGTTATACTGTAATCAATTTTATTATGCAGTGTAGTTGCAGCATCGTTTTGATAAGCAGAGAAAAGATTAGCTTTTGTATCGGAATTCATAATCTCGCCGGGACGGATAATATTAGCAAGTACTAATCCGATTGTTACGGCAATGCCGGTTGTAATCATATAGAAAGAGATTGTCTTGCCCCCGATGCGTGTAAATTTACGTATGTCGCCAAGACTTGCAGAGCCGACAATCAAGGAAGAAAGAACCAAGGGCACAGCAACCATATTAAGTAGACGAATAAAAATATCGCCGAGCCATTTAATCTCTACACCATAATCAGTTATCGAACCAAACAAAGCCCCTGCTATTAATGCAAAAAT
>JBAYVI010000034.1:0-24933 GCA_041674625.1 Melioribacteraceae bacterium | reverse complement strand
TATACTTTCATCGATACATTTCCACTCTTTGGCAACGAAAATCTAATCGTTGTTTCAGGGTTGAATGGATTTGGATAGTTCTGTTCTAATGCAAATGTTTCAGGCAATATCTCTAATACATTTTCCTTCACATCAGTAACTCCGGTGCTTACATAAGCACGAATCAAATATGTATAAATTCTATCATCACTTGGTGTAAGGTAATACCAAGTTTTTCCGGCAGATCCGGTCGTGTATGTTAGACTTGAATAACCATCAACAGGATTAGGCGATCCGGTAATCATTACTCTATTTGAACCACTTCCATCACCGCTATACTCTCCTTGAACTGGGAGAGTAACAACAAATTTCTTTGATGCATCTATATTCTGAGATGTTAAATCGACAGAAAACCAATTAGTCCATGGTATTGGATATGGAGAGTTTGGACGAGTTGTCGGTTTAACGGAGAAAGTTCCTAATTGCCCTTTTGATACATTTGGTCTAAGAACACCACTGTATGAAGATACAATTCCTCTAACAATTCCGGTCTGTCTTAATGCTAGTTTAACAGAATCTAATCTTGCACCAGGTATTCCCGGGAATACAACTGCTACTGAATCTCCATCAGCTAATGGAAGTACACCGGTTGGTTCAGTATCATCATAAGAAAATGGGAAAGAAGCTTTTGAAACATCTCCCACAACATTCAATCCAAAATTATACGGTCCCGGATTATTAATTGTTGATGCTCTGTTTGATATCCTCATAACTGCTAAAATCAATTCATTCTGTTCTGAATTGAGTGTAACATTATATCCGTCCATTTCAGGCACATCTTCAACCTGAATATTATTCGGACCTATTTTAATAGCTTTCATCATTAACGGAATTGAACTCATTTTATCAAAAGAAACCGAATAACTTTTTGATCCTACAAAACGATAATACTCTACACCAAAATTATAAACAGTTCCTTCAATCCTACCGGTAGAAGGATTTAGATAATTAAATTTTCTTGGTACTGCTAAACTATTAGTAGTACTGCTATAGGCATATCCAAACTTACTATTAACATTATATTTATTGGCAATATTAGCAATAAAGAAATCTTGGACTACATCATTAAATCTCCTTGAAGAACCCATTCTGCTTAAAGCTAAATCCATTGCCCCTTCTGCAAACTGTCTTGTCTCAAGAAATTTCTTAAAAAAATCTGCACCAAACTGTTCATATAAATAAAGCGCAAAACGTGCACCTCTTGAATAGTCATTTAATACAATACTATTAGCACCATCGCTTCTCCATGTTAACAAATATTGATTTGGCTCGCCTGCAAAACGATACTGAGAATAAATTGGGAAACCATTTATAAACTCTGCCCCAAGCGAAAATGCCTCATTAAAAAAGGTTTCTTGCCTCTGATAATAGTTGTAATGAATCATATGTTGAAATTCATGTGCCAAAGTAGAACTTGCGTCCTCTTGATCTGCTTCTTTTGTTAAATCCCATGGATTTGCATCTATATAAAAAATTTCTGCTTCATTACTTGAAGAAAACTGAGCTATTGTATATTGATCACCACTGAAGAAATATCCCGCAATGAAGCCTCCCGTTCCTGTGTATCCATCTTTTATATCTAATAATAAGATCACAATTCTTGGATCGTTGTCTTTATCCGGTGGAGTTCCAAATGTTTCAACATCATTTTGATAAATTCCTTTGCCATTGTCCTTTGGAACTTTGCTGTCAAATGCGGTAATGAATGCGCTGACCGCCGCATCATTTACTCTGCTTCCCCATTGAGCATCTTCAACAAATATATAACAATTCTGCCCTATACCTCTACAGGTAGAAGGTACTTTATAGTATGTATCATCTGTGTGATTAATTGCATACCATTCTTTTGTGCTTCCGACTGTAAATCCCCATCCATTAGCGTTTGCACTACTTTCAACTTTATTTAATTCAGGATGTTTTTTTAAATTTGACTCAATTGCATCAACCAATTTATCCAATTTAGAATTTATATCAACCTTGTATTTATTCTCAATCGATTGAGATCCATTCTCTGCTGTTAGATTTATATTAAGTTTTTGCGCTGCAATAGAAATTGTAAATAAAAACATTATTACAATAAATAATCTATTTTTCATTTTGCACCCGTCTCCTTGTCTAATTTTTCCGCTTGTTCAATTACTAAAATTTTCCCTTCAGGACTATCTCTAAATGTACCCAATGTTACAGCATATTTTGCACCTTGATTATTTAGTAGTTCCTTTACAATTTCCTCGCTCCCTTCAACAATGAAAATTGTCCCATCGTCTAATTTTAATGCGGGTTTTGCGAATGGTTCATTTCCCACTACAATAACCATCCCCTTTAGTGTCTCCTTATCTCCACAATGGCAAGAGCATCCTGTATTATTTAATACTATAATGGAAAGAAATAAAAGAGCAAATATAATTTTTCTCATTTTTGTTCCTTAATTAAAAAGGTAAGATAAATTTTCATAATCTAATCCGTAAGGTATAATTTTATCCCTTAAGTATCAAAGATGTTATTTAACAGTAATAGTTTTTAATTTGATGTGCTGTTATCTGAAGCAAGATCAAAAAGTGAGAATAAATTATCTTCGGTTCCTAATAAATCTTGAAGAGTCAAATTAACTAAAACGCCATCAACAGAATCCTGAATGATTTTCCACAATGAACGTACCGAACATTCGGTAGTATTAGTGCAAATATCATTCATTCCGGTATGACTTTGGCAGAAAGAATCATCATATAATCTCCCTCCAAGTACATTTAGTACGTCAATTATTTTTATTTTTCCCGGCGGAGCTGATAGTGTATATCCCCCTGATTGTCCTCTTTCGCTATCAAGAAATCCACCCATTCTTAGCACACGTAAAATCTTCCCCACATTATGCTGAGAAATACCCTCGTAAGTGCTTATTTCAGGAATGGTAAGTGATTTCTCTACTTTGAAATATTTGCCAATCCTGATTAAGCATCGTAAACCATATTCTTCCTGCGCACTAAATTTCATTATTCATTCAATGGAATTTTTGATCCGCATGATATATAATATTCTAATTTTGAGTAATTTTCAGGAGTAATAGAAGGTCCTGCACCACTACAAAATTTATTATATTCTGATACTAAGTCAGCAGAAATCTCTTCAGCGCTTCTCCCCTCGATTCCATAACGCGGCATTAAAAAAACCGGTTCACCATCTTTAAATAAGGCAATAAATGGCGAGGATGGAGCAACACTTGGAAGATATTTTTCTCTGAATAAATCCAAAGCATCTCTATCCTGCCCGGCAAATATCGTTGCTAATTTTTCAGGTATTATCGAATTTTGTAAAGATAAAGCTACTCCGGGACGGGCGGACCCTGCTGCACATCCACAAACCGAATTAACTACGATAAGTACCGTCCCGCTATCTTTATCCCCTAAAAGATCATCAACCATCTCAGGGGTTGTTAATTCCTTAAATCCAACATATAATAATTCATCTCGCATTGGTTGAACTGCTATTGGATCATATATTGGTGGTTTAATATTTATATTGTACATCTTATTTCCTTTCTAATGTTTATAAAAATCCTAATTCAAGTTTAGCTTCTTCGCTCATCATATCCATATTCCAAGTTGGCTCGAAAACCAAATCGACATACACATCTTTAATACTTTTAACAGTCTTTACTTTTGATTTTACTTCTCCAGGAAGACTCTCTGCCACCGGACATGCGGGCGAAGTTAATGTCATCTTTATATATGTGTTCCCTTCATCATCTATCTTAATTTCATATATCAAACCTAATTCATATATGTCAACCGGAATCTCCGGATCGAAAACCGTTTTAAGCCTATGTATTATGTCTTGTTCTAATCTTCCTTTGTCTATCATTTCCGTTTCCTTTATGCAAACATTCTTTTTACTTTCAACAAACTCTGAACTAATTTATCCACTTCTTCTTTTGTATTATAAAATGCAAATGACGCTCTTGCTGTCGCAGGTAGTTTAAATCGTTCCATTAATGGCTGAGTGCAATGGTGACCAGTCCTAATTGCAATTCCATCAGTATCTATTATTGTCCCTATATCATAAGGATGAATACCATCAATTACAAAAGAAATAACAGATGCTTTCTTCTTTGCATTACCAATTATTTTCAAACCCGTAATTTCATTTAATGAATTAGTTGCATATTCCAAAAGTTCATTTTCATATCGAGTTAGTTCATCTCTATCAAATTGATTTATATAATCGATAGCTGTACCGAATCCGATTGAGCCTGCAATATTTGGAGTCCCAGCTTCAAACTTATGTGGAATATCGTCATAGGTAGTTTTCTCAAATGTAACTGTACGAATCATATCTCCTCCACCTTGATATGGTGGCAGCATCTCTAACATTTCTGTTTTTCCATATAATACTCCTATTCCCGTAGGTCCAAATGCCTTATGCCCAGAGAGAGCATAAAAATCACAGTCTAAATCCTGTACGTCTATTTTCATATGTGGTGCAGATTGAGCGCCATCAACAAATACCGGAATATTTCTCCGGTGTGCTAGAGTTATTATCTCTTTAACCGGATTAATAGTCCCTAATGCATTTGATATATGAACTACAGAAATAAATTTCGTCCTATCATTAAGCATCAATTTAAAAGCTTCTATATCCAATTCACCATCATCGGTAATAGGTATTACTTTTAATTTTATTTTATCATGCTCAACCAAGAATTGCCACGGCACAATATTAGCATGATGTTCCATGTGCGAAATAATAACTTCATCTCCCTCTTGGAAATAATTTGCTCTCGATAAAGATGCAGCTACCAAATTAATTGCTTCTGTTGTCCCTTTTACAAATATTAATTCAGAAGAACTGATTGCATTTAAAAACTCTTTCGCTTTCAATCTTGCATTTTCATACGACTCAGTAGCAATCTCGCTCAAGAAATAAAGCCCTCTATGTATATTAGCATTTTCAAATGAATAATATTTTTTAATGCTTTCTATTACACATTGAGGTTTTTGTGAAGTGGCTGCATTATCTAAATAGACTAACTGCTTACCATTGACTGTACGTTTTAATATCGGGAAATCATTTCGTATCTCGTCGAGATTGAATCTTCTCGCTTCTATTATTGCCGGGGCTTGCATATTCAAAATTTTTCCGGTTTAATTATTTTTTACTTCCACTCTATTTAAATGCTCGAACACTAAGTGGTTTATCTGCTCTCTTAATTCATCTATCTTTATTTTTTCTATCACATCCGCTGCAAATGCACGTATAAGCATTGATTTTGCTATATCCTGCGGAATGCCTCTTGATTTAATATAAAATTCAGAGTTTTCGTCAAGCTGCCCAACTGCCGCTCCATGACTACATTTAACGTCATCAGCGAATATTTCAAGCTGTGGCTTAGTATCAATTACTGCACTCTTTGATAATAATACTGCCTTATTCGATTGGTATGCATTCGTTTTTTGTGCATCTCGCCTTACCATAATTTTACCGTTGAAAACACCTCGAGATTGCCCATCAAGTATTCCCTTGTATAACTCATTACTCATACAATTCGGTTTCGCATGATCTACGAACGTATGATTATCAATATGCTGTTCTTTATGAGCTAGATACAATCCATAAAAATGACTTTCGATATTTTCATCACCTAAACATGTATTAATATCATTCCTCGTTATACTACCACCGAACGTAAAATTGTAATGATTGAACAAACTATTAGCTTCCTGATATGCCTGAACTTTTTCTATATGATAGGAATTTTCTTCTTCAAGTTGAATTTTATATAAATCAACTATCGAGTTTTTACCTGCATATACTTCAGTTAAAGCATTCGTTAAATATTCTCTCCCTTTTATGCCGCGATAATTAGCAATAACTGTTACTTGCGAATTTTCTTCTGCAACTATTAAATTCTTTGGTACAGATAAAACATTTTCGTTATTATCACCATTTAAGTAAAGAATTTGAATCGGTTTATCTACTACCTTTCCTTTTGGTACATAAATTCCTAATCCATCTGTTGCTAAAGTGTTGTTTAATTCATTAAAACCATTTTCTATTGTTGAATACTTGTTTAGATGTATTGATAGAAATTCAGAATTGTTTTTTTGTAAATTGGAAAGACTATCTACTATTACTCCGCTTTCTATTCCTTTCAAATCTGATAATTCGCTTACAAATATTCCATTTATAAAAACTACTTTGTAGAATTCAAAATCTTTGAAAAAATAATCATTTAATGGTAAGGAAAGATAATTTTCATAACCTAACGAAGCGCCTAAAACGTAATTGTTTTTCAGTATAGGCACTATATTTGTGTATTTCCATTCTTCATTTTTTGTTGTAGGGAGATTAAAATCCCTCAACTCAATCATATTCAATAAATCATTTCCCATTAGACAATCTCTTCAATTAGTTCATCATTTTTAATCCAGTCATATCCCTTCTCTTCTAATTCAAGAGCTAATTCTTTTCCGCCCGATTTTATAATTCTTCCTTTTGAAAGTACATGTACATAATCAGGGACTATATAATTAAGTAATCTCTGATAGTGAGTTACCAACAGTACTGCATTATCTTTATTCTTAAATACGTTTACTCCATTAGAAACTATTTTCAAAGCATCAATATCTAATCCCGAATCGGTCTCATCAAGAAGAGCTAATTTCGGTTGCAGCATAAGCATTTGAAGAATTTCATTCCTTTTCTTTTCTCCTCCAGAAAACCCGACATTAACTGAACGGCTTATAAACTGTGGATCCATTCCGAGAACATTCGATTTTTCTTTTAATAAATCTAAAAACTCTTTGGGTGTTGCTTCCGGTTTTCCATTATATTTTCTTACTTCATTTAATGCGGTTTTCAAAAACGTTGCATTGCTAATTCCGGGAATTTCGATAGGATATTGAAATGCTAAAAATATTCCTTCTCTTGCTCTATCTTCAGGAGCTAATTCTACTAAATCCTTTCCTTCAAAATATATTTCACCATCAGTTACTTCGTAACCCCCATTCCCTGCAAGTACATTCGCAAGTGTGCTTTTTCCCGATCCATTTGGTCCCATAATAGCATGTACTTCACCGGCTTTAATTTCCAGATTAATTCCTTTTAATATTTCCTTACCTTCTACGTTTGCTTTAAGATTTTTTATTACTAACATTTTTTCCTCTTATTTTTCAATTTTTTTTTGTAATTAGCCGACTGAGCTTTCAAGACTGATTGCTAATAGTTTTTGTGCTTCCACCGCAAATTCCATCGGAAGGTTATTAAATACTTCTTTACAGAATCCATTTACTATCATATTCACAGCATCTTCAGAAGAAATACCTCTTTGATTCAAATAAAATATTTGATCTTCGCCTACCTTTGAAGTAGTTGCCTCATGTTCCACTCTCGCCGTATCATTTTCAATCTCAATATATGGGAATGTATGCGCTCCGCATTTATCTCCCATCAACATCGAATCGCATTGAGTAAAGTTCCTTGCATTATCTGCTTTCTTACCCACCTTTACTAAGCCCCGGTATGAATTATTACTTTTACCTGCCGAGATACCCTTGGAAATAATTGTACTCGAAGTGTTTTTACCAAGATGAATCATCTTACTTCCGGTATCAGCTTGCTGATAATTATTTGTTACAGCAACTGAATAAAATTCGCCTACTGAATAATCCCCTTGCAAAATACAACTTGGATATTTCCAAGTTACAGCTGATCCTGTTTCCACTTGCGTCCAAGAAACTTTGGAATGATTCCCCCTGCATGCAGCCCTCTTAGTTACAAAATTATAAATACCCCCTTTGCCTTCGCTATTGCCCGGATACCAGTTCTGAACCGTAGAATATTTTATCTCTGCATTTTCTAATATTACTAATTCTACCACTGCAGCGTGCAATTGATTTGTATCTCTTATTGGGGCTGTGCACCCTTCTAAATAACTAACATAAGAATCATCTTCAGCAATAATTAATGTTCTCTCAAATTGTCCGGTCTCTTCATTATTAATTCTAAAATAAGTAGATAATTCCATTGGACATCTTACACCTTTAGGAATATATACAAATGAACCATCGCTAAAAACTGCCGCATTTAAGGCAGCATAGTAATTGTCTGTATAAGGAACTACTGAACCAAGATATTTTTTTACTAATTCTGGATTCTCTTTCAAAGCATCTGAAACTGAAGAAAAAATTATCCCCTTTTCTTTTAGTGTCTCTTTAAAAGTTGTTGCCACAGAAACCGAATCAAAAACTGCATCTACTGCTACTCCGGAAAGTATTTTTTGCTCTTCGAGCGGTATTCCTAATTTTTCAAATGTCTTTAATAATTCAGGGTCCACTTCATCTAAACTTTCTAACTGAGGTTTTTTCTTCGGTGCTGAATAATATATTATATTCTGAAAATCGATCTTAGGATATGAAACATTGGGCCATTTCGGTTCTTCCATCTTTTCCCAATGTCTAAATGCTTTAAGTCTCCATTCTGTCATCCATTCAGGCTCTTCTTTTTTCATCGAAATAAAACGAACTATCTCTTCATTTAAGCCTTTAGGTGCCGTATCTGATTCAATATCTGTTATAAATCCCCATTTATACTCGTTTTTCGTTACATCATTGAGTAATTGCATATCTTCTGATACATCATCATTTTCTTTAAGACTATTGGTCTTAATTTCTTCCATCTCTTCCCTTTCCTTTTTATATATCCTAAATTATTGAATCTTGATAAAAAAGTCAAGATTATATTCCTTTTTCCCGCCCGATTATAATTTATCCAATATCAAGGCAAAAAAGTTTTAAAACAGCCTTTTATCTAAGGAATTACTTTTTTATCAAACCGATATAAAAAATAAGAATTTTTAGCCGAAATGGAAAAATACCCCACAGATTCGATTACAAGATTAGTTATCTTGTTCTATTACCTAAGATTTCAAATAGTATGACTCCTGTGGCAACGGAAACATTTAAGGAATCAAAATTTCCAGGCATATCTATCTTAATTAAATGATCACAATTCTCCGCTACAAGCCTTCGAATCCCCTTTTCCTCATTACCCATTATAAGCCCAATCGGAGATTTAAAATCTACTGTTCTATAATCTTTAGAATCTTTCCCAAGAGTAGAACCTACAATCCAAAATCCGCTCTTTTTTAGTTTTTCAATTGCGTTGATAAGGTTGCCCACCTTTGCAATTTTAAGGTGTGATACCGCCCCGGCTGAAGTCTTTTCAACAGTCTCATTTATCGGTGCACTATTATTTGTTGTAGTAATTACTCCATCAACTCCTGCACATGCTGCACTTCTAAGAATTGCTCCAAGATTATGTGTATCCTGAATTGAATCCAACATTACTATTAATGGGTATTTTTTATCTTTTGAGTAGTGGATTAAATCCTCTACTTCATAATATCTATTTTCTGCTGCAATAGCATAAACACCTTGAGTGTTAGGATTAGCTGAAGCTGCTTGAAATTTTTGCAGACTTGCTTGACTAATTTTGATTCCACGTTTTTTCGCTTCTGCAAAAATTTTGTCAATAGCTTCCCCATGCTGTCCGAAAGCAATATAAATTTGTTCTATCTCTTTCCCAGAAAGTATCGCCTCTAAAACCGGTTTACGTCCATAAATTTTTTGCATCTCTAATTAATTTCCCTAAATGAAAATTCTTTATTTGCTACTTCAAAGTCGCAAAAGAATCGATTGTTCTTTTTCTTCGCAACCCATTTTTCTTTTAAAATTAATTCCTTATTAAAAATATTAGCATAAAAATAAGCCGAATTTATTGCTCCATCTTTTTTTAATACGTTTATCTTAAAATCCCCATTTAGTTCTTCTAACTTGATCTCTGTTCTCGCAGGCATTACTCGCGGAATTATATTCGTTTTAGCTTTTAACCCCATTAACACTATATAAAACTCACCATTTTCTTTAAACGTTTCTAAAGATATTTCATAAGCAAAACTTGTAAATTCGGTTATGGTTTCTACGGCAAAAACTAAGAATTGTTTTTTTATGATTGGTTCGTATCTAAAAAACCCTCTAACTAAATATTCTTTTTTATCGGGTTTTTTTGTAGGAATTGCATCCAAAACGGATATCCCTTTTTTTTCTCTTACTTTTACTAATTTAGGAAAATCCACCGGCTTCTTTAATGGCATTCTAATCTCTAATCTTTTTTATCATGCCCTTCATATCGGAAGTCTTAAATAAGAATTGATTCCCTTCAGACATATCCTTTAATAAATACTCTCCATTCTTATATTCATCTCCGCCAATAAAAAGTGTAAAGCGGGATTTATATCTATTTGCTTCTCTCATCTGTGCTTTGATGCTTCGAGTTAAATAATCAGCATCAACTCTTAATCCTTCTCTTCTTAATTCTAACATTGAATTAAATGCATCACTTTTTAGTTCAGCATTCAATAGAATTATATAGACATCAAGCGGTTCTTCTTTCACATCAAAAACATTTTCGTTCTTACAGGCGAGAAGTAATCTTTCAATACCCGCTGCAAACCCAACACCCGGGACCGGTTTGCCGCCTAATTGCTCTATCAATCCATCGTATCTGCCACCTCCGCATAATGCGCTTTGCGAACCCACACTTCCACTTACTACTTCAAATGTAGTGTGGCAATAGTAATCTAATCCACGAACTAATTTAGGATCTACTTCATAAGGAACATTAGAATTTTCTAAAACCTTTTTCACTGTATTAAAATGTTCGAGACTGGCCTCATCTAAATACTCTATTAATAAAGGGGCATCTTTCATTATCGATTGGTCTCTTTCCTCTTTACTATCAAAGATTCTTAATATATTTATTTCAAATCTCTTTTTGCTTTCTTCGGAAAGATTATTAAAATGGGGGAGTAAATAGTCTTTTAATTTTTCTTTATATAATTCACGCGATTCAGTAATTCCAAGTGAATTTATTTTTACTTTAAGATTAGTCAACTCGAGCTTAGCGAAAATATCGTACGCTATAATTATCATCTCTGCATCAAGGAGTGGACTTTGACTTCCGAGTACTTCTGCTCCAAATTGATGAAACTGCCTAAACCTTCCAGCCTGTGGTCTCTCCTGTCTGAACATTGGAGATATATAATATAATTTATTTAGGCTTTGCTTCTTATCCAATGAATGCTCTATTAAAGCACGTGCAACTGATGCGGTCATTTCCGGTTTCAATGTAAGACTTAGACCGCTTCGATCAATAAAAGAATACATTTCCTTGCTTACAATATCTGTTGCATCTCCTATACCACGAGAAAAAAGTGCTGTCTCTTCAAAAATTGGTGTTCGGATCTCTTTATAATTATAAAAACTCATTGTATCATTTACAAGCTTCTCTAATTCTCTCCATTTATAGCTTTCCTCTGCGAGGATGTCATTTGTCCCTGTTATCGCCTTAATCATCAGTTCTCTAAACTATTTCGAAATATTGTTTTTCTTCATCATCAAATATTTTGTATATCTCTTCCGCTGTCTTTGCTTTCGATAGATTTTCACGAAATTCATCCTTATTCATCATTCGCGAAATGCGACTAAGTAATTTGATATGTGGTCCAACTAAATTTTCTTTGCCAATTAGCAAGAAAACTAAATTTACCGGATTGCTGTCTAAGGCTTCAAAATCTATTGGCTTATCAAGTTTTCCGAATGCTGCAACAATTTCACTTACTCCATTTGTTTTTGCATGCGGAATTGCAAATCCTTTTCCTACTCCTGTTGACATAATCTTTTCTCTTTCGATGACAGCAGATCTCATCTGCTCTACATCTTTTACTTTATCATCACCAATGAAAAGATTAATTAGCTCATTAATCGCTTCTTCCTTTTCACTGCTTTGCATAGATGCAATTATCTTTTCCGGTTTTAATATATCACAAATTTTCATTCTTCTTCTTATTATTTGATTTTAAATGTGCCCTAAATTTAACAAAGACAGATAGTTTTATCAATCTTATTCTATTTTATTTTAATTTTTAACTTTGGATTTAAACTTTGAATAGGGTTGGCTTCTGAATATTTGGTAAGCAGTATTTATTTATCGCCCCGGCTAAAAACCGGAGCTTGTTTGTAATTTCAAATTTATCAAAAATAAAAATTGGCGATCTTTGAAATGCCTGTCTTTTTTATCTCTTCATTTAATATTTGATATCTTTTTTTGTTTTTTGATGTTTCTCTTCCTACGTATCGGTCAGGAATTTCTTCTTCCGTAATATGTGTTTCTCTCCTGATAACTTTTACCGGTCTTGATGTATGCTCCTCAATAGGGAATATCATAGGTGTATGACCAGGATAAGTAACACTCCCACTATTTGACGCGTGCGTAGCTCTTATTTTTATTTTAGGAGCCGGGTTTACTTGTTCCTGCAATAATGGGTTCTCAACTTTCTTTGATTTTGAGAAAATCCACGATACAATTAATACTGTCATCAGTAAGGAAAAACCTCCGATCAATATAGTATAGACAATATCCAATAGTTCCATATCGGTTCTTTCATTTTATTAATTTCTTTATAGTAATCAATTATAATACCAACAATTAGTGCTGTTTTCTTTTAAAAATGGGATATATTTTTTTTTACTCGTCTCTTTTTCGGAAAATGGCTCAAAACAAGACACATCGAATAAAGCAATTGGCTTATAATTCCACACGTTTATTAATTCATAAATAAATGTAATAAATTATTTAATCAAAAAATGTGATTTAGAATAGATATTTATAATTGACTTGCATAATTTTGGAAATGATAATACAAGATAATTTCTCCGATATTGTAGGCAGTTTAAAATACCACCATGAGTTTTATAGTTCACACTTAAAAAACGAAAGAGATATTTTAGTTTGGCTTCCCCCTTCTTACGAATCAAACCCAAAAAAATATCCCGTAATCTATATGCATGATGGACAAAACTTGTTTGATCCTCGTACATCTTATTCGGGTGTTGATTGGGCTGTCGATAAGACGGTTACTAAATTAGTTTTAGATAAAAAAATCGAGGAGGTTATTGTTGTCGGAATATATAATTCTAAAAACCGCATAGATGAGTATAACCTTTATTCACCTCAAGGAATTAAGTATGCTTCCTTTCTCATTAGCGAATTGAAGAGATTTATTGATGAAACTTATCGTACAAAACAAGATTCAAGAAATACATGTACAATCGGATCTTCTATGGGTGGATTGTTTTCCTATCAGTTAATTATGAATTTCCCAAACGTGTTTGGAAAAGCTGCTTGCTTGTCTAATTCATTTTGGATTGATAGAAACAGAATCTTCTCTGAACCCAAAGGTAAAAATTTAGATGTAATTAAAATATATCTTGATTGCGGAACAGGCGAAAAAGAATTGATTTTTGATAATATGAAGGCTGCTTTAATTCTAAGAAATGAAGGAATGCAGTGCGGAAAAAACCTTTTATATCATTTTGAAAAAGAAGCAGAACATTCCGAATCTTATTGGGCTAAACGTCTCCATCGACCACTTACATTTTTATTTGGCACGTCTAACGAATAAATAGAACTAATTTTAATTCCATCTTAAATTTAAAATATTCTACTATTATTTTTAAGTTGTCTTTATCGTAGAAAAAGTACCACTATTCCTGCCACAGCAATAAACGCTCCGGCAATTGAAATAGTCGATAATTTTTCTTTATAATAATACTTGACCATCGGAAGCATTATTATAGGTACTGTTGCCATTAATGTGGAAGCAATTCCTACTTTTGCATACGTAATTGAAATCAAACTAAAAGTAATTCCAAGAAATGGACCAATTATAGAGCCGATAATCGTAAAAACTAAAGCCGGTTTATTTGCCCTAAATTTTTCAATTGGTTTTACAAACTTTTTAGTCATCAAAGTCAATGGATATAAAATAATTAATGCCGATATTATTCTAAAAAAGGCAGCAACAAATCCATTTACATCCCCTTCATTAAATGCTTTCTTTGCTAAGATTAGACCACCAGCCTGACCGAGAGCACCAATTAATCCAAAAACAATTCCCGAATAATCTACTTTATAAGTTGTTGCCGGAACTTCTTGCCTTTGAAAAACAACCATACCGATTCCGGCAGCTGTAACAAACATTCCAATAATACCAAGAATGGAAATAGTTTCTCCGAGGAAAAAATAGGCAAGAATAGCAGCCATTGCCGGTGAGGAAGACATAAGCAGCATACTGAGGCGTGCCCCAATATGCTGATATGCTTTAAATAAATATGTGTCTCCTAATACTAAACCAACTATGCCACTTGCAAACAAATAGAATAATTGACTTCCTGAAATATTAATATCTAACCCAAAAATTAATATTGTAAGAGTAAGATAAACGACTGCAAAAATTAATCGTGTTACATTGACGTAAAAAGAACCTATCCTAATTGATGCTTCAGAAAAGGCAATCGCTGTACCTGACCATAATACTGCCGTTAGAATTGCGGCAAATTCACCAATAAAGGGCATAAATTCCTATAAATTAAAATACATTTTATATTCAAATGGATGCGGCATTGAACCAATCGCTTTTATTTCTTCATGTTTCGTTTTCTGCCATTGTCCTAATAATTCATCTGTAAAAATTCCACCTCTTTCTAGGAATGCAAAATCATCATTCAATGCATCCAATGCTTCATCCAAATTCCGTGGCAAATATTTTATTTTATCTTCAAATGAAGGATCCATAATATTGATATCATAAGGACCATATCCTTCTTTAACCGGATCGATCTTATTAATCACTCCGTCTATTCCCGCAAGTAACATTGCTGACATACAGAGATATGGATTAATAGTTGCATCTGGTGGACGGTACTCAAATCTTGTCTCTTCAGGATTGGAAACATACTTAGGTATCCTTATTGCAGAAGCTCTGTTTCCCATCCCATAAGTCAATGCTACTGGAGCTTCAAATCCCGGAACTAATCTTTTATATGAATTTGTACTTGGATTAGTAAATGCAGCTAATGCGGGCGCATGTTTAAGCATGCCGCCAATGAAAAATCTACCTAATTCATTTACATTTCCATATTCACCTTTTTTATAAAATGCATTCTTCCCATTTTTAGTTAAATACATGTGAAGATGCAATCCGTTTCCTGCTTGTTGATACATTGGCTTTGGCATGAAAGTAATAAAAAGGTTTTTCTCTCTCGCATAATTAAAAAGGACATACTTTGCCGTTACAATATTATCTCCCGTTTGAAGAAGACTACTGAAATTGGTCTCTATCTCCTGTTGACCTCTTTCACCAACTTCATGATGATGATACTTTACACTAATACCTGCTTTCTTTAATAACTTGCAAGCTTCATCTCTAAAATCATCATAAATATCAAATGGATTAGCAGCATGATATGCTTTTTTATAAAACTCTTCGGCATGCTCTACATTATAATACGATGATGCAGTCCTTGTATCATAATCCACTTTTGAAAAAATATAAAATTCAAATTCCGGTCCCCATAGCGAAGTATCGCATCCGGTAACTTCTTTTAATAATTTTTCTGCTTTCGCTGCAATATATCTTCCGTCCTGCGAGAATCGAGTTCTCTTTTCATCTGTTAATACAATATTAGAATAAAAACTTAATGTTGGTGCATCTCGAAATAGATCAATTGTCCCCGTAGTTAAATCTGGAATTAAAATCATATCACTATTTTCGACTTTTCTGAATCCATAACTTGAACCATCAAAACCTACTCCTTCCGAAACAAGTTTCTTGAATATTCCCGGATAAGTTGGAAGTGAAATATGATGGAGCCTTCCGGTTAAGTCGATACATTTAAGATCAATAAATTCGACATTATTTGCTTTGATATACTTTTCTAATTCCTGAATTGTTTTCGGAATCATGCATACCTCATTTTAATTAATAGGGAAAAAAAGAGCACCATTAGGTGCTCTCTTTTACAGTTAATTTATATTGCTTTACTACTTATTCAACTTTACAATTAATTGCTGCAAGACCCGGGAATATTCCCTGTAATCCGAGTTCTTCTTCGATTCTTAATAACTGATTATATTTTGCAATTCTATCAGTTCTACTTGCAGAACCTGTTTTAATCTGACCTGCATTTGTAGCAACTGCAATATCAGCAATTGTAGTATCTTCTGTCTCGCCTGAACGGTGACTGATAACTGATCTATATCCTGCATTCTTAGCCATTTCAATAGCATCTAATGTTTCTGTCAAAGTACCAATCTGATTAACTTTTATCAAAATTGCATTTGCTGTACCTGTAGCAATCCCCTTAGCTAAAAACTCTGTATTTGTAACGAAAAGGTCATCTCCAACTAATTGTGTTTTATTGCCTACTTTATCTGTTAATAATTTCCAACCTGCCCAGTCAAATTCGCTCATTCCATCTTCAAGTGAAATTATTGGGTAGTTTTTAATCCAATTTGCCCAATAATCAACCATCTTTTCAGGAGCTAAATATGATTTATCAGATTTAAAGAAATAATATTCCTTTTTCTCATTATCCCACATTTCGCTTGCAGCTGGATCTAATGCAATAAAAATATCTTTACCGGCTTTATATCCTGCTTTTTCTATTGCTTGAAGAATTACTTCGAGAGCTTCTTCATTCGATTTTAGATTTGGAGCAAAACCGCCTTCATCACCTACGGCAGTATTATAACCTTTTTTCTTTAATACCGACTTAAGAGCGTGAAAAGTTTCTGTTCCCATTCTTAAAGCTTCTGAAAATGATGGAGCACCTGCCGGCATTACCATAAATTCCTGGAAATCAACATTATTATCAGCATGCTTTCCGCCATTCAAAATATTCATCATCGGTACAGGTAATGTTTTTGCATTTATTCCACCGATATATTTGTAAAGTGGCATTCCATAAGCTTCGGCTGATGCTTTAGCACATGCTAATGATACACCTAAGATTGCGTTAGCACCTAATTCCGATTTATTAGGTGTTCCATCTAATTCAATCAATAATTGATCGATTGCAACTTGCTCGGTAGCATCAAAATCTTCTAATTCATCTGCAATTCTATTATTAACGTTATCAACTGCTTTTTGACAGCCTTTCCCGTTATAACGAGTATCATCTTCATCATGTAATTCACATGCTTCAAATTCACCTGTTGATGCTCCGCTCGGAACTGCTGCTCTTCCTACGGCTCCACCTTCTAAGGTTACTTCTACTTCTACTGTTGGATTGCCTCTTGAGTCAAGTATCTCTCTTGCCCATACATCGACTATTGTAGTCATTTATTTCTCCATTTTTAATTGTATTCAATAAGGAAAATTATAAAAAAAGACATCGAAATTCAATTTAAAGAATTGTTTATTACTATTTCTCTTTATTATCTACTTAAGAGGTGCAAGAAGTAGATTTTTTTTATATTACAGTTTATATTTTTATAAATAATGCCCACGTAGCTCAGCAGGATAGAGCAGCAGTTTCCTAAACTGTTTGTCGGAGGTTCGAATCCTCTCGTGGGTACTAAACATTTATTTTGAGGATAAAATGACTCATATCATGTCAACCATAGTTTTTGCTTTAGTAGATATTGTCTGCTTTTTGCAGGGAAGTGTTTTGCTCCTTTATGGTCTTCTTAATTTTAGCTATAAAGTGGAAGTTGTTCGAGGTGAAAATTATTATGCTCTTGAAGCTCAACAAGCTCCCGTAGCTATTGGTGGATATTACTATTTCCCTGAAGCTTATGTGAAAATAATATTAATTGGCTTGGCTCTTATTATTACCGGATTCCTAATGAGAAGTTGGAGAAAGAGCTTTTAAAAACGTCAATTATGAAGGTCATAATTCAATCCAATCCTTTTTATTAGGTCATTAAATCTTTCTGAATTATGAATTTTTTTATAAATCGGAGACCATAGAAAGAGTAATCCTCCACTTTTTTCGAGGTATGCTTTCTCAAGGTAAATAAAAACATTTTCCCAATCTTCTAAACCTGCATACAAAACTGCAAAATCCATATTCATTGAAGTTTCTGGTTCAATTAACTCTCTTTCTTTAGTCTTTGCTATAATATTAATTACTTTATCTACTAATCCCATTTTACCACAAATGTATCCATATGTTGTAAGTCCTTTTAATGGATGCCCAACTTGACGAATCACATTCTCAAATATTTGAAGTGATTTTTCTAAATTGCCTTGGAAATAATAGCTCCAGCCAATTCCATAAAGTGCGTTTCGAAATGTTGGATCAAATTCCAATGTCTTCTGATAGTAGTATAGAGATTCTTCAAAATTTCCGTTATACATCAAAACATCGGCATAATTATCAATTATAACTGGAGAAAGAGGATCTAAAGCTGCAGCTTTCTCTGCATAACTTTTAGCCTCGTCTAACCGATGCATACCACTTAAAAACATAGAATAGTAAAGATACGCAGTTCCATATCCCGGATTAATTTCTAATGCCTTTAAAAATGCTTTTTCTGCACCATCAAAGTCCCATTCATAAAAGAATTTTACCATTCCAATAGCTAAATGGCAGTCTTCTAAAGTGTTATCCATTTCAAGTGCTTTATATGCCAATTCTTTTGCTCTTGGATATGATCGCTCTGGCTTCATTATTCCTATTGCACCAAGAAACGTATAACAACCTGATAATCGAGCATATGATAGAGGAAATTCAGGTTCAATTTGGATTACTTGATTGAACATATCTATTGCTTTGGATGTCGTTTCCGGAGTGAATTTATTCCAATAATATAACCCTTTGAGATATATAGAATATGCGTTTATGTTACTGGTATATTTTTTTACTAACGGTTGTGATAGTTCATTTGCGGTTAATTTTTCTCTTAGTATATTTGATATTCTTTTTGATATTTCATCCTGAACTGCAAAAATATCCTCAAGTTCTCTATCAAATGATTCCGACCAAATATGATATCCATCTATCGTATTAATTAACTGTGCAGTTATCCTTACTCTATTACCCGCTTTACGAACGCTTCCTTCTAAAAGAGTATTAACATTTAGTTGTTTACCTATCTCTCGTATGTCAATATTTTTTCCTTTAAAGGCGAATGCTGAAGTACGAGATGTAACTTGCAATCCTTCTACTTTTGAAAGTGCGTTCAATAGATCTTCCGTTATTCCATCGCTAAAATATTCGTTTTCAATATCGCTACTCATATTTACAAATGGAAGTACAGCAATACTTTTAAAAGATTTCTTTGTTTTTAGTTTTAATTCGTCTGGTTTAGGGATTACTAACCCTTTATTTGTAAGAGAGAATATTTCGATTGGACGCCTAACATTTTTTAACTCGAATAATCCTTGAGATTCGGTTTGAAATTCTGGATGATTTTTAATTTCATCATAAATTTTATCTGATATTAAAACTCCGCCAGCAATTCCAAGTGATTCAACTCGTGAAGCAATATTAACTCCATCACCAAAAACTCCATCATCTTCATAAACTACATCACCAATATGAATTCCAATTCTAACCGGAATTTTAGGACTAAGTTGAAATTCCTTCTGTATATCAATTGAACAGCGAACAGCCTCTATTGCACTTCCAAATATGCTTAGAGTGCCATCTCCATAATATTGAAGTATTCTTCCTTGATATAGAGGTATTGTCTTTTCTAAAATTTTTCGATGCTTCTCTCTTAAAAAAATAGCTTTATCTTCATCTTCCTGCATTAAAGCCGTATAACCTACTATATCTGTAAACATTATCGCTGCTAATAGTCTAATATTACCATCAATCATAAAATATTTTCATTTTTTACTTGGAATCGAAAATTACCTTGTGGCGTAATAAAAGGCAAACTTTGAGTTAGTTTAAAATAAAAATAGCCGCATACTTATACAGTATGCGGCTACCAATCTAAAAAACAGATCAATTATTCTTCAATATGAGCTAACCAATAGCCACCGATACCGGTAAGCTGTGTATCTCCCCACACTTCAGCTTTTAATACAAATCCATCACGTGAAACACCTGATGCAGATATCGAGTATCTGATCTTTGTATCTTTTGCTGCATCTAATAATGTAGTTGAAAGAACAACTTTTGGTTTTTTATCGAAAGGTTTATTAAAGTTGATTTCATATTCTACAACTCTCTTACCTTCATTTTTATCTAAGGTAAAACCTTTTGATTCCTGATTAAAGAAAAATGACCCACTCTGCGTTTGAGCCAATACTTGTGAAAAGTATCCAACTGCAAAGAACAACGCGATTGTTAATACGAATTTTCTCATTTGCCCTCCTTATTTAGTTAATTGAAATATTTCTTGTCTTTTTTGTACTTAAATTTCATAATTCCTAAACCCATTGTCAAATATAATCTTTTTTTTACAATTTAAATCGATTTTTATCAAAGTCCTAATTCTTCTCCAAATAATCTAAATGTTTCTTCTATCTTCCTCGGTTTATATCCCAATTCAATCTGAGCTTTGAGTGTGATTAAACCCGATTTCAGTGGGCGTGGTGCCGGTTGATTTAACTCTTTTGTTAATATTGGATTTATTAATTTCTTATCCAATCCAAAATAATCAGCAATTCTCAATGTAAATTCATACCGGTTTAATACTTCATCACCGCCAATATTATAAACTCCCTCTTTCTTTAATTCGACAAGACTAATAATTGCTTTAACTATATCATCAATATAAGTGGGATTATTGTACTGATCTGTAACTATATTAATCGGCTTTCCATTTTTAAGAGAATCGATTACCCATTTAACAAAATCCGGTCTACCATATTTAGCCGGACCGTACAAAACATTGGTTCGAATTATTGCCGCACGAACGCCCGAAATTTTTATCGAGTTCTCACTCGCCATCTTAGTTCTGCCATAATAACCAACTGGTGAAGGAATATCAGTTTCCGAATACGGACCTTCTTTCCCATCAAACAAATAATCGGTTGATATATGAATAAGCTGCGCATCGATAGTCCATGAATACAAAGCTAAATATTCTACGCCACTTACATTAATTTTCCAAGCAAGCTCTTTCTCAGTTTCGGCTCTATCAACGTTAGTATATGCCGCTGCATTAATCACCACATCCGGGAAAAAATCTAAAATTATTTTTTTAACACTATTCTTATCCGTAATATCCATCTGTTTATATTCTACATCCGATTCGAAATAGCATTCCTCAGCAGAAACACATAATAATTCTATATCTTTTTGATCTTTATAAAATTGGGCTATTCTCTGCCCAAGCATTCCCGTTGCGCCTACAATTAATATTCTTCGTTTTATTAAATTTTCAACTGATGTCATATCTTAATTTAATTCTTATATTTATTTTCCAAATAAAAAACAGTTATTTTGTTTAATGCGATTATTGAATTTACGAAAAAAATAGAGAATTGGTGAAATGAAAATAGGAATTACTTGTTATCCAACTTATGGCGGAAGCGGTGTTGTCGCTACTGAATTAGGTCTTGCTTTAGCTTCTCAAGGCCATGAAGTTCATTTCATCAGTTATGCTCTCCCTCATCGTCTCAACCGTTTCGTTGAGAAAATCTATTTTCATGAAGTGGAAGTAAGCAACTACCCTCTATTTGAACACTCACTTTATGCATTGGCACTAACAAGTAAAATGGTGGAAGTGATTGAATATGAAAATTTGGATTTGATGCATGTTCATTACGCTATCCCTCATGCCATGAGTGCTTATCTTGCTAAAAAAGTAATTCAAAAATCAGGAAAAGATATTAAATTTATTACTACATTACACGGCACTGATATTACCTTGGTTGGTCTCGAACCATCGTTTATGCCTTTGGTCAAATTCAGTATAGAAGAAAGCGATGGCGTTACTACTGTCTCGCGATATCTTAAAGAAAAAACTCTTACGAATTATAATATTGATAAAGAGATCGAAGTAATTTATAACTTCATTGATACTGATAGTTATAAAAAAACTGATAATGAACTATTGCGTTCTCACGTTGCACCTAATGGAGAAAAAATATTAATTCACACATCTAATTTCAGACCTGTAAAAAGAGTTACAGATACAATCCGTATTCTTGAAAAAGTCAAAAATACAATGCCTGCTAAATTAATATTAATAGGTGATGGACCTGATAGAAGCGAATGCGAACGTCTTGCTCGTGAACTTGGTCTTCAGAAAGATGTAATTTTCCTTGGCAAGCAAGATGGATTAGCTGAATTACTTAGTGCCGCCGATCTTTTCTTAATGCCTTCTCAATCCGAAAGTTTTGGTCTTTCGGCACTTGAAGCAATGGCATGCGGTCTGCCGGTTGTAAGTTCATCTGTTGGTGGATTGCCTGAACTAGTCATTCATAACGAGACCGGGTTTATTGCAGAAATCGGAGATGTTGATAGAATGGCTAAGTACAGTATTGATCTATTAACAAATGAAAAGAAATATAAAAACTTCTCTGCTAATTCTCGCAAACGTTCAGTAGAAAGTTTTGATAAAAAGCTAATCCTTCCCAAATATATTGAGTATTACGAAAAAGTATTAGGCAGATAAAAATTTTTAAAACAAATAAACAGTAAGGTTTTCTTACTGTTTATTTTACACAACTTTTTAACTATCAATTTATTTTTGGAAGAGACAGTTCAATTGATAAACAACCAACATTCTTATTACCGAATAAAAAAATAATTTTCTATACCAATAATGACATTCTATAACTATACTACAATTATTGTCTTTATTTGACCGTCTGTCTTCCGATACTATAATAAGTAAACCCTAATTCTCCCATTCTGCCTGGTTCATAAATATTTCGACCATCAAACAAAACCGGATTCTTCAAAATTGATTTTACTTTATCATAGTCAGGATTTCTAAACTCATTCCATTCAGTGAGAACAAGAAGTGCCTCACTATCTTTTAATGCCTCATACTGATCTTCACAATATGTAACTGTGTCTTTTAGATATAATTTTGAATTTTCCATTGCAGCGGGATCATAAACAGATACTTCCGCACCGGCTTTGAGTAATTCATTAATAATTATTACAGCAGGTGCCTCTCTCATATCATCAGTATTGGGCTTAAATGCTAATCCCCATACAGCAAATTTTTTACCCGTAAGCTCACCAAAATGTTCTTTAACTTTTTTTACGATTACATGCTTCTGTGCTTTATTAATCTTGTCAACCGTTACCAATATGCTCATAGTAGAATCATGTTCAGAAGAAGTTTTTATCAATGCATTTACATCTTTAGGGAAGCACGACCCTCCGTATCCAATCCCGGGAAATAAAAATCGTTTCCCTATTCTTGTATCCGAACCCATCCCTCTTCTTACCAGATCAACATTCGCACCTGCCCTCTCGCAGAAATTTGCCAATTCATTCATAAATGTAATACGCATTGCCAAATATGAATTAGATGCATACTTTGTTACTTCCGAACTTTCCGGATCCATTTCTAATATCGGGTTTCCTTGTCTTACAAACGGTTCATAAAGTTCACGCATTTTCTGAAATACTTCTTTTGTCTTTGCCCCAATTACTATTCTATCCGGTTTCATAAAATCTTCTACTGCATATCCCTCTTTCAAAAATTCAGGATTTGAGACTACTTCAAAATTCTTGAGTCCACAATTCTTTAATATCTCCGTTACCTTTTGCGAAGTCCCAACAGGTACTGTGCTTTTGTTTACAATAATCTTAAATTCTTTATCGGCACTCTTTTTTAATATTTCTCCGATTTCCTTTGTGGTATTCATTACATGCGAAAGATCAGCCGATCCATCTTCGGATTGCGGAGTAGGGAGACTAAGAAAAATAAATTCAGAATTTGTTACTGCATATTCCAAATCGTCAGTGAATACAAGCCTTTTCTTAACGATATTTCTTAAAAATAATATTTCCAATCCCGGTTCGTAAATAGTTACAATCCCCTCGTTCATCTTTGCAAGCTTTTCTTTATCGTTATCAACACATATTACATTATTGCCCATTTCAGCAAAACATGTTGCACTTACTAATCCGACATAGCCTGAGCCAATTACTGATAGATTCACTAAGCCCTCCTTAAATGAATAAATCTTTTTGTTTATCTAATGTTGCTGCTATTTTATCTTTCTCTGATACTATCGGTGCGCTCGTTGACCAATTAATCCCAATCCGTGGATCGCTATATAGAATAGCTCTTTCATGCTCTTTGCTATATGTCCCACTGCATTTGTAATGGAAAATTGTATCCTCTTCCAATACTTCAAATCCATGAGCGAATCCTGGTGGAATCCATAATTGCATTTTGTTTTTGCTCGATAATTCGACTGCAAAAAACTTTCCGAATGTAGGCGAACTTTTTCTTATATCCACAGCTACATCTAAAACTTTTCCTGTAATTACTTGACATAACTTCCCTTGCGGTTTTGGTTCAATTTGATAATGCAAGCCCCTTATAGTCCCTTTCGCAGATTTAGAAAAATTATCCTGAACGAAATTAATTTCCAATCCTTCATTAATAAATTTTTGTTTGTTATACGATTCAAAAAAGAATCCACGGCTATCTTCAAATACATCAGGTGTAATTAATAAAATATCCTTTATTTCTGTTTTTTCGATTTTCATATTCTAATACTTTTTATTTTTTTGCCAATTATATGCTGATGAAAGAATTTCAACTAAACCTATCCTTGGTTCCCATCCGAGAATAGATTTTGCTTTTTTATTATCTGCTACCAGTACATCAGGATCGCCGGCTCTCCTCGCTGCTATTTCATAAGGAATATCAAGACCTGTAATTTCTCTTGCTGAATCAATTATCTCTTTTACCGAATAGCCGGTCCCCGTACCAAGATTAATCACGGTCGATTCACCACTATTAAAAAGATATTCCAATGCTTTCAAATGGGCATCTGCTAAATCATTAACATGTATATAATCTCTTATACAAGTTCCATCTGGTGTATTATAATCATCACCG
>JBAYVI010000033.1:0-24965 GCA_041674625.1 Melioribacteraceae bacterium | reverse complement strand
TATCAACTTCCGGCAATAAATGATCAAAGTGAAAATGGTGAATTAGGGGATAAAAAAATTAGTATCTTCGCACGCAAGGCGCAGTATCATTATGGATGGGACTGGGGTCCACGATTTGTTACTTCCGGTATTTGGCGACCAATATTTCTTCGTGCTTATGATTCGTTTGTGATAGAAAATATTCATTTAGTTCCGAATAGTATATCTGAACAATTAGCTAATATTGTGGCTCATCTCGAAATCAATTCTATTATTAATGATAATGTAATTTTAAGAATTAATGCTGATGGTAAAGAATATATTTCTAAAAATGTTCGACTATTACCAGGAAAAAATAAGGTATCTGCTGTATTTGAAATTACAAAACCAAATTTGTGGTGGCCAAATGGACTTGGTGAAGCATATCTTTATGATGTAACTGCAACAGTAAATCACTTAGATAAATCATTTGATTTTATTAATGAAAAATTAGGTTTACGTACAGTAGAAGTAATTCAAGATAAAGATGCTATTGGTACAAGTTTTTATTTTAAGGTAAACGGTCATCCTGTTTTTATGAAAGGAGCTAACTATATACCGCAGGATAATTTTCTTACACGTGTAACTGATAATGATTACGAAGAAGTGATTAAATCAGCTGTTGATGCTAACATGAATATGCTGCGAGTATGGGGCGGCGGAATCTATGAAAATGACATCTTTTATAAACTATGTGATAAGAATGGAATAATGGTATGGCAGGATTTTATGTTCGCATGCAGTATGTATCCGGGGGATGAAAAATTTCTTAATAACGTGAAAGAAGAAGCAATAGATAATGTAAAAAGGCTTCGGAATCATCCTTCGATAGCAATCTGGTGCGGTAATAATGAAAATGAGGATGGATGGAACTATTGGGGATATAAAACACCATTTTCAGAAGAACAGCAAAAAATTATTTACAATTCTTATAAAGAAAAATTCTTTAATATAATTCCAAGTGTTGTAAAAGAATATGATGGAACACGATTCTACTGGCCTTCATCTCCCAATTCAGATTTTGGAAGAGCTTCTAATATGTCTTCAGGGGATTTGCATTATTGGGGTGTATGGCATGGTAAAGAGCCATTTGAAAATTTCCAAGAAAAAATCGGTAGATTTATAAGTGAGTATGGCTTCCAATCATTCCCTGAGTTTAAGACAGTAAAATCATATACAATACCGGAAGATTGGGATATTGAATCGGACGTAATGATGTCGCATCAAAGAAGCGGTATAGGGAACTTGCGAATACGTGATTACCTCAATATGTATTACAAAACGCCGAAAGATTTTGAAACATTTCTTTATGTGGGACAAGTCTTACAGGGCTATGGAATAAAACAAGCGATCGAAGCACATCGTCGAGCAATGCCAAGAAATATGGGCTCTCTTTATTGGCAGATTGATGATTGCTGGCCTGTTGCATCATGGTCGAGTACCGATTATTATAAACGTTGGAAAGCAATGCATTATGAAGCTAAGAAAGCATATAAAGAAATTATGATTTCTCCTATTGTAAAAGATGGTTTCGTAAATGTAACGATTGTATCTGATAGATTAGAACCCATTGGTGCGCAATTGATTATAAGATCTTATGACTTTTCTGGAAAGGTATTGTTTTCACAAAATCTCCCAATAGAAATAAAGGCGAATGCCAGTGAAAATTACTTGACACTTTTACCTAAGGATTTGTTAAATGGAGTTGATGAATCAAAAGTTGTAATAGTTACAGAAGTAAAGATTGATGGGAAAGTTGTTACTGATAATATACTGTATTTTAAACAGCCAAAAGATTTAGCTCTAACAAAGCCAAACATTAAAATGAATGTAAAAAAATCGGGAAATGGATATACAATTGAATTTTCTACAAATACATTAGCAAAGAATGTCTATTTGCAGATAGAAGAAGATGGATTTTTCACAGATAATTATTTTGATCTTCTGCCCGGAAGAAATGTGATTATAGATTTTACATCTGAAAAACCGGTGGAAAACTTAGCCTCAAAAATCAAATTAATGACATTAACGGATAGCTATTGAGAGAAAACAATTCACAAATATTTGATGCGATTTTAATTATCTAATTAGATTATGTAATTAGAGTGTAATTAAAATAGTCTTGGCTAAACATAACTTAAGCCCCAATTTATAAATAAAACTTATAGTTGGGGCTTTTTTATTTGCGTTATTTAACAATAATTGACCATTACAAACACTGCAAACTTGACAAAATAGAATATTTTAGTTAAAGTTGTACCAACAACCCAACAAGTTAAGAAATGCATCGAAAAATTGGTTGTATTTAAATTTTAGAGGAAAGATGAAAAAATATTTCAAACGAAGTTCAATAGTATCTCTATTGATGGTGTTTATATTTTCTACCAGTTACTCTCAAAAAAATATTAAAATAGTATCGCTTGCACCAAACTGGACTAATATTACAGCAGCTTTAGGAGCAGCGGACAATTTAAAAGGAGTAACTCGTTATTGTATATTTCCCGATTCAATACCCCATCTTGTAGATCAAGGAAAGATTCAAATTGTTGCCGGATTTATGGATGTTAATTATAAAAAAGTGGAAGAGATAAAACCCGATTTAATTCTTACCTGTACCGGAGTTCAATCTAAGATTAGAGACAGATTTATCAAAGAAGGTTATAAAGTTATCCATATGGATGAAACAAGCCTTGAAGAAGTCTATTCTAAGATTATACTGCTTGGAAATGAAATTGGATTGGAAAAAAATGCTGATAAATTGGTAACACAGATCAAAACCGATATTCGGAATACAGTTGAAAAATATAAGAATGCACCTAAGGTATCGGTCTATTATGAGATTAACTATTTTTATAAATGTGTCCCCGGTAAAGATTCTTACATAACTGAATTAATTAAGATGGTGGGAGGAGATCCAATTTATTCTGAACGTGAAGGAATTGCTCCTTCGGTTACTTGGGAAGAAGTAGTAAAAGCCAACCCTGATGTTATTTTAGTTCCTATATGGGCAAATGCAGGAGGACCCTATTTCGAAGGTGATAAAGTGGGATGGGGCACAACAACTCCTCATGAAATTGCAAAAAGAACTGATGCAGAAAAAGTTAATGCAATTAAGAATGGCAAAGTTCGTTATATCAACTCTGCGAAAACGAAGCAAGCCGGTCCACAAATGGCTACTGCAGCACGACTTTTTGGTGAAACTCTTCATGCAGAAGGTGATATGGAGCTTTTAAAAATGGATAAAGTGCCGGAGAATATGGAAACAGCATTTTCTAATTTAATAGAATTTTTACCGATTGTGCCTTATGAAGAACAATTACAAATTTCTTATAAATAATATTGCAAAGGAAGTCTTATGGAAATAGATAGAAATAGTGCTCTGCCTCTTTATTATCAGCTAAAAGAAAAATTAAAAGAGGAAATTGATATAGGAAAATATAATCCGGGAGATAAGATATTATCGGAAAACGAATTATCTGCCTTGCTTGGAATCAGTAGAAACACATCGAAGCAAGCAATTGCGGATCTTGTAGCCGAGGGTGTTCTTTATCGTATTCAAGGAAAAGGAACTTTCGTGGCAGAGAAAAAAATCTTTAAAGGAATGACTGAATCCTTTAGCTTTTCCTCTGAAAGCAATTCAAATTTGGCGGGTTTAGAAACAAAAGTAATTATTGCAGAAGAGATAAAAGAATCAATGGAATCAATTGAGTTCTTAAAATTAAAGGAAAGTGAAAAGATATATCGTATTCAGCGAATCAGATTACATAATGATATTCCATTAGTATTACAAACTTCTTATATCCCAAAATTCTTCTGCCCTACACTTTTAGATTTCGACTTAACACAATCAATGTACAAAATAATGAAAGAAAATTTTAAAGTTAATTTCAGCTATTTCACTGAAAACCTTTCATGTATAATGGCAGATAAATATATAGCTGAAAAATTATTAATAAAAAAAGGAGCACCCCTATTCTTATTAACAAGGAAGACTTTCACGAAAAAAGATGAAATTATTGAGGTGGCAAGATCTTTCATGCCTGGAGATAGATGTGAATTTTATTTCAAACATGGCGAAGAAATGAGTATTGAATTAAATCATATAACCAGACAGGCATCATGACATCAATAATACCGATACCTGAAGAAGAAATAAAAAGTCATGATAAAAAAGAGTTCTGGAGTTCAAAACGAATAGCTCGAATGTCTATATTTATTGCTATGAGTGCAGTTGGAGCAATGATAAAAGTACCAAGTCCCACAGGTACAGTTGCACTTGATGCTGCATTCGCATTTTTTGCGGCAATAGCATTTGGTTGGAAAGAAGGAATATTTGTAGCCTCTCTCGGGCATCTTTTGACCGCATTAACTACCGGATTCCCATTGGGGCTTCCAATGCACTTATTCATTGCATTACAAATGTCAATTTATGTAGCACTATTTGATGTCCTTTCAAAAAAGATTCATCTCTTAGTCGGATCAGTCGTAGCTGTAATTTTAAACGGTCCTGTCTCTTCGGTTCTGGTAATCCCAATTGGTGGAATAGGATTAATGGCAGCTTTAATCGTTCCACTAACTATTGGCTCGATTATAAATGTTTTTATAGCTGCAACAGCATACTTAATTATTAAAAAAAGCAAAATGGTTTAAGATGGCATTAGAAGAAATAATATTAAAAAAATATAATCAATTCAAAGAAGAGCGATTGAATAGTCCTTATGGGCTACGTTCAATTAGGGATTTGGTTCTAATTGAGTTAACAGAAAATTTATGGATAGTAACTGCTTGCGATTCCGATGGAGGAATTGGACCTAAAGAAGGAGATTCATTCTTTTCGACTGGATATGAATTAGGAAGATTTGCAGCTCGTGTACCTCTTATTGAGATATTAGCATCTGGTAGTATTCCAATTATAGTGATTGATACGCTTACAGTTGAAATGGAACCCACAGGTAAAGAGATAATCAGAGGGATTAAGGATGAAGCAGCATTGGCAGGCATAAAAAACAATTTAGCAATTACCGGAAGCACTGAAGACAATGTAAAGACAATTCAAACAGGAATTGGTGTCGTAGTAATAGGGATAGTAACAAAAGAGGATTTTAAATCGGCGTCAAGTTTGGATGGAGATTTAATAGTATTAATAGGTTTACCTAAATCAGCACCGGAATTTAAAATTAATTACGATGATGTCGATATCATTAATCCTGCTATAATAATGGAATTAAGAAAATATGATTTTGTCCATGACATTTTACCCATTGGTTCTAAAGGGATACAACATGAATTTAGTGAATTAGCAAAAAGTGCCGAATTAATTGGCGAATACAAAACTGAATTAATGATTGATATATCAAAATCTGCGGGTCCATCTACATGTTGTTTAGTTTCACTTCCCGAAGAGAAACTGAATGATCTGAAAAATAAAATGAAACTACCGATAAATATAATCGGGAGAGTTAGAAAAAGATGAATAGTTCAAATGAACGCGGAACAATAAAAGTGGAGGTTCAAAAATATCAATATGAAAATAGTATTGATGTTACGTTGAAAAATTTGCATTTCGATATAAAGAAAGGAGAATTTGTTGGATTAATGGGGCGTACAGGAGCGGGAAAGACTACTACCTTAATGCTATTAAATGGACTGATTCCTAATTTTTTTGAAGGGAATTTTGATGGAACAGTGATTTCAAATAGTATGAATACCCAAAGGTATAGGGTACAGACATTATCTCGTTTTGTTGGATTGGTAATGCAAGATCCTGAAACGCAAATATTTGGTATTACAGTAGAAAAAGATGTGGCTTTTGGTCCATCTAATTTAGCAATTGAAAAAAGTCGAATTTCTGAAATTATAAATGAATCTTTAAATGTAGTTGGATTAAATGGATATAAGAATAGAATATCAACTGAATTATCGGGAGGCGAGAAGCAGAGGCTTACGATTGCTGGAGTTCTTGCGATGGAACCGGAAATTTTAGTTCTTGATGAACCAACTTCAGAGCTCGATCCGGAAGGAAGGAGAGAAATTTACAAACTATTAAAAATTTTAGTTAAAGAAAAAAATGTTACCGTCATTATTTCAGGGCATGATTCAGAAGAAATGCTCGAATTTACAGACAGAATTATAGTTTTAGATAAGGGCACCATTGTTTGGAATGGGATTCCCCAATCCTTATTTAATGATAAAGAATTAGCTGAAAAATATGGGATAATGCCAACTGGAAATAATTCAAATGACTTAGAACAAATAAATAGAATAAATGAAGAGAAATTGAACGCTGAAGGTACATTAAAAGAAAAAAAAATAATGATTGAAGCTAGAAATTTATCATTTGAATACGAAAACGGAAGAAAAGCATTAAAAGATATAAATCTAAAAATATTCGAGAAAGAATTTGTTTCTTTAATAGGCAAAAATGGAGCAGGAAAAACAACTTTTTCTAAACAGATAAATGGATTGCTAAAACCAAAGAGTGGTACCATTCTAATAAATGGGGTGGATATAAAAAATAATTCAACGGCAGAGTTAAGTAAAGAGATTGGATATGTATTCCAAAATCCTGATCATCAAATATTTTCTGCCACTGTATA
This sequence comes from Melioribacteraceae bacterium, assembly GCA_041674625.1. GTDB lineage: Bacteria > Bacteroidota > Ignavibacteria > Ignavibacteriales > Melioribacteraceae > BRH-c32. The sequence continues at coordinate 18,351 of JBAYVI010000033.1, read as the reverse complement.
TGATGAAGTAGAGTATGGGCTAAAGAATTTAAAATTAACAGAAGACGAGAGAGAAGAAAGAGTAAAAAATGCATTGGAGTTTGTTGGATTAAGCAATCAAAATAAAAGACACCCATTTACACTTGGTAAAGGGGAAAGACAGAAATTAGCGGTTGCATCGATACTTGCAATGAAGCCCAAAATTTTAGTAATAGATGAACCAACCACAGGGCAGGATTGGGATGGGACAAAAAGGATGATGGAATTAATGAAGAAGCTAAATTCTGAAGGTACAACTCTTATTACCATTACTCACAATTTAAAACTTGCATTAGAATACTCCGATAGAATTATAAAATTTTCAGATGGGAAAGTAGAATCAGATTTCTCAAACATAAAGGCAATTTAAGAAAATGTTAATTGAATATTATCCTCAAGGGAGCTTCATACATAGATTAGACGTAAGGACAAAAACTCTGGGATTTTTTGTATTTACTACTGCATCCTTTTGTTTTGAAAACCCATTAATAAACTTGCTTATCCTAATCTTATTGTGGTTTATGTTATCAACTATGAATTCACCGATGTCGAAAGTGTATGGAATCATAAAATCTCTTCTACCAATTTTTATAATAATGTTGGTAATTACGGGTTTTACATATCCTGCTTCAAAATTTACTAATGAAGAAAATAGAAAGATATTATTTTATTTGCTGCCTGATTACGGATTACCAATGACAACGGGAGGCTTATACTATGGTTTAACTTTAGTTTTAAGAATATTCGTAATGGTATTAGCTTCATCGATAATAACATTCAGTACATCGATTGAGGATATACTTCAATTCCTAAAAAAAGTAAAGATGCCGCACCAGATGGCGTTTGTAATTGCCACCGGAATAAGATTTATACCAACAATGCAGGCGAAATCGGAAATGATTCGTGAAGCGCAAATGGCACGTGGTGCAGAGTTCGATAAAGGAGGAATTGTAAAAAAAATCAAATCTTATATCCCAGTTCTCATTCCTATGATTGTTGACTCACTTAGAATGTCAGATAATTTAGCAATTGCAATGCTCAATCGTGGTTTTGGATCAATGAAAACGACTACAAATCTCACAGAAATAGAAATGAAATCTATTGACTATATAATCAGCGTTATCACACTTACAATCTTAGCGATAGTGTTATACGCAAAATCAAAAAATATTGGAGCACTATAATGATAACAGAAAAGACAAATTCAAAAATGGATGAGGATGTAATATATAATAAAACATTGGGAGCTTTATTGGGAGTGGCGTATGGAGATTCATTCGGGATGCCTACATCGCTTTGGAATCCTGAAATGATAAAGAAAAATTTTCCAGAAGGAATTAATGAATTACTGCCTGCACCAAAAGGACATGTAATACATGATGGGATGAAGGCAGGACAGGTTACTGATGATACTCAGCAAACACTACTCCTTGCAGATCAATTTATTGAGGAGGGAAAATTTACTAAAGAGGGGACGGCAAAACGTTTGCTTCAATGGGCAAAGAATCTGAATGCTTTTGAAAATTTGATACTTGGTCCAAGCACGTTGAAAGCTTTAAAAATGATTGATGAAGGGGCAGATATTGAATCAACCGGTAAGATGGGTGATACAAATGGTGCCGCTATGAAAATTACTCCGGTAGGGATCGTAAACCCGGGTGATTATGATGCAGTAGTCCGCGATGTAGTCGAAGTATGTACACCTACACATAATACAAACATTGCGATTTCAGGTAGCTCGGCAATAGCTTGTGCGGTTTCTGCAGGTATGTCAGGGAAAGATATTAATGGAATTATTGAAGCATTTTTTTATGGTGCAGAAAAAGGAATGAAACTTGGCAATCAATGGTATGGTGCATCAGTTACTAAAAAAGCAGAATGGGCACTAAAACTAATAAAATCAGGTAAGGAAGAAAAGGAAATCTGGCAGGATTTATATGACTATATAGGTGCAGGGGTTGCAATGCCGGAATCTGCCGCAACTGCATTGGCATTAGTTGTAATGTATCACGGTCATCCATTAAAAACAGCTCATGCGGCTGCAAATATGGGGGGGGATTGTGATACAATAGGTGCAATCGCAGGTGGTATTGCTGGTGCGTATTCAGGAAGTGAAATCTTTCCTGAAAATATAGTTTACCAATTATGCAATGTAAATAATGTTGATTTCAAAAATTATGCTATTAGAATTACGGAGAAAATGTTTAATCACAAATAGGAATGGTGATGGAAACTCTAAAATCGTTTAGTAGTAAAGTAATTTTATGGATATGGCTTTTCCTTGCAGTTGGAGTCCAATCAATTGCTCAAAATAAGGGAGTAAACATCCCACTTAATTCGCAACAAGTAATTTATGGTAAAATAGTCGATGAAAAAGGAGAACCTTTAATTGCTCAAGTCCAAGTTTGGCATTATCCACTTACTCCAGTAGTTTTTAGTTTCGGCGAGTCGAAACAAGGTGAGAGAACTGACAATTTAATAAATATGAGCTATTCAACAGAAAAGGGATATTTTTCCATCAGAGTCCCTGCCGATACAATCGCCCTCATTGTATCGAAGGGACCTGAATGGAGTTTGGAAAAGAAAATTTTTGTAATAAACCCGAAAGAATTTAATGGGATTGAATATAATATTACAATGAAACGCTTATATAATTTAAGCAAACTTGGATGGTATCCAGGTGATGTCCATCACCATTCAATTTTTAGCGATGGAAATCAGACTCCTTCAGAAATTGCTCATGCAATGAAAGGAGTTGGCTTATCGTGGGGAATTTTAACTGATCATAATATTGGGACACAATTCTCCGAATGGATAGGCAATAAATCAATTGATTTTATTCCAATTAAAGGATGTGAAATTACAACCGAACCCTCGGAGATAGCCAAGGAAAAAGGATATGGACATTATAATCAAAGCTTCATTTCTAAAATTGATGTTAAATATCCCCTAAACCCACTTATATGGGAAAGAGCACTGTTTGATAATCATCAAGATGTTCAAGATGTAATTAACAAGACTCATAATCAGAATGGATTTATAGCAATCAATCATTCATTTCAGAATTGGGATTGGGCGGGCAGATTTAAATCATGGGGTAAAGTTAATAATTTTGATGCAATTGAGGTATGGAATGGAGAGCCACCTCATAGTTTTACTGTAAATGATTGGGATACAAATCATATCAATATTAATACATGGTCGCTTCATGCTTGGTTTTCATATCTGAATGAAGGGAATAAAATTTCAGGAATAGCCGGTAGTGATTGTCATGATATATTCGGAAAAAGTTCTTATCCTAAAGGTGAATACTATTGGACTTCAACAACGGGAAATCCTCGGACCTATGCACTATGTGATTCTCTTTCAGAAAAAAATATAAAAAACGCTATGGAAAGGGGAGAATTATTCTTAACGTCTGGATTTGGTCCACTTCTCCTTGTCGATTTTAATGGTAATAAACCGGGAGATATTATTCGAATTAAAGAAAACGAAAAAATTAAACTTACCTTTGAAGTTTTATCAAACCAAAAATTATTAAAAAGTGATACAGGTGTAAGAATAATTTACAATGGAAATATTATCCAATCTATTTCTACTGATACAACATTTACATTAAAAAAAGAGATCGAACTAATAGTAGAAAAAGATGGTTGGGTTTTAGTAGAAGCTTTTGGGACGTGGCCCCAATATGCGATTACAAATCCAATTTTTATCGATTTTCCTCCATATGGCGATTGTGTTAGTAAAGAATGGAAAGACCCAAAAGAAGCTGAAATATGGAATACATTTATGGATCATTCATCAATCGAATTGCCAAATGGGCCTTCGGACTGGCGAGATACAAGTGATTCTTCAAATAATCTAAATAAAAGTAAAACAAAAACAATTAAATAAGAGGAGTGGTTATGAAAAAGCAACACCTAATTTCGTTGTTGATAATTCTGGTATTAATGCTTAATGGATTTGTAAAAGCACAAGAAGAGAAAAAAACTGAAGGAGGCGGCGAAGCAATGAGCGCACAAGATCTTTCACAAAAAACAAATGCCGAAGATATGGCTGAAGCATTGAAATCAATTCCTGGTGTATATATCCGAGACGGACAAATTAATATTCGAGATGCATCTGCTAATAAGGTGCTAATATTAATAGACGGTCAAAGAATGAACAATGCACAAAGCGGTGGTTTTGATGTTCAGACAATTCCGATTGATGCGGTAGAAAAAGTAGAGGTACTTCGCGGTGGAAACTCTGCACGATACGGCGCAGATGCAGTTGGTGGTGTAATCAATTTCATCACGAAAAAGGCAACCGAAGAATCTAAAATGGACCTTGGTCTAAGAGCCACTTACGGCTCTTTTAATTCACAATACTATAATCTTTTTACTTCTAATTCCATAAAAGACTTTAATTACTATTTATCCTATAAGAGAACACAAAGTGATGGAGATTTTAAGTATAAAGAACTTGATGGAACTGAAAATACGAGAAATAATAACAAAAGTAACGCAAATGATGTCTTGGTAAAATTGGGGTATAATAATTTATTTCCATTATCAACATTAACATTTTCTACACAAGTAACACAATCTGAAAATGGTTCTCCTGGAAGTGTCCAAGGAGTGGCAAACTGGCCTTTACCAACTCCAAATGCACAACTTAAAGCCGATAATTCAATATTCAATTTGAACTATAATCAACTGGAAGTATTTGGAAAGGCAGACCTAACAGCTAATGCATATCATCACTATTTCAGGACTCGATATGATGATCCGGATGCATGGGGAGGTGGAACTCATAGCGATCATAAAAATAAAGCATACGGATTGGAATTAACTCAAAATAATCCCGTTTCAGATTTACTTACATTAGTTTATGGATATTCATATCGACATGATAATGCAGTTAGTTCATCACTCGGGGAGAAGGACAGAAATACACATAGTGCACATGCATCAGCCAATTTCAATTTTAAGAAAATTAATTTTTTCTTTGATGACATTTCAATAGTTCCGGCGGCAAGATATGATGCTCCTTCAGATTTTGATAAAGTAGCAAGTCCTAAATTGAGTTTAATTCTTAATAATAGCAGTGAACTTAAATTTAATATTAGTGCACACGTTAGCAAATCATATAGAGCCCCAACATTTAATGATTTATACTGGCCATTTGATGGATATACAGTAGGTAATCCGAATTTAAAACCTGAGAAAGGAACAAGTTTAGAATTAGGATATGGATTTACATTACCATTTTTGAATGATACTCAAATTACAATGAATTATTTTACGAGTGAATTGAAGGATCAGATAATATGGTCTCCTGGTGCTGATTTTATCTGGACTCCAATGAATGTAGAAAAATCACAGACCTCAGGATTAGAGACTTTAATTACAACTAAGTTTTTTAAAGATATGCTTTCATTAGAAATAAATCACACTTATTTGGACGCAAGAGATAAAAGTGGAAAAGTCAATGACGGTAAACTTTTAATCTATCGTCCATATCATAAAGCTGATATTAATACATCTTTTACTCTCGAAAAATTCAACGTTAATCTGAATTATCAATTTTTGAGTAAACGTTTTGTAAATGTTGATAACACAAAAGCACTTCAAGATGTAAGTATCTGGAATGTAAATTTTGGATATAGCCCTAAATTATTTGGATTAAATTGGTCGACAAGATTTGATATAAATAATCTGTTTAATAAAGACTATCGTTTGAGTGACGGATATCCAATGCCGGGAACACAATACAGATTTACAATAGGTATGAATCTGTTATAAAAATTCATATTTGCCCTCGATGGGACATGTGCCAAAAATGCAATATTTGGTACATGTCCTAATTTTAATAAAATTAGGAGTGGAAAAGTGAAAAACACAAAATATATTTTAATTATACTTTTTTTTATTGTCATGATTGTTCCCCTTTCTGCTCAAAATAATTCAATAAAAGGAAAAGTTATAGATTCGCAAACAGGTGAAATCTTAGCAGGTGCAAATGTATATATCAAAGGCACTCATATTGGAGCTGCTTCTGATGCAAAAGGTAATTATTTTATTAAAGATGTTCCAATTGGCTACTCTATATTTATTTGCAGCATGATAAATTTTAAAAAAATTGAAAAAGAAATTAATGTAAGCACGGTAGATAATCTTGAAATAAATTTTTTAATGATAGAGGATGAACTGAAATTTTCTGATGTGGTAATAACTGCGACAAGAAACGAAGCATTAATAACAACAATTCCAGTTTCTACTGAAGTAATAAATCTAAAAGAAATTGAAGAGTCGAATGCTAAGAATGTAGGCGAGGTATTAAAATCCGTAGGTGCCACTTTGGTGAAAAGTTATGGTGCAATCGGTTCTTTAGAAACTGTTTCTTTAAGAGGTTCTACTGATGCACAAGTACTCATCCTAATCGATGGGCAGCGTTTAAATAACTCACAGCAAGGGTCTGTGGATTTAAGCACATTACCTCTTGATGCAATTGAAAAAATAGAAGTTGTAAAAGGTGGCAATTCTGCAATGTATGGGAGTGATGCGGTAGGCGGTGTTATAAATATTATAACAAAATCTACTTCTCAAAAGAATACATTAGATTATACTCTTACAGGATTATATGGTACTTATAATACACAAGTATATAATGCTTCGATAGGACAGGGCATCAACGATTTTAGTTATTTCGTCTCATATAATAAAACCAGATCAGATGGGAATTATTTGTATAAGGGATTTACTGATAATAAAATTGAATTAAAAAATGGGGATACTCAATCTGATAATGTTTTTCTAAAAGCTGGTTACTTACTAAAAGATCAATCTCGATTATCGGCTTTTTATAAATACAGAAAATCCGATAATGGTTCGCCGGGATCAATTGATTACCCAAATGCTTCTGCAAGAAATAAAATTGACAACAACCATATAAGTATTTCATACGAAGGTTTTTCAGTCGGTAGTTTCGCATTTAATTTTAATGGTTATATGATGAAGCAAGAGCATCATTATATAAATCCCGAATCGTGGATGGGAACTGAAGAAAGTATATACAATTCTCGTTCAATTGGAGCACTCGCTCAGGTATTTACAGATTTAAATGAAATAGGACTGCTTTCTTATGGATATGAATTTCGTCAAGACAAATTAGAAAGTGATCAGTTAGTTAACGGGAACTCAGTTCCGTTTATAGGGGATAGACAAAGGAATGTTCATAGCGCTTATTTTCAGGATGATTGGAAATATGATATTAATCATAGTTGGAAGATCTCAGCAGTTCCTGCTGTTCGATTAGACAGCTATCCAGAGGAATCGATTGGTTCACAATTCTCTCCAAAGATTGGGATTTCACTTAGTCATGATGAAGAATGGAGAGGATCGATTAGAGGAAATATTGGTAAAGTTTTTAGAGCACCAACTTATAATGATCTTTATTGGCCAGAAGATACATGGACAAAAGGGAACCCAGATCTCAAACCAGAGAGAGGAATAACTTATGATTTCGGATTTATAATTCAATTCGCAAAGTATGGCAGCTGGAGCATCGAATCTACTTATTTTGTAAGTAACTTAGATGACCTTATATTATGGGCACCTGCAGAAAAATGGATGCCAACCAACATTGCAAAAGCTAGAATATCTGGAATTGAATCTAAAATTAATTGGAAAGGATTTGGAGACTTAATTAGTATCCAAAGCGGATATACTTATTTAACTGCAAAAGATGATAGTAATGATCCACTTACTTCGGGGAAATTTCTAATATATCGACCTAAAAATAAAGTTGATTTAGGTATTAACATCAGTTACAATATTTATTCAATCAACATCTTTTATAATTTTGTGGGCAAGAGATTCCATGATGCAGAGAATAAAATTGAAATGGGAAGCTATGAATTAATAAATGCTAATCTTGGAATCAAACAAAAAATAGAGGGGATAGAATTAAATTTCCGATTAGAAGGAAATAATTTAATGGATAAAGAATATCAAGCAACACAAGGTTCACCATTGCCAGGGAGGGAGATTCGATTCTCGATAGGGATTTCGGGAAATCTTAATGTTTTGTAAATGGCGATTTGCAAGGAAGTATTAAAACAGAAGAAGGAGAGAAAATTATGGAAGATAATTTCTATGTAAAGGATATTAGTTTAGCTCCCAAAGGAGAACAACTGATTAAATGGGTATCTAATTGGATGCCTGTCTTGGATGGTTTATATGAAAAATTCAATAAAACAGGGGTATTCAAAAATAAGAAAATAGCATTATGTATTCACTTAGAAGCAAAAACAGCATACTTAGCGCTTGCGATAAAAAAGATGGGCGCAGAAGTTTGGGTTACAAGCAGTAATCCATTGTCAACTAAAGACGAGGTAGCGGCAGCATTAGCTAAAAATGGAGTTCATGTTTTTGCAAGACATGCTGCATCAAGTAAAGAATATTGGTCTTATCTCGAATCTATTTTGAAAAATAAGTTGGATGCTACCGTAGATGATGGAGGAGATATCTGCGAATACCTTCATGATCACCCAGAGTATGGTGTAAATATAAAAGGTATCTGTGAAGAAACGACAACCGGAGTCAATAGATTAAAGGCATTGGAAAAAGAAGGGAAATTAAAATATCCAGCAATTGCAGTAAACGATGCTAAATCAAAACATCTTTTTGATAATAGATATGGAACAGGACAATCAACATGGACTGCGATAACTCATCTTACAAACTTAAATATCGCAGGTAAGGTGATAGTAGTTGCGGGATATGGCTGGGTTGGAAAAGGAGTAGCTGCAAGAGCCGATGGAATGGGAGCGGAAGTAATAGTAACCGAAATAGACCCATGGAAAGCACTTGAAGCAAAAATGGATGGTCATCGTGTAATGAAGATGGAAGATGCTTCTTCGCTTGGTGATTTTTTTGTTACAACTACTGGATTAAGTGATATTATCAAATATGAAAATATATTAAAAATGAAAAACGGGGCTTTTTTATCCAATGCAGGGCATTTCGATTTTGAAATCGATATTCCAACATTAAAAAGGAACGCAGAATCTTATGCAGTTGTAAGGGATGAAGTAGAAGAATATAAACTTGTAAATGGAAAAACAATTTATGTGCTTGCACACGGGGGAGTAATAAATATTGCTGGTGGTCTTGGGCATCCAGCCGACATTATGGATATGTCATTTTCAGTTCAACTCGGCTGTTTATACTATTTTCTTTCAAAAGAGAATCCAGAAGCTAAACTTTATTGCGTGCCGGAAGAAATTGACCGTTTAGTAGCGGAAGAAAAGCTAAGAGTCGAAGGAATTAATATAGATAAATAATCATGCACTCCTTAAGTCCGGTGTTCGTATTGATTGCAAAACTCTTTTGTTCACCGGGCTTATTTTTATTTAGAAAAAGCGAGTAAAATATGGAATTGACAAGAGTACTTAACATAATAGGCATACCGGCATTAATGTTAATTGCCTGGCTGTTTTCAACAAACAAAAAGGTAATTAATTGGAGGGTTATAGCCTGGGGATTGATATTAGAATTAATTGTAGCACTTGTAGTATTTGTAATTCCCATCGGCACTCAGTTATTTTTAATAATTAATGATGTAGTCAATAATATATTAGAGAGCGCAAATTACGGTACATATTTCGTATTTGGGAAATTGGCACTTGGACCTGGTTCTGTATCTTCAAGCGGGGAAACATCTATTGGATTTATTTTAGCATTTCAAGGATTAGCTGTGATTGTGTTCTTTGCTGCTTTAGTAGGTATCCTATATTATACCGGAATAATGGGAAAGGTAATGAAAGCATTTTCATTTATATTTTCAAAATTAATGGGGATAAGTGGTGCTGAATCACTTAGTTCTGCCTCAAGTATTTTTGTTGGCGTGGAAGCTGGTTTAGTAATAAAACCATACATAAGCAAAATGACACGTTCCGAATTAAACACAATACTTACTGTGGGAATGTCTACAATTGCATCAAGTATGTTAGCAGTTTACATAATGATATTGAAAGGGTCTTTCCCAAATATAGCAGGTCATCTTGTCTCGGCTTCTATAATGAATGTCCCCGCCGCTATTATAATGTCTAAAATTCTTTGTCCTGAAACTGATACTCCTGAAACAATTGATCAGAATGTAGTAATGAATTATGAAAAAGAAGGAAGTTTATTCGAAGCAATTATTAATAATGCAAATTCGGGCGTTAAGTTAGCAGTTGGAATTGTAACACTATTATTGGCAGTATTAGGGCTTATGGCATTAAGTGATAAAATTCTTTTATTTGCTGGTTCGTATGTAAATGGTTTTCTTTCAATAAATATTGATTGGACTTTGAAAGGATTGCTTGGATATATTTTTTATCCACTTACATTATTAATAGGTATTCCTGTGAGCGATGCATGGGAGGCATCGAAAATAATTGGAGAAAGATTAATTTTAACAGAAGTAACAGCATTCCAAGATTTAGCAATACAATTAAAATCAGCTTCACCTTTAGCACCTCGATCGGCTGTCATGGTTACTTATGCATTAACGGGATTCGCGCACGTAGCTTCGATCGCAATTTTTGTGGGAGGATATATCGCAATAGCACCATCGAAAATTAAAGAATTTAGTTCATTAAGTTTTCGGGCTTTAATTGGGGCTACTTTAGCTTGTCTTTTAACAGCAGCAATTGCGGGATTGTTCTTTACTAATAATTCAATATTATTAGGCCAGTAGTATGAATGATAGAAGCAAAGAAACCAAAATAATAAGTAAAATGCCAAAGTTTGAATTACACCTTCATCTCGAAGGTGCTTTTTCTTTTGAGTTCTTATTCTCTTTAATCACCAAATATGGTGATGATAGTGAAGTAAAAAATATTGAGGAACTTCATGATAAATTTATTTTCAAGGATTTTAATCAGTTTATTGAAATGTGGTACTGGAAGAATAAATTTTTTAGAGAATATATTGATTTTGAAGAATTAGCTTTTAATACATTGAAGGAATTGGCAAAACAAAACGTAGTTTATGCAGAACTATTTTTTTCGCCTTGGGATTTTAAATCGGAAGTATTAGAGGTAGGGTTAATTACTGAATCAATTATTAAAGGTGTGAAAAGAGGCGAAAGTGAATTTCCAATTCGGTGTAATTTGATAGCGGATTTAGTAAGAAATTATGGGGCTAATAGTTCATTAAAACGATTAGACGAGATTACACCATTTCTTAATAAGGGAGTAGTAGGAATAGGGCTTGGGGGAAGTGAAAAAGAATTTCCTGCAAATTTGTTTAAAGAAGTTTTCTTAGAAGCGAAGAAGAGAGGATTTAGAACGACTATTCATGCAGGAGAGGCTGCGGGAGCTGATTCAGTTTGGTACGCATTATTAGATTGCCATACAGAAAGAATAGGGCATGGAGTAAGGGCAATAGAGGATCCTATGCTGATTGAATATTTAATAAAAAGAAAAATTCCACTTGAAATCTGTATAACAAGTAATTTAAAAACAAAAGTATTTGATTCGATTGAAAAACATCCATTTAAATATTTAGATGAAATGGGAATAATAGTAACTGTAAATTCAGATGATCCTCCTATGTTTGGTTCAAATATTACGGATGAACTTATTTTACTTAATAAAGAATTTGGTTATGGAATTAATGATTTAGTTAGGTTTATGAAGAATTCTGTAAAGTCAGCATTTTTAGAAGAAAACGATAAAAATTTTTATATTAATGAATTAGATAAATTTTTACATAGTGCATCTGAAGGTTGATTAAAAAGATGCCATTCATTTAATAAGAAAGTAAATGGGAAAAGTATGTTTGGTATGCCGTTATTAGAGCTTTTTGGATATTTGGGAAGTGTAGTTATTGCAATTTCATTGATGATGAGTTCTATTGTTAAACTCCGGATTATTAATTTAACTGGTGCATTAATCTTTACTGTTTATGGTACTCTTATTTCCGCATATCCGGTGGCTGCTCTTAATGGATTTATCGTAATCGTAAATATCTATTATCTCTATGAGATGTTTAGCAAAAAAGAATTTTTTGAAATATTAGAAGTGAGTAATGATTCCAATTACCTTAATTATTTTATAAAATTTCATAAAAAAGATATTCTTTTATTCAATCCAAAGCTCGATCTAACCGAGATAAATAATTGGGTAACGTTTTTTATTTTAAGTAATTCGGTAGCTGCGGGATTAGTGCTTTATAATAAAATTAATGATGATAGCCTTTTTGTGAAATTAGATTATGCAATTCCGGGATATAGAGATTTCAAAATTGGTAAATATGTTTATAACCAAATCAAGAAAGATAAGAGTTTTAAAAACATTTATACTGCTTCGGGCAATTCAACTCACAATGCTTATCTAAAAAAAATCGGATTCATAGAATCCGACTTAAATTCAGAAAAAGTAATGTATATGAAGAACGATTAACTTTCGGCTACTTTTTTCCAATGCTCAATAAATGATATGCTTTCATGATTATCGGAAAGCATATTGATACAATTCATCAAAGAACGTCCATTATGATAAGTTCCTTTCCAGATACTTCCTTTTGGCTTAATTCTATAAAATGGTTCTTTTTCGAGTGAGCCCCAATACCAATCGCCATTTTCATGATCAATTAAATATTCTTTTACGTACTCCCACTCTTTCTGAAATAGCTCTATATACTTTTCTTGGTTAGGAAATATTTTAGAAAAAAGTAAAAGCACATTAAGAGCTTCTGCCTGCTGCCACCAAGTTTTAGTATCTTTTATTATAGTACATTTATCTTCATCTGCGAAATAGTAACCTTCATCGAAGAATCCACCTTTCTCATAATCCCACCCGTTTTCAATTGCATGATCGACCATTCTCTTAGCTGTCTGAAGAGTGATCTTATCATTTTCAATACCTAATGAGTGAGAGGCTTCGAGCATAAGGAAGGCAGTTTCGTAATCGTGCCCGAATGATACATGGTCTAATCTATAATTTTGTTCACGAATTTCCTTCGCAGAATAGCGAAATGAAACCGGAGTCCAATCGCGATCAAAGAATAATTGCAGATATCCTTTGGGATGCGTTATTGTATCTCTGATAAGAGTTAGTAATCCGGCAAGCTGTGTTTTAAGTTTTTCATCTTTCCATATATTATAAAGTTCAGTATAAGCTTCGAGCAAATGAATAGATGAATTTTGATCCTTATATCCGCATTCGATTGCATCGGTTGAATAAGTTTTATATTCGCTGTTTTTATCAAATGACGTTCCGTCAATTGTGAGAAATTGAAAATAACCTTTGTATTCGGGATCGAATGCATGGTCTTCAATCCATCGGAAAGATTTAACGGTTTGTTCGAGAACAGCATCACTTTTTGTCAATTTATAAAGAGCGGAAAGACCATAGATAGCGAAAGCGTTTCCATAAGTTCTTTTTTCTGTACCCCAATTTTCTTTGTAACAAAGTTCTCCTTCTTTATTACGAATTTGAAAATAACCGCCGAAATTAGAATCCCAAAATTTTTCAGTTATGAAATTAAATCCATGTTCAGCCATCTTATAAAAATTAGAGTCATCAAAAAAGTTAGCGGCTTTGGAAAGAGTCCAAATATGACGAGCTTGTGTAACAATCATTTTTTCTTGTTCGGACATTAACTTCATGTCGTTTGTTAGGTTAGTTAAATAACCGCCCGATTCATTATCAATTACAAGTGGATACCATTTTGATAATAGATTCTCACTTAAGCTAATCATCATTTCGTTGGCTATTTTTTTCTGTATCTCGTTCGTCATTATTTATCCCGAATTTTAATAGTAATTAATACAAAAATTGTGCTAATATAAATGAGTTACAAAAAGAAAAGAAAATGGCGAATAAAGAGAAATATTTAATAGAAATTTTTATGTTAATGATATAGCTTTATCAAAATGATAAAATTGATTAGATTAAAATCAAAGAATAGAGTTAAATTTTATTAATTTTAATACGGCACAGTTTTAGCAGAATAAATAGGTTAATCACGATATCTGATAAAATGAGGAAGCCAATGCAAAAAAGAACTTTTTTACTAATAACATTAATAATAAGCATGACTTTTGTACAATGTGCATCGTCTCAGTTTTCCAATTATGTTACAAGAAAGACTGATAAACTATTTGATGGTGAAAATGAAGTAAGATTCATCTCATTTAATATACCTAATCTTCATTATGTTGAAGATTACCTCCCATTTGAGAGCACAAATCCATGGCGTCTACCAGATGAATATGAAATTAGAGATGCGCTTAAAAGCATTAAACAGCTTGGTGGAAAGGTAACAAGAATGTATGTCCTTTCGGTAAAAAAAGAGGGAGATACTCCTGATATTATACGCCATGTAGAGGGTCCTGGGCAGTTTAATGAAGAAGCTTTTAGAACTTTGGATTTAGTAATGAAAATAGCTAATGAAGAGGGAGTCCGTGTAATTATTCCTTTTGTAGATAATTGGCATTGGTGGGGTGGACCGAAAGAGTATGCGGCTTTTAGAGGAAAAGAAAAAGAAGCTTTTTGGACTGATCGTGAAGTAATTGAAGATTTTAAGAAAACAATTATTTTCTTAATAAACAGAAAAAACAGTTATACAGGTGTAACATATAAAGAAGATAAAGCTTTATTTGCATGGGAAACCGGCAATGAATTAGCTCCTCCATTTGAATGGACTAAAGAGATTGCGGCTTATGTTAAAAGTTTAGATAGTAACCATCTTTTAGTAGAAGGTATAATAGCGAAGGAATTATCAACAGATGCTGTTGAAGATCCGAATCTCGATATTTTATCAACACATCATTATGGTGATCCAAAATTCTCACTCCAAAAAATTAATTCAAATCAGAAGATAGCAAAAGGGAAAAAACCATATTTCGTAGGCGAATATGGAATAATACCTACTCAGAAAATAAGAGAGCTAACCGATACAATAATTAATCAGGGACTTGCCGGAGGAATGATATGGAGTTTGAGACCTCGCGAGAGAAATGGCGGGTTTTATCATCATTATGAATATAATAATGTAGAATCATATCGATTCCCTGGATTTGCCAGCGGAGATTGGTATGATGAAAAAGCAGTTTTAGAAATAGCGAGAGAGAAGGCTTTTCAGATTAATGGACTCCCGCAAGAACAGATGCCAATACCGGAAGCTCCGGCTATGCTTGATATAAAAAATGTGGGATTAATCTCTTGGCAGGGTTCAACAGGTGCTCAATCTTATTCGCTCGAAAGAAAAGAAGAATATATAAATGATTGGGTTGTGCTTGATGCAAATGCAGATGACAGTAAATATCAATATCGCCCGTTATATTGCGATAAAACCGCAGAATTTGGGAAACGATACTTTTATCGAATAAATGCAAAGAATGAAACGGGGGTTTCGGAATATTCAATGGCAGTTGGTCCGATAGAAGTAACAGAAAAAATGATTGTAGATGAAATGGAAAATTTTGATGAAGTTTTTCAAAAAGATGGTGAATTAAAACTGCTTGTAACAGAAGATATCCGCAAGGCTAAGGAAGATAGAAGCCGCTTAACCGGCATTAACGGAAGTTATATAATATATCAAATTCCGGGTAATGCGGTAAAAATACAGGTGGATTATTTCGTCTCTAAACCAGATAGTGGGATTAGTTTACTAAAAGGAAGCTCGGTAGCGGATTTGCAAGAATTTACACCGGGTAAGGAAGTATTCTCATTTGGTAAAAATGATTATGGATTTTTTGATGCAGTTAGACTTACGGATGAGATTTCAAATGAAGGAACAAAGTTTTTGAAAGTGGAATTAAATGATGGTGTTCAGATTAGTAGAATAGAAATCACTTATAAACAATAAAGAAGACAATTATGAAAAAATATTTTTCGTTATTAGTAATAGTTTTAATGATAGCAGGTTTTAGTTCTCTTTTTTCTCAAGTGGGGAGTGAGCTACAAGAAGGTTCGCAAGGGAGTTCTCAAGTTGGGAAGAAAGAAGCGCAGACCCTTTGGATGCCTTCTATTTTCTCCGATAATATGGTAGTTCAGAGAGAAACAGAAATCCCACTCTGGGGGAAAGGTATTCCCGGAATGAATATAAAAATTGAAGCGAGCTGGGGTGAAAAAGGGAGTGCAGTTGTTAATCCCGAAGGCAAATGGGAAGCTAAAATCAAAACTCTGAAAGCTGGTGGACCTTTTACAATTTCGGTAGTTATGGGAAATGAAACGATAAACTACAAAAATGTATTATCTGGAGAGGTGTGGGTGTGCTCGGGGCAATCAAATATGGAGATGCCATTAAGCGGCTGGCCCCCTAAAGACCTAATTGAAGAAGGCACGGAAGCGATTGAAAATTCTGCTTCAAACACAATTCGATTGTTCGAAGTTACAAAAGCATATTCGACAAAAAAAGAGGATGATTGCAAGGGTACTTGGCAGGAAGCGAATCCTGAAACTACTCCTTCTTTCAGTGCCACAGCATATTTCTTTGGTAAGAAACTATTTGATGAACTAAAAGTACCAATAGGATTAATACATACAAGTTGGGGCGGAACGAGGATTGAATCATGGATTAGTGCTGATGCCCTTTCAAAAATGGATAAATACAAAAATTTCCAGAAGATATTAGATGAAAGTAATGAAGGTTATACAAAATTAATGAAATGGCTTGAGGGTCATAAGACGATTGATGTGAGCGGAAAGCCGGAATTAGAAAAATTTGTCAATCTCGATTTTGATGATTCGGAATGTGCAGAATCAGACTATGATGATAGCGATTGGTTAAGTATTAATTTGCCTACGGGTTGGGAAAATAGCAAAATAGGTAATTATGATGGTGTAATTTGGTTTAGAAAAAAAATCGAAATACCGAATGAATGGGTTGGAAAAGAATTGGTTTTGGAATTAGGTCCGATAGACGATATGGATGTTACCTATGTAAATGGAGTAAAAGTCGGAGCTTATGAAACAGGTGGATATTGGCAAACTCCAAGAGTTTATACAGTTCCCAAAGATGTAGCAAAATCAAATATAATAACCATTGCAACCCGAGTAATCGATAATAAAGGTGGCGGCGGTATTTATGGTCAGAATGAGATGCTCAAGATTTATAAAAAAGATGGCGGCGACCCGATATTTATAGCCGGAGAATGGAATTATCTTCCGGTTGCTGAATATCTCGGCGGTAGATTCTTTGTTTTTAATGCGAAAAATGGAGATTATCTTGATGCTCCTAAGTCAGAAATAAATATATCCGAACAAGCCCCTACCGTTTTATATAATGCAATGATTGCACCGTTAGTGCCATATAAGATAAAAGGTGCAATTTGGTATCAAGGTGAATCGAATGTTGGAAATTTTGCCGAGTATCCTCAGTTAATGTCGATAATGATAAATAATTGGAGAAATGAGTTTAAGAGTGGTGAATTTCCATTTTATTACACTCAAATCGCACCATACAGATATAGGGAAGGGACAAATTCGCAATATTTACGCGAAGCACAATTAAAAAGTCTTTCCATACCAAAAGCCGGAATGGCAGTAACAATGGATATAGGAAATATCGAAAATATTCATCCGGGTAATAAAAAGTCAGTTGGAGATAGATTGGCGGCTTGGGCATTAAATAAAGATTATAAAATAAATGTTCCTTATTCAGGACCAATATATAAAGAGCAGAGGATAGAAGGGAATAAAGTAATTCTATCGTTTGATTATGGTCGGGGATTAGAAATAAAACCGATAAATGGAAAAAATAATTTTCAAATTGCCGGTGCTAATAAAGTTTTTTACGATGCCGATGTAAAAATTAATGGTGATGAACTCATAATAAGTTCAAAAGAGGTTGCAGAGCCAATGTCTGTAAGGTATTGCTGGAGTGATATATTAGAAGGAACATTATTTAATCAGGATCGATTACCTGCACCATCTTTTAGAACGGATAGTTGGTAGTCTTTTATCTATATGATAAGTTTTATCAAATTAATAAATCGATAAAATTAATAATGGATAAAATAATGCTTAAACCTGCCATTATCAATAATTCGATAATGGCATTATATTTGAGATATAGTATATGTAACCAAAAAGCCAGATTAATCAAATTATTGATTATAAACTAAAACAATAGAAACAAACAGTATAGGAGGATTCATGAAAAAAGCCATACTTACATTAGTTGGCATGTTCCTTATTTCCGGTTTCATTAATGCACAGGTAATAGCAGATTTTGAAGAGAGTGACGGTGCATTTGTAAAGGGATGGGGAGAGGCAACATACACATTAAGTAAAATTGCAGATCCATCCGGAGTATCAACCGGCGTTTTAGAATTAAATGTAACAGC
>JBAYVI010000032.1:0-25132 GCA_041674625.1 Melioribacteraceae bacterium | reverse complement strand
CAGCTGCAAGCAAATCAAATGGCGCAGATGCAGATGGGGTATTAGGACAGCCGGATTTTGTAACGAAAGCATCGACCACAACAAAAAATGGAACAGGAACTACTCGATTTGTTTGGGGCGATAGTAAAGGAAGAATCTATACTGTTCAGGAAAACAATAATAGAATATTGATTTTTAATGATGCTGCAAATAAGGCAAATGGTGCTGATGCAGATGGTGTTCTAGGACAAGCTGATTTTGAATCTAAAGCTAATCCTACTCCTCCAACAGCTTCAAGTTACAATGTACCAAGAGCCATGTATATTGATGAAGAACGTGGAAATATTTGGGTTGCAGATTATAGCAACAATCGTATTCTAAGATATGATGTTAGCTCTCAAGGTGGGACATTTGTTGAAGTAACAGCGCCAAATGGAAATGAAGAATGGGGAACCGGTACAACTCAAGAAATTAAATGGAAAAGCTCCGGTGTTGCTAATATAAAAATTGAATATACAATCAATAACGGGACTACTTGGAACGAGATTGCAACCGTAGATGCTACTTTAGGAAAATATAGCTGGGTAATTCCATCTACTTTAACTGATAGTGCAAAAGTAAAAATCAGTGATTCAACTAATCCAACTTTGCTAGATGAAAGCAATTCTGTATTTAAGATGTTGGTATTAGAGACAAAACTTACAGTAATATCGCCAAATGGTTTTCAAGAATGGGAAACAACTGCACCAAGAAAAATTCTTTATGAAGCAAAAAACGTAAAGAATGTAAAAATTGAATATTCCTTTAATAATGGTTCGGCTTGGAATAAAGTAATTGATTCTACACCTGCTACCGGAGAATATGCATGGACTACTGCTCAATTTAAAGGAAATCAATATAAAATAAGAATATCAAGTGTAGAAGACCCAACTTTGATAGATGTAAGTGATAATACATTTAGTTTGGTTGCTCCAAGTTCTGCAAGCTTAGCAGATTACATTTTCTTTAGTGATAGTCCAACTAAAGTATTCTACGATCCAAGTTTTGGATTTGCAACTGCACCAAGTACATTAGCCTTAGAGAATTCAGTTAAAGCTCCTGTATCCAATAAATATTCATTAGCAGGCAACTATTCTATTAAAATGAATTGGGAATCTAAAACAGGTGGTGATTGGGGATTAGCAATTGCCGGTATTGATTGGCCCGGACGTGATCTTAATTTCAAAGACACACTTTCTATAAAAGTATATACTGAAACAGCTACATCATCTAATGATCTTCCTCTTATTTATTTAGAAGACCTTAGCAATCAAAAAACAGATAAACTTTCTCTTTCAAGTTACACAACTGATATTCCGGCAAATAAATGGACTCAAATAATTGTTCCATTGGCTGATTTTATTGCTAAACCTGGCAAAGCAGATGTAACAAGAATTAAAACGATTTTCTTTGGACAGGATAAAGTATCTTCTGCACCTCATACATTGTTTATTGATGAACTGAGAATGAAGGGTAATAAAATTGTAAATGGTGATAACTCGAATATGATTGTAGTTATCGGTTCATCAACCGCAGCAGGCGCCGGTGCTTCCACTTATGATAGTTCATGGGTAGCAAGATTTAAAAGTTATGTTAAATCTAAAGATATTAATGCGCAGGTAGTGAACTTGGCAATTGGTGGATATACAACTTATGATTTAATGCCGACAGCTTTCGTTCCTCCGGCAGGCAGACCGACACCAAAGAAAAGCAATAATATTACATTTGGATTAACTTACAAACCGGATGCTATAATAGTTAATCTTCCAAGTAATGATGTTACAAATGGATATACAATTGCAGAGCAGATGAGCAATTATAGAATTATTGCGGCTAATGCTGCCTCTCAGCAAGTACCAATGTGGGTTACAACAACACAGCCTCGCAATTTATCAGCTTCCCAAAAACTTCTACAAATGGAGGCAAGAGATTCTGTCTTAGCTTATTTCAAAGACAAAGCGATTAACGTATTTGATGAATTAGCTAATGCTGATGGAAGTATAAAAACCAAATATAATTCAGGCGATGGTGTTCATTTAAATAACGCCGGTCATAAATATATTTATGAAGAAATGGTTAAAGCTAAAATCTGGGATTATGTACTTAGTGATGTTGAAGAAACCGAACAAGAGATAATTCCAACAGATTTTGCATTAATGCAAAATTATCCGAATCCATTCAATCCAACTACTACAATTAGATATGCACTTCCTATATCAGGCATGGTTGATTTAAGGATATATGATATACTTGGTCGTGAAGTAGCTTCTCTTCATCAAGGGATGCAGGATGCAGGAAGTTATAATCTAAATTGGAATGCTTCTAATTTAAGTTCAGGATTTTATGTTTATCGTATAATGGTTTCTGTCGATGGACAGTCTAAATTTACTCAGTCAAAGAAGATGATCTTAATGAAATAGCAACAAATGTCGTTTCATTGTATAATGTTTCTATACTGATTATTTGTAAAATATATTAGTATAGCCCTATGCCGGATTCCTTTATTGGTCTCCGGCATTTTTTATGCAACTGAACCCATAGACCACTAATCGAAACTCATATACAAGCATAGCTAATCGGAAATGATTAATTTGTTTTTCGATAATTCAAAAGTTGAGACAAATTACAAAACATCTAATAAATAGACGGTAATTCTCAATTCAATAAAACAAATAGTTGTACTTGAGGTAAAAATGAAAAGAAATTACTTCGTTGTATTATTAATTTTTATGATCTTTTTTGTCATTTCATTTGTAACAAACATTTTAGGGTCTCTCAATCCCGAAATGATAAAGAGTTTTCAGCTAAGCCTCTCTCTTTCCTCGTTATTACCTTTCGCTTTTTTTATTGCTTATGGTGTAATGTCGATTCCGGCAGGTATGCTTGTCGAGAAATATAAAGAGAAGAAGATAATATTGGCTGCCTTTGTAGTTTCTTTTATTGGTGCGTTGATGTTTGTTGTTTTCCCCTCCTACATTGTATTCCTTCCATCATTATTTTTAATGGGTTCGGGAGTAGCTATGCTTCAAGTGGCAATCAACCCGCTTCTTAGAGTTTCGGGTGGTGAAGAGCATTTTGCGTTTAATTCCGTTATGGCTCAGCTAGTATTTGGAGGAGCTTCTTTTGTTGCCCCAATGTTTCTAACGTACCTTGTTTCTAATGTTAGCAGTGGAGAAAGTGGAAACGGATTGTTTGATATTTTAAGAGAATTAGTTCCTAAAAATATTGTATGGAGCTCAATATATTGGGTGATTGTGCTGCTGCTTTTACTGATGATTATTATAATTAGCTTTTCAAAATTTCCTACTGTTGAACGTAAAGATGATGAAAAATCCGGCAGTTGGGAAACACATAAATCGCTTTTCCGAAATAAGATTGTGATCCTATATTTTATAGGGATATTTGCTTATGTCGGTATAGAGCAGGGAGTATCATATTGGCTTTCAAAATTCTTAAGTACTTATCATGGATTTGATCCTTTAATAACAGGCACTTCGGTTGTTGGATGGTTCTGGGGCTTAATGTCTATCGGTTGTTTAGTCGGCTTGGGACTATTAAAACTATTTGATAGCAGAAAAATATTAGTCGCTGCATCTGTACTTACAATAATTCTTTTATCGATTGCTTTATTTGGTCCTGGTAATATTTCAATAATAGTATTTCCACTTATAGGATTCTCCCTATCTGTTATGTGGTCAATAATATTTTCCTTGGCACTAAATTCAATTAATAATCATCATGGATCGTTTGCCGGAATTTTGTGTACAGCTATAATAGGTGGAGCAATAATTCAACTCTTTATCGGATGGATTGGCGATCTGTTTGGACTAAGGCTCGGTATGTCGTTTATATTTATACTTCTTGCTTATATACTTAGTATCGGAATATGGGCAAAACCGCTTATTGTTAATGAAACTATCACTCTTAATAAAACTAAAAATAATGAATAATGAATAAGGATTCGGGATGCCTTTAGTAAACTTAAATGAAATACTTAATGACGCTAAGATAAAGAATTACGCTGTTGGAATGTTTGATGTTGTAAGCAGCGAAAGTCTAAGAGCAATTATTAGTGGTGCAGAGGAATGCAATTCCCCTGTAATTATAGCCCTTGCAGAAGTTCACTTGCCTTATGTACCGCTTCAACTTTTTGCTCCTTTAATGGTTGATACAGCAAAAAATTCTAAAGTTCCTGTTGCCGTTCATTTGGATCATGGTCTAACCTTCGATACTATTATTAAAGTAATGAATTATGGCTTTTCTTCTGTTATGTTTGACGGCTCTTCCTTAGAATATGAAGAGAATATTTCTGGAACAAAAGAGATTACAAAAGTAGCAAAAGCATTAGGTGTTTCTGTTGAAGCAGAGCTCGGTCATGTTGGTGGTGGCGAAGCCGGGAGCGATGATAATTTTGAAGAATATTATACTGACCCTAAATTGGCATTTGAATTCGTTGATAGAACTGGTATTGATGCTTTGGCGGTTGCTATTGGAACTGTTCATGGTGTGTATGTAAAAAAACCTTGTCTAGATTTAAATCGCCTTTCTGAAATTAATAATAAAATAGATATTCCATTAGTTCTTCACGGTGGTTCGGGACTATCAGATAGCGATTTTAAGGAATGTATCAATCGGGGGATTAGGAAAATTAATATTTTTACCGATATGTCGTATGCAGCAGTTGATGGAATTAGAAAGTTCCTAATTGAAAATAAAAAAGTCCACTGTTTTGAAGTAACGGAAATTGCAGAAAAAAGTATGAGAGAAGTTGTTATAAATAAGATAAATTTATTTGGAAGTAATTCTAAAGCATAAATAGAGGTTATTTATATGCACCAAGTTACATGTGTTGGGATAATTGTAGCCGATGTAATAGCTAAAACCGTTAATAATCTTCCAAAAGAGGGGAAGTTAGAGCTTATTGAAAAGCTTGAACTTCATATTGGAGGTTGTGCTTCTAATGCTTCAATTGATTTAGAAAAAATTGGTATCAGAGCTGCAATTATTGGGAAAGTTGGAAATGACGGTTTTGGTGAATTTGTAATGAATGAAATGAAAAGCAATGGTGTCATTGTTGATGGAGTTGTTAAAGGAATCAATAGCAGAACTTCTGCCTCAATTGTTTCAATTAATTCAAATGGAGAAAGATCTTTCCTTCATCATTTGGGAGCAAATGCTGAATTTTGTTCTGATGATATAAATTTCTCGATTATTGAAAACTCAAAAATAGTTTTTGTTGCGGGGGCATTATTAATGCCTTCATTCGATGGTAATCCTACTGCATTATTATTAAAGAAAGCTCAAGACTCAAATGTAATAACGGTAATGGATACAGCATGGGACTCTACCGGGAAATGGATGCACTTAATTAAGCCTACATTACCATATCTTGATTATTTTATTCCAAGTTTTGAAGAAGCAGAAATGATTAGCGGTAAAAATGAACCAGAAGATATTGCAGATATATTCCTAAATGAAGGCGTTAAAACCGTTGTAATTAAACTTGGATCTAAAGGGTGCTTTATAAAAAATAAAGATGGATTAAAATATTTTATTGAAGCATTTAGAGAATTAAATGTATTGGATACGACCGGTGCCGGGGATGCATTCGCGGCAGGTTTTATAGCCGGGATAATTAATGGATGGGACTTGGATAAATGTGGTATTTTCGCTAATGCCGTAGGGGCTAATTGTGTTACTTCTATTGGAGCTACAAGCGGAATAATAAAAATGGAGGATATTATTAGGTTTATTAATTCTCAAAATATTAAACCAAATCCTTTTAAATAATATTTTTTGCTAATCCTTAATTGAAATAAATGGAGATTAGAATGAGTCTCGTAGCTCGAAAATATTATTTATTCGTGTTTATAATTACTTTCATTTTTGGTTCACTCAATGTTTATTCACAGACCTCTAGACAAATTTTAAATGGATTCGAGAAATTCACTTCCGGCGAAATAGTTGAAGAAGATTGTTCTTGCACTCCAAATGCAAAATATGCAATTGTCGCAAGATGCATCGATGATAAATCATTTATCGAATGGCAGACAGACGTAGTTCCCGATAGTTATTCTGAAGACAAAATATCATTTATCTGGAGTGGAGGATACTCCACCGGTACTCAAGATGATTTAAGAACATTTTCACTTTTCATAAATGATAAATATCTTCTAACTTTTGCAACTGCTTCACGCATCGCAGGGGGCGATTGGGAAGTAAAAAACGAATTTGCCAACCTAAGTTTCAAAAACCAAAAGTTTTATAACAGAGCGGGAAATAAAAAAGATTTTTGGGGATTCTTCATTTTAACCGTTTCTGCTAAAGAACTGAATACTAATAAAACTCTCAATATCAAGATCAAGGGGGATAATTCAGGTAGTAAGCATTGGTATAGAACCATGGCTTACAAACTTTTACCGGAAGTCAAAATTAGTAGCGAAAAAATTGTTACAAAAAGAAGTGATGGAAAATTATTTCAAAGAGTTAAAATTTTAGTTGATCATTATTCCGAACAAGTGCCGGTAAAAATATTTAATGGTGAAAATACAATAGTTGATTCCGTTTTAAATTTAGGGAGAAATCAATTTTATGCCGAATTTGAAAAAGTGGATTTACCGAAAGATAAGATGCTAGAAGTAATGATAGACGGCGTATCTAATAAATATTCTACTACGCTTGAACCGGTAAAAGAAATGACGTTCTATTTATTGCCACATTCACACGTAGATATTGGTTATACGGAATTGCAAACGGAAGTAGAAAAAAAACAATGGAAGAATATTGAAGAAGCAATAAATCTATCAAAGCAAAGTGATGAGAATGAATTGGGAAGCAGATTTATTTGGAATACAGAAGTTTTATGGCAGGTGAAAAGTTATCTCGAAATGTTTCCCGAAAAAAGAATTGAGTTTATAAACGCAGTTAAAAAAGGATGGATAGGATTAGACGCAACCTATGCGAATACTCTTACAGGTTTATGCAGACCGGAAGAATTATATAAATTAGTGGAATACTCAAATCAGTTAGAAAAAGAGATCGGCATTAAAATCGAGAGCGCGATGATTTCGGATGTACCCGGTTACTCATGGGGAATCGTTCAAGCATTTGCTGATAATGGAATTAAATATTTCTCAGTTGCACCAAATGAAAGTGATAGAATCGGAAATACAATAAAGTATTGGGGAGATAAACCCTTTTATTGGGAATCGCCTTCAGGAAATAACAGAGTACTTGTATGGCTTGCGGGCAAGGGTTATTCATGGTTTCATCATTGGGATCTCATTAAAGATGATAAAGAACCAATTCTAAACTATATTAATGAATTAGAAAAGAATAATTATCCATACAATATAGTACAATTGCATTATGCGGTTGGTGGAGATAATGGACCACCGGATTCTTTGCTTGCTGAATTTGTCCGGAATTGGAATGCTACCCATGTTACCCCAAGATTTAGGATAACCGCAACAAAAGAGATGTTTTTGGATTTAGAAAGTAGATATGGGAATATAATCCCCACTTATAGAGGAGACTTTACTCCATATTGGGAAGATGGAGCAGCATCCTCTGCAAAAGAAACAGCATTAAATAGGAGCACTTCCGAAAGACTAAATCAATTAGAAACTTTAAATGCAATTAGTGGAAGGAAAAACTATCCGCATAAAGATTTTGATGAAGCATGGCGCAATGTTCTTCTTTTTTCCGAGCATACTTGGGGAGCATATAACAGCATATCAGAGCCAGAATCAGACTTTGTGAAGGAGCAATGGAATTTCAAAAGAGCGCATTCCATTAATGCAGATAGCATCGCAAACAAATTACTTAACGATTTAAGTTTTGCAAAAATTAATCAGAATAAGAAGATAGAATTTATCACTGTTTGGAATTGCAATTCATGGAAAAGAAGTGATGTTGTAACTATACCTTCTTCGGTAAAAATAGAAAACAATTATCTCGTTGATGAATTAAATAATATTATCCCGACACAAAGAATGACAAATGGTGATCTCGTTTTTATTGCAAAAAATATTCCAGCATTATCATCACATCAATTTCATTTTGTAAAAGAAGTACAGCTTCAACAGAAAGTAAATAAAGATAATAACGATTATACAAAAATATCCGCTGTTGTTTATCTCTCCAACTTTCTTAAAGAATATTTGGATTCTAATTCTGGATATGGTATAAACCAGTTTATATGTACGGGCAGAAACGCTACAAATCCAATAACAGCACCTCAACTTGGTTACAATCAAAAAGAAATTGGTGATATTGTAAATTCAATTGAATATATTTATTCAGCTCCTGGATGTAATAATCTGACACAAGAAATTAGAAAATTTAGGGATCTGGAAAGAATCGAGATTATCAATACAGTCGATAAACAAAAAGTATATGAAAAGGAGAATCTACGTTTTGCTTTTACTTTCAATATTGAAAATCCTGTAACAAGGATTGATATTGCTTGGGGAGTAATTCGACCGGAAATTGATCAATTACAGGGTGCTAATAAAAACTATTTTTCTGCTCAAAGATGGGTTGATGTATCCAATGATACTAAAGGGATAACTTTAGCTACTATTGATGCTCCTTTTATTGAGGTTGGTGGAATGAATGGAGAAGCATGGACTTCAAATACAGAAAACAAATGGGAAGAAACAGCCTTTTCCTCATCAAAAATATTTTCTTGGGTAATGAATAACTCATGGCATACTAATTATAAAGCTGAACAAGAAGGAATTGCTAAGTTTAGGTACTCGCTTCAACCTCATAATGAATTTGATTACTTAAAAGCTTATCGCTTTGGAGTAGAGCAATCACAGCCACTAATTGTTACTTATTCTGACAAAGCAAATGATTCTAATCAGTTTTTAATACTTGATGAAAATTCTTCAGTTGTTCTTACATCGCTTAGGCAATCAAGAAACGGTAATGGTGTAATAATTAGGCTCTATAATCCGACTGATAAGGTAAGTTCTACATCTTTCATGGTAATGGGTATGAAATCAATATCCTATTTAAGTAACGGAGATGAAAAAGAAATCAAAGAGGTTTCAGGTACACTTGAATTTGGACCATTTGAAGTAATGACGCTAAAAATAAATTGCATCAACTAATAATTTTACATAAACATAGAAGAAACAAAATGCTTGCCCCGATTCAAAGGCAAGCATTTTTATTAACATCTGAAATTATTTTACAACCTCAAAATTGTAAGTTCCCGAACCAACAGTAATTACTGTCTTTCCATTTTGGATTTTAATTGAATTTATTCCGAGAATATCTTTTATTGGTTTACCGCTTTCGGATATATTTTCTTTAATTTCTGTTGGGAGATAAATATCTGCCGTGTTATTAGCCGGTATTTCTACTCTCAATAAAAACTTCCCATTTTCCAACTTCCAACTAGAAGAAATATCACCGTACATTGAATGGAAATTTGCATTAGCGAATTTTAGCTTATCATTAGTAAGAGGATTTACAATAATATTTTTATATGCAGGTTTTTCAGGATCAATCCCTATTCCGGCAATATCGCTATACAACCATTTCCCGATAGCTCCATAAGCGTAGTGATTAAATGAATTCATCCCATCACTCTGAAAAGTTCCATTGGCTCTAATTCCATCCCATCTTTCCCAAATTGTTGTTGCTCCCTTTGTTACAGGGTATAACCATGATGGATAATCTGTTCTAAAAAGCAGTTTAAATGCTAATTCGTGATAACCAAAATCTGATAAAATTTTAGCAATATGAGAAGAACCCAAGAAACCGGAAGTAATATGTCCAAATCTTTTTACATCTTCGGCTAATCTTTCTGCTGCAATTGGTTTAAAGTTATCGGGATATAAATCGTAGGCAAGAGCAAGCAAGTAAGCCGTTTGAGTGTTCGAGGCAATTCTGCCTGTACTTGTAATAAATTCTTTTTGAAACGCCTCTTTAATGTTTTTCATTAAAGAAAAATATTCTTTTGCATCTTCATTTTTCCCTATAACGGAAGCAATGTTATACATTAAATTTGTTGAATAATAAAAATAGGCAGTGCCTATAAGGTCTTTATCTGTTGTAGCTCCGGGATAGTCTGATTTTGTTGTAGCAAAAGCTAACCAATCACCATAACCGACACCTTTACTCCAAATAAAAGATTCACCTGCATTTTTTTTCAAATACTCGATCCACTTTTTCATTGAAGGATACTGAACTTCTAAAATTCTTTTATCGCCATAGTTTTGATAAATAGTCCATGGAACAATAATACCGGCATCAGCCCACCCGGCTGCTCCTCCGGCATTAATAAGCATATTTGGAACGACATGAGGGAATCTTCCATCGCTTAATTGATCAGCTTCAAAATCTTTCATCCATTTGGTAAAAAAACTTGCAGCATCTACATTAAAACAAGCAGTTGGCGCAAATACTTGAGCATCTCCGGTCCAGCCTAATCTTTCATCGCGCTGTGGGCAGTCGGTGGGAACATCAAGAAAGTTTCCGCGCAAACCCCAATAAATATTTTTTTGTAATTGATTTATTAATGAATCTGAGCATGTAAAATTTCCCGTCTGCTTCATATCTGAATGAATTACTTTCCCTGTCAAATCACTTAATTCTACCTGTCCGCTATAATCACTTATCGAAACATATCTAAATCCCTGGAATGAAAAATGCGGTTCGAATGTTTCCTCGCCTTCGCCTTTAAATATATATTCGATTTTTTGTTTTGCTTTACGGAGATTTGCGAGATATATATTCCCATTTTGATCAAGAACCTCCGCATGACGTAAAACTATTTTGTCTCCTACGTTACCTTTTAATTTGAACTGAACCCAGCCAACCATATTTTGTCCGAAATCAAAAACTAATTCACCATTTGGTGTTACAAATTTTTTGATTGGTTTTATTTCTTCGGTTATTCTTACTTCTGCACCTTCTGAAGCAACAAGATTTTTATTGTCAAAATCTTTTGTTATTACTCCGCTCCAATTTTTATCATCAAAATCCGACTTCATCCATTTATTATTTTCTATACGTGCATCATAAATCTCACCATCATAAATTCCCGACATAATTATGGGCCCGGTTGTGGATTTCCATGAATCATCAGAAATAATGGTTTCAGCGGTGCCGTCACTATATTGAAAAACTATCTGCAATAATAGACCAAGTTTATTGCCATAAATATTTCTCGTATAATCCCAAGTCAAAGGTCCTCTATACCATCCATCTCCAAGTATTACACCAATTGCATTCTTTCCTGATATTAAGTCGGATGTTATATCATATACTTGATATTGAAGTCGTTTATTATAGCTTGTCCATCCGGGGGTGAATAATTGATTGCTAATTTTTTTCCCATTTAAGTGAAATTCGTATAATCCATGACTTGTAACGTAGGCTCGTGCATTTACAATTTTTTTATTTAGCGAAAACTCTTTACGTAATTGGGGAGAAGGATTATAACTATTTTCAACTTCAACTAAATTTGGTTCAATCCATTTTGCTTTCCAATCAGAAACATTTAAAAGCCCCATTTCCCAATAAGCCGATTCGCTCCATTGTGATTCGCTTTCGTCACTTCCCCATATTTTAATTTGCCAATACACCCTTTCTGCCGAAAACAATTTATTACCAGAATACTCAACTTGGATGGATTGGTCGGACACAATTTTTTTTGTATCCCACACTAAGTTTTTGTTGGACTCAAGGTCTTTTATTGAGTGAGCAGCCCTAATCTGATATGCACTTTGCATAAAGTTGCGTTCCTTAGAAACTATCTCCCAACTTAAGCGGGGATTGGGAGATTCAATTCCAATCGGATTGATTTTGTATTCAGTCCTCAAATTCAAAATTTTTGGTAAGTCGGCTCCCTTTATTTCTCTAATTGTGAATCCGAATGAAATAATGATTAAAAAAATGCTAATCTTACAATTTGATAAAAAAGTTTTCATGTCTGATTCCGGGGTATGTTATAAGCACGTTTAGTTGTTATTTTGTACGAAATTATGAAAAGAAGTAAGTATAAATAAGTAAATATTACAACATAATTATAATGGATTAAAATAGCTAAAATATGGCTGACTGTACATATTTTATGTGCTTTAGTAAAGGGGTGATTTATTCGGCAATATTAATAGTTAAATTAACACCTTGAAAAAAATGAACTAAAGAAATAGATAGTCCTTATTAATTTTCCATTTTGGTAAAGGTTATAGATTTATGAAACTAATTAGACTAAATACCGTTACTTTTTTAATCTTAGGGATATTTACAGTTTTAGGATGCTCTTCTGTTGATATTACAAAATATGTAGATCCGAACATTGGTGGAGTTGCACAATTATTGACAACAAAAGTACCAACGGTACACAGACCCCATAGTATGGTTCGAGTATTCCCAATTACAAAACCGAGATTAAGCGACCGCTATTTAAGCGATAAAATCTATGGCTTTGCTTTCAACATGCCTGCTTACCGAATGGGTTATGTTACACAGCTAATGCCGACTTCGGGGAAACTCTCAACTAAAAGAAGCGATTGCGCATCTGCTTACGATCACGACCTTGAAGAAGTACACCCTTGGTATCATAAAGTATTACTCGATGATTCTAATATTCAGGCAGATTGGACCACTGCCGAACATTCCGTTATTTATCGGTTTAATTTCCTGAATCGAGATCAGTCCAATATACTTTTCCATACAAACAGTGATGAGAGCTCCTTGATCAGATTTATAAGTAATAACTCGATCGAGGGATGGGAAGAATTTCAGAATACAAAACAATATTTCTATGCAGAGTTTTCGCATATTTATGAATCAGCTGGAGTATTTGATTCGGGAAATAATATTGAAGTAAAAAAGGAAATATCCGGGCAAGGCGTGGGGGCATTCATTTCCTTTGATAAATCTATATCCGTAGTAGAAGTCAGAATAGGTATCTCTTATATAGATGAGAAGCAGGCAAAAGAAAATCTCCAAAAAGAAATTAAAAGGAAATCTTTTGAACAAATAAAAGAGGATAGTTATAAAATCTGGTCACAAGTATTAAGTAAAATAAAAGTAGAAGGGGGAACCGAAAGACAAAAGAGAATCTTTTATACCTCTCTTTACCGTTCAATGGAAAGGATGGTTAATATAAATGAATATGGAAGATACTTCAGCGGCTACGATAAAAAAGTTCACACCGATTCACGTTCATTTTATGTGGATGATTGGCTATGGGATACATATAGAAGTCTTCATCCTTTAATGTCAATTCTGAATCCATTACAGCAGGCAGATATGGTGCAGTCATATATTAATATGTACGAACAAAGCGGGTGGGTACCTGGGTTCCCACAATATTATGGAGAATTTTCCGCAATGATCGGTTTCCACTCAGCCGCTCTATTCTGGGATACATATCAAAAAGGGATTAGAAATTTTGATATTGAAAAAGCTTATGAAGGATTAAAAAAGAATGCTACCGAGGCAACCATGCTTCCTTGGAGAAGTGGAGCGCATTGTTCTCTTGATAGTTTTTATGTTAAGTGGGGGTTCTATCCGGCAATTAGGGAGAATGAAAAAGAAACTGAACCGATGGTCGATGGTTTTGAAAAACGGCAATCGGTGGCTGTAACTTTAGAACATAGTTATGATGACTGGTGCTTAGCACAGTTTGCAAAAGCTCTTGACAAAAATTCCGATTACGAATATTTTATTAATCGGTCAAATAATTTTAAGAATTTATTTAATCCGGCTAATGGATTTTTTGCACCGAAATCAGCAGATGGAAAATGGATTGAACCATTTGATCCACAACTCTCAGGCGGGATTGGTAATAGAATGTACTATACCGAAAACAACGCATGGACTTGGAATTTTAGTGTTCAGCATGATATACCGGCATTAATAGACCTTCTTGGCGGTAAAGAAAAATTTATAGATAAAGTTGATGCTATTTTTAATGAAGCACCTCGTTCCAAATGGAGATTTATGGGGCAATCCCCTGATGCTACAGGACTTAATGGAATGTTTGTAGCCGGTAATGAACCTTCAATGCATATTCCGTATTTATATAACTATGCTGGCGAAGCATGGAAAACTCAGCGAAGAATAAGAGAAGTAATGGAAATGTGGTTTGATGATCGTCCGCTCGGTATTCCCGGTGATGAAGATGGTGGGGGACTTTGCTCTTGGTATGTTTTTTCTGCGATGGGATTTTTCCCTGTTACAGTTGGAAGCGGTGAATATGCAATTGGTAGCCCTTTTTTTGAAAAAACAACTATTGAATTGCCTGATGATAGAGTGTTCATCATAAAAGCAGAAAACTGTTCTAAAACAAATAAATACATTCAATCTGCCCAACTAAATGGAAAAGAATACAACAGTGCATTTATTAAGCACGAAGATATAATAAACGGTGGTGAACTTAAGTTTATTATGGGAGATCGACCTAATAAAAAATTCGGGGCTGAATATAAATGAAAAGAGCTATCTAAATGCAAAACTCTATGAATTTTTTAGTTCGGTTTGTAAATGAAGATACAGCACCCGGTGGAAGATCTAACTGGGTTTATTCAGAGAAGTAAGTGGAACTAATTTTCTCAATTATTTAGGAAATATTATATGAAATTTTTGAAATACAGCTTATTCGTATTAATCATACTATCGGCTATAACAGAAGAATTATTATATGCCAAAGTAAATCAAAAATTGGAAAAAGAGTCAATTAACGTTATGAAATATGGCGCAAAAGGAGATAGCAAAACCGATGATACAGAAGCATTCCAAAAAGCACTTGATGCTGCAAGTGAAAAAGGAGAAACTGTAAATGTACCATCCGGAACATATTTAATTGCCGGGTCAATATCTGTTCCTGAGGGAGTTACTCTTCTCGGAACGTGGCATGCACCCCACAATACTGCTCTTGGAAAAGGAAGTGTAATATTTGCAACCGGTTCAGCCGGTAATGAAAACGGTTCTCCCCTTATTAATCTTAATAATAATAGTTGCGTAAAGGGGATTACTATATTTTATCCTGAGCAGGATATTAATAACGTTAAATCATATCCGTGGACTATTCAGGGAAAAGGAACAAATTGCAGTGTAATTGATGTAACTCTTGCGAATCCTTATAAAGCTATCGACTTCGGAACATTTTCTAATGAACTTCATTTTATACGCAATGTATATGGACAGCCATTAAAGATTGGGATTTTTGTTGATAACTGTACTGATATTGGAAGAATCGAAAATGTGCATTTCAATCCGAATGCTTGGAGTAGAAGCGGATATATGAATGCACCTGTGCCGCCAAGTGCTGAATGGGATAAACTTTTGAAATACTTAACGGAAAATCTCGAAGGTTTTGTTTTTGCAAGAACAGATTGGCAATATGTAAGCAACTGTTTCGTGATTTTTCCGAAAATTGGGTTTCATTTTATTTCAGGTGCAAAAAGAAAAGGGAATGTGCTGATTACTCAATCAGGTGCAGATATGACAGATATTTCTGTTCAAGTGGATGCATCTCAAAAGCATGCCGGGCTGGAATTTAATAATTGTCAATTTATGGCAACAGTTATTGTTAAAGAAACTAATGAAGGTCCGGTTAAATTTACGAACTGTGGATTTTGGTCCATAAAAACTACTACTAGCCAAGCCATAATCGAAGGGACAGGGACTGTTACATTTACGGCATGTCATTTTTCGAATTGGGGTGATGCAGATAAAAATGCACCATGTATAAATCTCAAAAGCGGAACAATGATTGTAAATGGATCTGAATTTAGGGAAGAAGGTAAAGTGCAGATTGAACTTGGTGAGGGGACAAAATCTGCCGCTATATATGGCAGTAGATTTCAAGGTGGAGTAAAAATAACAAACAATGCTCCTGCAACTGCCAAAGTCCAGATTGGATTGAATATAGAATAACTTATAGACCAAAAAACTATGTCAATGAAGATATCTAAGAGAAACAGCCATGAAAATTAAGATAGTAGTTCTATTATTATTTGCCATCTCAGTATATGCAGGAGGCAAAACTAAATCAAAATTACCGGTAGATTATGTTAATCCATTTATCTGCACACAAGGGGATCATGGTCAATGGCTGCCCTCTGCTAACGTACCATTTGGTTTGATTGGATTATCCCCTGATACCTACCCAGGAAGTTTAACTGCTAACGGAAATTTTGCTCATGGAGGGTATGATTATTCTGACAGTCAATTAAGGGGATTCAGTCAATTCCATAAAGGGAGTTCAGGTGGAACAAGGAAGGTTAATCGAGCGGGACTTCTTTCTATTATTCCTTTTGCAGCAGTTCCAAACGATACTTTTTATAATAACCCAATTTTAGATTTTGATAAAAAATCTGAAACGGCTAAAGCCGGTTATTATTCTGTACGTTTAATTAAAGATAATATTTTAACTGAGTTGACAGCTTCTTCTCATGTTGGATATCATAAATATACCTTTCAGAAAGAAAATGAAGCAAAAATTTTTTTATATGAAGGAAATAGAGATAGATCAAAAAATATATCGTGTAAGTTAATCGATGAATTTACAGTTGAAGGGAAGCAAGCTGTTTATAATGGAATTCATTTTGTTATTAAGTTCAACTCTCCCGTAAAATCAACTAAAATTTGGAATGGAAAAAATTCTGCTGAAGGAAATGAATTGAATAATTGTGAGGATGGTGGATTAATTCTTAATTTCGGCAATCTTGAGTCAGATGCGTTGGAAGTTAAGGTAGGAGTTAGTCTAACAAGTATAAATGCAGCGCGTAAAAATCTCCAAAGTGAAATTCCAAGCTTCAATTTTGCAGTTGTTAAGAAAAATGCATTTGAAGCATGGAATAAAATACTTAGCAAAATTACAATTGAGGGGAATGAAGAATATAAAACTATTTTTTATACTGCATTATATCATACATGTTTTCTTCCTGTAACTACTACTGATGTTGAAGGTATTTATCCGGGACTTGATGAAAAAATTCACTACGCAGAGGGTTACATTCATTACGATACTTATGCTTTTTGGGATTCATTCAGAACTAAATACCCTCTTTACAGTTTATTTTTACCGAGTGTTTACCGAGATATAGTTAAATCACTTCGCGATATTTACGAACAGGGTGATTGGGATAAACCCGATGGGAATCATCTTCCTCACGGTCCAGGATCTGGACTCAATATTACAGGTAAAAACGGATTTCTGGCTTACGATAACACGCGCAACGAACATATGTTGATGGTTGTAACAGATGCATATTTCAAAGGTATAAGCGGGCTTGATGCAAATACAATTTATCCATTCATCAAAAGAGAAGCTCTCATTCAGATGGGTACTAAGTATGACGAAATCGGTTATATACCTGCCCGTCCAGATGAAACCGGGGAATATTCGTGGGATAGTTGGTGTGTCGCTCAAGTTGCTAAAGTAATCGGGAATAGTGACGATTATGAATATTTTATGAATAGGTCTAATTATTGGCGAAATACTTGGGATGCAAGTATAAAATATTTCAGGGCAAGAAGCGAAGATGGTTCATGGCTCGATTT
Organism: Melioribacteraceae bacterium; assembly: GCA_041674625.1. GTDB lineage: Bacteria > Bacteroidota > Ignavibacteria > Ignavibacteriales > Melioribacteraceae > BRH-c32. The sequence continues at coordinate 7,576 of JBAYVI010000032.1, read as the reverse complement.
CCCCGAAGACCCAACTATTAATCGCGAAAAATATACTTATGAGGGAAGTAAATGGCAATTGCGGTGGAATGTGGTTCATGATCTTCCTTCATTAATTGAAAATTTTGGGGGGAATGAAAAATTTGTAAAAGAGTTAAGTTATTTCTTTGATAATGATCTTTACACAGCCGGAAATCAAATTGATCTTCATGCTCCTTTTCTTTTTAATTATGCAAACGCTTCCTGGCTTACTCAAAAATGGTCTCATAAAATTCTAACTGAACCAATCATGCAGCTTTATAAAACGCACGGGTTTTTTGATAAACCGATTTTCGGTAGAATTTTTAAAACCACTCCAGATGGTTTTTTGGAAGAGATGGATGACGATTACGGATGTATGTCTGCATGGTACGCTATTAGTTCAATGGGTTTGTATCAAGTTTGCCCTGGAGACCCTGTATATCAATTAACTTCTCCAATATTTGACAAAGTTACAATTAAACTCGATAGTACATTATATTCGGGAAATGAGTTTGTGATTGAATCAAAAAATTTGAACAAAGATAATTATTACATTCAGTCAGCAGTGTTAAATGGGAAAGCACTTAACCGATCATGGATTTCCCATGAAGAAATTGTGAAAGGTGGAAAACTTAGTTTTGTGATGGGAAAAGAACCAAATAAAGAATGGGGAAACAAGTAAATTATTTTTATAGGAGACATTATATGCAAAAATTCAGTAAGCTAAACATTTCACTAATAATTGTATTCTGTTTTAATATTAACATTGTTGCATTTAGCACTACTTCATCTGATCAAATTAATGCAAAGCGATGGGCTTTAGAAAAATTTGCAAAAGGGTATACTCCACCTTTCTCATTTATTTATGGAGGAAAATCTTCTGATACATTTATCAAAGATTGGGAATATAAAGCAGAGAATATAAAATCTTTCGATCCGAATGTTGAACAATTTATCTACACATATTCAGATAAGCAGACTGGTTTGGTCGTGAAATGTTTTGTTACTTGTAATAATGATTATAATGCTGTAGAATATGTTCTTAGATTTACAAATAATTCATCACAAAACACTCCGATTATTGAAGGTACATCTGTTATTAATAATGTTTTTTCTTACAACACAGGTGGCGATTTTATTCTTCATCATTCGTTAGGTAGCAACATGGCGGTAAATGATTTTCAACCTATTGATGAACTGATGCAACTCGGGAAAAATATTTATATGACTCCAAGTCGTGGACGATCTTCAGATGAAACAGCACTTCCGTTTTTCAATATTGAATCTCCTGCCAGGCAAGGGATTGTAGTAGCTGTTGGCTGGACTGGTAAATGGTTTGCCAATGTTGTTCAGAAAGATGAAAAATCCTTTTCGCTTAATTCGGGTATGGAGAATATGCATCTTACTTTATATCCAAAGGAAGAAATCCGAACACCGAAAATATGCTTACTCTTCTGGAGTGGTGAAGATAGAATGATCGGTCATAATCAATTCAGAAGTTTTATTCTCTCTCATCATACAAGAAAAATTAATGGTCAAAATCCGGAATTGCCTTTATCGGTTGCTTTTGAATTAGATGGTGCTCCTTCGCCTTGCACTGTTCATACTTGTTTGACCGAAACCTCTGCACTTGCGCATATAAAACGGTATCAACAGTTCAAACTTACACCTGAACTTTATTGGATAGACGCCGGATGGTATTCCGGCTGCGGATGGGATAAAGAAAATGGAAACTGGTCTTTAAATGTGGGCAATTGGACAGTTGATAAAGAACGATTTCCAAATGGTCTTAAACCAATTTCGGATGCAGTACATGCCGCCGGTGCAAAATTTATGGTATGGGTTGAACCGGAAAGAGTTAAAAAGGGAACACAGTTATATAATGAGCATCCAAATTGGTTATTAAGTAAAGGAGACTCTGATGATTACTTATTAAATATTGGTAATACAGAAACGAGATTGTGGCTAACAAATTATCTGACAGGTTTTTTTGAGAAAGAAGGAATCGATTATTACAGGCAAGATTTTAATATGGATCCATTTCCTTATTGGAAGAAAAATGATTCACCTGATCGTATCGGTATTTCCGAGGCTAAACATATTGAAGGTTTGTATGCTTTTTGGGATAGTTTGCTCGTGCGATTTCCGAATTTAATTATTGATAATTGTGCGGCGGGTGGAAGAAGGATTGATCTTGAGACTACTTCGCGAAGCACACCTTTCTGGCGTTCTGATCTTGAACAAAATTCTACTGGCTATCAATGCCATACTTTTGGGCTAAATTTATATCTACCTCTGCATGGAACAGCTTTATATCGAACAGGTAATTATTATCTAAGATCAAGTCTTGGTAGTACAGCGGTTATAAACTGGAGCGTTGCGGGAAGTAATAATGAAACAATATATTCATATCAAAAATATATGGCTGATTTTAAAAGGTTAAGACAATATTATTACGGTGATTTTTATCCAATTACATTACAAAGAAAACATTATATGGATAATGATTTTTGGTTGGCTTATCAATTAAATCGCCCTGACCGAAAAGACGGAATAGTATTAGCCTTCCGCAGAGAAAAAAATATTGATGAATCAATTCATGCAAAATTCAAAGGTCTCATAGCAGATTCTAATTACGAATTATATTATGAGGATTATGGAATTAATATAATTAAATCGGGAAAAGAATTGATGGACGGGATCGAGATTCGTATTATGGAGAAACCAGGCTCTTTACTAATAATATATAAAGAAATAGGTATACAGTAGTAGTAAATCAAAAATAAAATAATTGCATAAATACATTCGGACACCAAATTATGCCTAAGAAAAAGATCGTCATTTTTATCTATTTTATCTTTATTGCATCAATAGTTTCTCCACAAGTAAAGTATAATTCTCTTGCCGAAGTGAGTAAGAAAAAGTTCGTAAATAGAGCGGAGAGCTTCTTTGGACTCCACTTTGATTTTCATGCCAGTGAAAAAGATACATTAATTGGAAAGACTTTTAAGGAAGAGAGTATTGATAGTATGTTAAGTTTGATAAAGCCTGATTATATCCAGGTCGATTGTAAAGGGCATCCGGGTATTTCAAGCTATCCTACAAAAATTGGAAATTCAGTCGGACATTTTGAAAAAGATATCTATCCGATATGGCGAAAAGAAACAGCTAAACATGGAGTTGGTTTATTTGTACATTACTCCGGTATATTAGATAATGAAGCAGTAAAGAAACATCCTGAATGGGCAATGCTTAATAAAGAAGGGAAAATTATTGAAGGGAAAAATTCATCTCTCGGACCTTATGCGGATAAGCTATTAATTCCGCAAATGAAAGAGCTGATAGATAATTATAAAATTGATGGGGCATGGGTAGATGGCGAAAGCTGGGCTCTCGAATTAGATTATAGTAAATATATGGTTGATGCTTTTCAAAAGGAAACTGGAATAAATAATATCCCTCTTTCTGAAAAAGAGTACGGCTGGCAAGAATTTCGTACTTTCAATAGAAATTCATTCAGGAAATATATTTCACACTATGTAAATGAGCTTCATCTATACGATCCAAAATTTGAGATTACAAGTAATTGGGCTTTTTCTTCCTTCATGCCTCAGCCGATAGATGTAAATATCGATTTTATTTCAGGTGATTTTGACCCAAATAATAGTTTGTATAGCGGACTTTTTGAATCCCGTTGCATAGCTCCGCAAGAGAAACCATGGGACTTAATGGTATGGAGTTTTACTCATGATAATGAAGGAACGTACGTTTATAAATCGCCTTTACAGCTCAAGAAGGCAGCTGCAGCCGTTATTTCAATGGGGGGAGGATTTCAAATTTACTCAACTCAGAATAGAGATGGCTCAATAAAACCGTGGCTCTTCGAAACATTGAAAGAAGTAGGTGATTTTTGCCGTGAAAGGCAGCCATTCACTCAAAATGCAAAACCGATTCCTCAGATTGCTTTGCTTTATTCCACTGCAAATTTTGAGAAAAATTCCGGACCTCTTTATTCAAGTTCTGGAAAAATTCATGATCCATTAAGGGGGATATTAAATTTATTGTTAGATAGCCAAAACGCTGTTGAAATATTGATGGAACATCACCTTCAAAATTCTATGAATGAATACCCTCTTATAATAATTCCGGAGACACAATATTTAACAGAGGAGTTTAAAAAAGAATTACTTGAATATGTAAATGGTGGCGGGGACCTACTCATAATTGGTGCTGATGCTACGAGATTATTTGCAGACCAATTGAATATTGATCTTACTAAAGAGGCAAATTATTTAACAAAATTTCTTTCTTGGGATGGAGAAATGGCGGGAGTAAGAGGATGGTATCAGCCCACTATTCCTAACAATAATATTAAAACAATAGGAAAATTATTTGATGAACCCGATTTCCGTTTTGAGTCTTCTCCGGCAGCCGCTATTTTTTCTTATGGCAAAGGAAAGATTGCGGGAGTCTATTTTGATATAGGGAAATATTATTTGAAAATGAATAATCCGGTGTATAAAAATTTTATAAATGATATTGTTAAAGTACTTTTCCCTAATCCTAAAGTTGAAGTAAAGGGTTCAGAAAATGTAGTTATAACCGTAAATGAATTAGAAAATAAACTGATGGTGAACTTGATAAATATGTCAGGTCCGCATGCCAATACGCGTGTTGCTCGTTACGATACAATTCCTCCAATTGGTCCTTTGGATATTAAAATCAGACTTAGTAGAAAGCCAATAAAGGTCGTTCTCCAGCCGGAGAATATAATATTAAATTATACTTATGAAAATGGAGAATTGAAAACCCAAATAAATCGAATTGATATACATTCTATAATTGTAATTGAATAGTTGTGTTAATTACTTGGCAATAATTAAATTATATTGATAAAGGAGTGTGAATAATTGGAGCAAATCTCACTGTATTTATATTCTGTTCCATGCTTTTATTATGCTGGTGTTGAGTGAATGAGGATTTATCAGTAATATTCAATATTAAATAATTGATTCTAAAGCTCAATTTGGATGATTATGAAATTAAATAACTTATATCTAAAAATCACTGCTGTTATTTCCTTTGCAATAATGATAACAGCTAATTACCTCGCCATTGCTCTGCCTCTTAATGGATACACAACCGGTGAATTATCCGACATGTACCCAAATCTTTTCACCCCGGCGGGAATAACTTTCTCCATTTGGGGTATTATCTATCTTTTACTTTTAGTATATCTTATCTATTATATAGCTGCTTCTCACAAAATATTAGACCCTCTCAAAAAAGAAAAGATTGATCAAATAACATTTCTTTTTATTGTTACTTCACTTTTTAATGCATCATGGATTTTTGCATGGCATTATAGATATGTAGCAATATCTGTCATTATAATGGTGTTGTTTCTTTTGCGGCTGATAAAGGCTGCTGATATAGTTAATACTCTTACATTAACGAATACAGAAAAAGCAACAGTCAAACTACCATTCGGTGTTTATTTCGGATGGATTACAGTAGCGACTATTGCGAATATTACTGCATTTCTTGTCAGCTTAGGTTGGGATGGATTTGGAATTTCTGATTATGTTTGGATGATAGTTATATCAATAGTTGGTGCTGTAATTGCAAATATGAGAGCCCTTAAAGATAATTGTGGCGCTTATTTATTTGTATTTGTGTGGGCTTATAGCGGAATACTATATAAACATCTATCTGCCAATGGTTTTAATGCACAATATCCTTATATAATAGGTACTATCATATTATGCCTAATTTCATTTGCAATAACGATTGTAATTCTTGTGAAAAAAATGCGAAAACTTCAGAACAATCCGGAATGATTGAGATACCTTATAAAAATTAAATAATTGGTAGGACTTAAAATCGGTAAATTGATGAAGTAAACATTTCTTCTTAATAATAGTAAATATAGATTGTAGTGCTGTAGATTGTCAGGGGGATATCTTTGCTAAATCAATTCTATACTTATATGTATATAGTTTTGAAATGAATTTACCCTCCGTTTGAATAACAGCACACTTTGATTTTTCAGAACTCACATTTTGTATGAAATTATTACTCATTTCCAAAACAAAAATAAATCTCCATAAAACACCATTTGGAATATCTCATTTCTTAATAATTACACTAATTATTAAAATTATGGCAGATGTTATTTAAAAAAGTACTTACTTATTATAATTAATATAAAAAGTTATTGACATAACACCCGAATTATACTATCTTATTTATAAAATAATAATAATTAGTTGCACAGGACTGTTATTGAATGAAAAAATTAGAATTTACCTTATAACTACCCATAAAAAAATAATAATTAAGAAAATGGAGAATATTAAATGAACAAAAGCAGATTACTTTTTCTGGCAGTTACCACGATGTCTATTTTCTTGCTTTCACTTGTTGATAGTAAAGCACAAACAAAAGTTCTCGAAAATTTTGAAAGCTACTCAACTAATGCTGAATTAGGTGAAAATTGGAGAGTATTTGGAACTGCTTCAAAAGATTTTGAAGTTGTTACGGATACTATGCACAAAGTCGCCCCTGGTGGCACAAAATATTTTAAATATGTTTATGGCACTGAGACAAGTGCTTGGGGTGGAGTTGCAGAAAGAAAAGTTACTGATGCAACATTCTTTCCTTTGAATTTAAGCACTACAAAAGCAGGTGTTCAATTTTATCTAAAAGGAGATGGCACTAATAACGTTATCAGACTTAGACTTTATGATGAAAAGAGTGTCGATTCTTATGCAATTTGGAGATCTCAAGCTATTTCACTTAAAGACACAAACTGGCATATAGTTTATGTTCCATTTATACTTGATAAAGATGGGTATTACGGACTCCATTTATGGGATAATAAAGGCGGTTACGAAGAAACAGAAGAACAGTTAGCTGCAAGTATGGGGAACATCACTCGTTTTCAAGTATTATTAGATAATCCGGATAAAACAGATATAACAATTCATAGAATTTATTTTGATGATTTCCGTGCTGTTGATTTTATGCCGCCTCATGGTGTTAATGCAATTAAAGTTGCTGATTTCGAAGAGTATGTCGAGTCTAAAGATTTTATAACAAAATGGCAAGGATTTGGTTACGGTACTTTAGATTATGAATTGGGTAGAGATGGAACTGCACCCGAAGGTTATAAAAATGCGGCATGGATTTACCAAACTGAAGAAAGAACAACTTGGGGTGTTGCTTTTAGAAGTAGACAAGTACTTTATAAAATTCCTAAACTTGGTGCAGTTGGAGAAAACGGTGGATTCCAATTCCTATTAAAAGGAGACGGAACAAAAGACCTATTTTTCTTTAGACTTCAGGATGCACAGAATAACTTCTGGGGTTCAAATTGGATTTCAGTAGAAGATACTACTTGGCACATGGTTACTATTCCATTTAAAATTAGTGGAACTAATGGTTTCCGTTGGTTAGGAAATAATCCTGATGAAACTAAATGGGATGGTAATCCGGGTACAATCGAACAATTTAGAGCAAGCTTAGATATGTTAATGGAAGTACGTGTTGATAAAAGATTTTTCAATACTCCAAT
>JBAYVI010000031.1:0-25391 GCA_041674625.1 Melioribacteraceae bacterium | reverse complement strand
TTTTCTTGATAAAGTCCTTATCAATAAAATCATTTTCATCGGAATTAACTATTAGATCAATTAACATAAAATGAAGCCATTTTAAATACTCTAATTGTAATTGATGATAAGCACTATCTCTGCTTTTATCTTGCTCTCTATTATAATATTCCACATTTCTGTTATGTCAGTTTATTGAATAATCTAGATGACCTAGGTTTAAGAAAATACTATGATTTTCTAAATTGAAAATATTTTTTGATTTAATGGCTTCACTTATATAAGAATTTCTTAGAGTTATATAATTATAGTTACTACGTGAAGTTTTTTGGAACATTTTGGTGGCTTTGATCGTTAAGAATGGGGAACCTGTAGGATTTGGATAAATATTTACTTTTTCTAAACCTTTTAAAATACGATTTAAAAATTGGTAAAATATTTTTTCATCACATTTTATAAATGAATTTTCGATTAAATTTATATTGTGGTGCAATTCTTCTAAAAGACAATTAATAACTACTTTTCTTTGAATTTCATCATTCTTGTTCCATTGGTAAATGGCTAATATAAAAGTAGAAATAGTTGCTATGGATACATATATAAATATACCTTAATTAAAACCATTTATGGAGAATATAAAGATCCCTTTAATAAAATGAAGAATTAATTAAGTTATTAAAAGGGATAATAATAAATTTGTTATTATCAATAGAAGAATTTTATTCATAGAATTTTACTAAATCCTCACAACTGGTTATATTTCCTAAAAAAATTTATGGTGTTACTTTATTCTCGATTTTGTGTATTAGTGTTTCGATTTGTTGCATGCCGGTTTGATATTTCTTTACTTCGCCTTCGAGTCGATAAATTTTATATGATTCCCATGATTCACGTCCACCCAATATCCAATTAATATCGCAGCCAAGTCGAAGTAATTTTGCTAATATTTTTGAGCCGGGTTCTCGTTTGCCTGATATATATTGCTGCAACTGTTGCGGGGAGATTTTCATTGCTTCGGCGAGATTTTTCAATGTGCCATATTTGCGTTGTGCAAAGAGACGCATCCTTTCTCCAATTCCAATCTGAAATTTTTCATCATCGAATAGATCCAATGATTCACTTTGATCAGCATCGAATAGATGCAATTCAAACTGGTAATCATCTATTATTTTTTTTATTTGGAAATAGAAATCTTCTTCAATCTGCGGGCTTTCTTCTATGAGGTAATTAAAGGTATTTGCTTTCATTCCCAATTTTTCTGCAACTATAACCGGGCGTATTCCAAGCGTATTCAACAAGTGTTTTATTTCTTCCTGCCTTGTCATTTTAACACCTTAACTTTATCTTAGTTGATATCTAAGATAAGAAAAATAAAGCAAAATGTTAATAATGCCGCTTCATATTTTTATTTTCATTATTTATGATAATTAAATATCTTTGCAACTTATGAAATTATTCAAATATGAAGATGTACATAAAAATATATTAAAGCTCGCTCTTCCTGCAATAGCCGGTTCGATTACACAGATGATTGTATCGCTTGTGGATGCGGCGATGGTAGGGCGTTTGGATAATGCTGAATATTACCTTGCGGCAATGGGATTGGGTGTTCTTGCCACCTGGGCAATTGTAAGTTTTTTCTCTTCATTAGCAACCGGTACACACGTGGTTATTGCCCGCCGATTCGGTGCGGAAGATTACCCAAATTGCGGTAATGCATTAAATACTTCTTTAGTCATTTCACTTCTAATCGGTATAGTCGTTTCATTCTTTGGAGTCGTTTTTGCTTTTCAGATTGCACATTTCTTTGCTGTCGATAATCAAGTGGGGCAGTATGCAGGCGAGTATCTTTATTTCCGTTTTATGGGGATTCCTTTTTTCCTTTTAACGGTCTCATATAGAGGTTTCTTTTTCGGTATCGGCAAGACGCATATATTTATGTATTCCGGAATTATAGCGAATTTCCTGAATATAGTATTCAATTATATTTTCATTTATGGTATGTTCGGTATCCCCGGTATGGGTTTAGCGGGAGCAGGTATCGGTTCAACTTTCGCTACATTTTTTGATTTTTTGTTTTATTTTATTATTTCTTTGCAGGCAGTTCATAGGAAAAAATATCAGTTATTTTCTCATTTCCGTTTTATAAAAGATTATGCTATATCGATTGTAAAAATTTCGCTGCCTGTATCACTACAAAATATCTTTATCTTAGTCGGGTTTTTAAGTTTCATAGCTATTACCGGGCATATCGGAACAATAGAGCAGGCGGCAAGCAATATAGTATTTTCTTCACTACTTATTTCATTAATGCCATGTTTCGGATTCGGTATTGCTGTACAGACATTAGTGGGAAATGCTCTTGGCAAGGGTGATATTAAGCAGGCGAAAATGTTAGGATTAGAAACGAGCAAGCTTGCAACGATTTATACATTTATTGCAGGATTAATTTTTACAATCTTCCCTCGATATGTATTATGGTTATTAACTAACGATCAGAATGTAATCGAAACGGCAGTGCCGGCAATGCGTATAGCAGGTGCAGGGCAGGTGTTTTATTCAGTAGGTGTGGTATTGGCAAACGGACTTCAAGCAGCAGGAAGAACAGTTTATGTTATGGTAGCCGAATCAATTCTAAATTGGTTTGTATTCGTACCGATTGCATTTCTGCTTGGTGTCGTTTTAGATTTCGGAATTATAGGTGCTTGGTCAGCATTGCCATTTTATGTAATTCTTTATTCTGCGGTAATTTTTATAAAATATTATTTTGGTGATTGGACTACCTTTAAGAAAGTCTAGCAGTTGGAGTCCAATCGATTACCAAAATTAAATTTTTAATAGTTTAGCATTGATTGCAACAATTATAGTGCTTAAAGTCATTAATGCCGCACCTAGAGCCGGACTAAGTAATATTCCGTAAGAGTATAAAACACCGGCTGCCAAAGGGATAGCAATAATATTATATCCTGTTGCCCACCATAAATTTTGAATCATTTTTTTATAAGTCGAATCCGCCATTTTAATTACTGATATAATATCTTGAGTTTTATTTTGAATAAGAATTATATCAGCGGTTTCGATAGCGACATCAGATCCGGCTCCGATAGCAATTCCCACATCTGCCTGTGCTAATGCCGGTGCATCATTTACACCATCTCCAATCATTGCAGTAATCAATCCTCTATCTTGAATCTCTTTAATTTTAGATGATTTTTCTTCGGGCATTACTTCGGCAAAGTATTCATCTAAACCTAATTCATTAGAAACAAATTCAGCGGTCTTTTTATTGTCGCCGGTAATCATTATACATTTAATATCCATATCATGAAGCTGTTCAATTGCCTTTTTCGAATCCTCACGAATTTTATCTCCTAATGCAATTACACCAAGGGGTTTATTTTCGATTATTAATAATACAGATGTATATCCTTTTTTCTGTAATTCACCAACGATATTTTTATTATAATCTAAATTTAATTCATCTGCATAATTAGGACTAATCATCATTGCGGAATTATCATTTACTTTCCCTTTAACACCTTTACCTGTAATTGATTCAAAGTCAGCAATTTTATATGGATTTTCTGCTGCATCCTTAATACCTGTTGCAATAGGATGCTGGGAATTAGATTCAAGTGCTGCAGCATATTTCAGAATTTCATTTCGGTCATAATTATCTTCAAAGCTGATAACATCTGTAACGCCAAATTTACCTTCTGTGAGAGTGCCGGTTTTATCAAAAACTATTGCGGCAATATTCCGGGCGTTTTCAAAAGCTGTTCTGTTTCTTATTAAGAATCCGTTATTTGCTGCAATACCGGTAGAAACGGCAACAACTAATGGAACTGCTAAACCTAAGGCATGAGGGCAAGTAATTACCATTACTGTAACGGTTCTTTCGATAGCAAAGGCAATATTCTGCGAAGTAAATAATTCCCAGATAAAGAATGTAACTACTCCCGCTATTATTGCTAAGACCGTTAGTATCAGTGCCGCTTTATTGGCTAAGTTTTGAGTTTTAGATTTACTTTCTTGTGCTTTATTTACTAAATCAATTACCTTTGAAAGAAAAGTATCGTTACCAACTTGTTTAACTTCAATTGTAAGTGAGCCCTCACCATTAATTGAACCGGCGATTATTTTATCTCCATTTTTTTTTGTAACAGGTTTAGATTCTCCCGTTAGCATCGATTCATTAACAGAAGAGTTACCATCCACTACTTCACCATCAGAAGGAATCTTCTCTCCCGGTTTAATAAGTATCTTATCATTAACATTAATTTTATCTATTTCTACATCTTCAATATCGCCATTATCAGAAACTCTGTGAGCAGTATTGGGCAATAATTTTGCTAATTCTTCCAAAGCCCGTGATGCGCTTAAGATAGATCTCATCTCAATCCAATGCCCTAAAAGCATAATATCTATTAATGTTGCCAGCTCCCAAAAGAAACCGTTGCCACCACTACTTAATGCAATATATCCGCTATATAGATAAGATACTGTAATAGCCAAAGCGATTAAGGTCATCATTCCCGGTTGTTTCTTTTTTAATTCCTCATAAATTCCTTTAAGAAAGGGGAGTCCACCATAAAAATATATTATACTCGATAGTGCAAAGATTAAGTAACTCTCTTGGCTGAATTGCAAAAGATCTCTTATACCTAATAGTTCTTGAATCATTTTAGAAAGGAACAAAACGGGGATAGTGATAACGAGAGATACCCAGAATCGTTTTTTGAAATCGTTAATCATCATTTTATGATGTGAGTTTTTATCGTGCCCGGTGTGCTTGTTGTGCTTTGAATGCTCGTTATGTTCACTATCCATTTTTTTATTAAGATTATCATTATTTTTATGATCGGAATGATGTTCATCGTGATTTTCATTTTTATTTTTCATAATTATCCCTCATTTGTAATTAATAATTCTTTCTTTAATTCTCTTTTCTTAATTGTGAAATATATTGCCGGATAAACAGTTAACTCCATTATCATACTTGTAATAATACCACCCACCATAGGAGCGGCAATTCTTTTCATTACATCTGAGCCCGTACCTAAGCCAATGATAATAGGGAATAGCCCCAGAAGTGTCGTCATAACGGTCATCATTTTAGGTCGGATTCTTTTTACTGCTCCTTCAAAAATTGCTTCTCTTAAATCTGCAACAGAATTTAATAGACCTTTCTTCTTATATTTTTCATAAGCGATATCTAAATAAAGAAGCATAACTACACCCGTTTCTGCATCCACACCGAGAAGAGCTATAATACCAACCCAAACGGCTACACTGAGATTAAAACCTGCAAAATAGATATACCAAATCGCACCCACTAATGAAAAAGGAAGCGCCAGTAAGACGATGCCCGTTTTAACCATCGATTTCGTATTCATATAGAGTAATAAAATTACAAGTAATAAAGTAAGCGGAATAACCAAAGATAAATGCTTCGAAGCTCTTTCCATATATTCATATTGCCCAGACCATTTGATAGAATAACCGGCAGGTAGTTTTACTTTTTTATTGATTTTTTCCTTAGCTATATTTACATAAGAGCCAACATCTGTATCTGAATTTAAGTCGATATAGACCCAAGTATTCGGACGGGCATTTTCCGATTTGATCATAGGTGGACCTTTTTTTATTTCGATATTACCTAATTGCTCAATAGGGATATTCCCACCATTGGGGAGAGGTACTAAAATTCTTTTTAGCTCTTCAGGGTTACTTCTATAATCTCTCATATATCTTAAATTAATAGGGTAACGTTCTAATCCCTCGACTGTTTTTGTAATATTCATTCCACCGATAGCAGACATAAATACATCTTGAACATCACCGACAGTAAGTCCATAACGTGCGATAGCATCCCTATCTATATTAAAATCGATATAATTACCACCGACAGATCTTTCCGAATAAGCGGAACGAGTACCGGGAATAGACTTAGCGGCATTTTCAATTTCTTTACCGAGTTCTTGAAGAATATTCAAATCAGGTCCGGCTATTTTAATTCCAATCGGAGTTTTGATACCGGTAGAAAGCATATCGATTCTTGTTTTTATTGGCATCGTCCATGCATTTGTTAAACCCGGTATCTTAATAGCGGCATCCAGTTCTTCTATTAATTTATCGGGAGTCATTCCCTCCCGCCATTGATCATTTGGTTTTAGCTGAATGGTAGTTTCAATCATAGTCAATGGAGCCGGATCAGTAGCTGTTTCAGCTCGTCCGATTTTTCCCATTACAGTTTCAACTTCGGGGAAGGATTTAATAATTTTATCAGTCTGTTGTAATAATTCTTTTGCTTTAGTAATTGATATTCCGGGGAGAGTTGTAGGCATATAAAGAAGATCACCTTCATAGAGAGGAGGCATAAATTCAGAACCTAATCTTGAGAAAGGGATTAATGTAATTAAGACAATAACTACTGCCGCACCCATTACCCACCATCTTTTATTCATAACAAAATCAACTACCGGATGATATAGTTTTACTAAAAATCTGGTTATAGGATTCTCATCTTCCTTTTTCATTTTGCCTCGAACAAAATAGCCGAGAAGAACCGGAACAATAGTAACTGCGAGCATAGCTGCCGCACCCATTGCGTAGGTTTTAGTAAATGCAAGGGGCTTAAATAATCTGCCTTCCTGCTGTTCGAGAGTAAATACAGGAAGAAAAGATATTGTGATAACTAATAAAGAATAGAAAATCGATGGACCTACTTCTTTAGCAGAATCAAGAATTAATTGCCAGTGAGGTCTTTGCATTTCAGAAGGTTTATCGCCTTCTTCGGAAAGATGTTTATGAGCATTTTCCACAAGTATAATTGAGGCATCCACCATTGCACCTATTGCAATTGCGATACCTCCGAGTGACATAATATTAGCATTTATCCCTTGGAGTTTCATAATTAAAAAGGAGATTAGCACAGCAGTTGGAAGTGTAAAAATAGCCACAAAAGAACTTCTAAAATGGAGCAGGAATGCAATTATAATTAATGCTACAATTATACCTTCTTCGATTAATTTAACGGATAAATTATCGATAGCGCTTTCAATTAATTTAGAGCGGTCATAACCGGAAACAATTTCGATATCAGCAGGGAGTGATTTTTTTAATTCTGCAATTCGTTCTTTTACTTTTTCAATTACAGAAAGGGCATTTTCTCCGAATCGAATTAAAACAATGCCACCGACTACTTCACCTTCGCCATTCCATTCAGTAATACCTCTTCTTAATTCGGGTCCGATAGTTATATTAGCAATATCAGAGAGATAAATAGGTGTGCCTGAATTGGAAGAAACACCGATAGCAACTTTTTTGAGGTCATCAATACTTTTAATGTATCCAAGACCTCTAACCATATATTCCATTTCACCCATTTCAAGGACGCGACCGCCGACATCATTATTACTTCGCTGAATTGCCATCCTCACTTTTTGCAAAGGAATGTTGTAAGAAGCTAATTTAGTTGGGTCGACATTTACTTGATATTGTTTAACGAAACCGCCAACGCTTGCAACTTCTGCAACACCGGGGATTGATGTTAATTCATATTTTAAAAAATAATCTTGAATAGTCCTAAGTTCTTGTAGATTCTTTGTCTTGGATTTGAGGACATATTGATAGACCCAACCTAAACCGGTAGCATCAGGACCGAGCTGAGGGTTTATGCCATCGGGTAAAACACCTCGCAGTGATGATAGATATTCTAATACTCTACTTCGTGCCCAATAAATATCGGTACCATCTTCGAATAATATATAAACCATTGAATAACCAAACATAGAGTAACCGCGCACATCTTTAGCATAAGGAACGGAAAGCATTTTAGTAGTAAGAGGATATGTTACTTGGTCTTCAACAATGCGCGGACCTTGACCCGGATATTCTGTGTAAATTATTACTTGCACATCGCTCAAATCAGGTATTGCGTCAATTTTAGTATTATAAACAGCCCAAATCCCTGCTACAATAATTGCAGAAGTGAATACAATAACAAAAAATTTATTATTTATTGACCATTCAATTATCTTAGCTACAAAGCCATCATTATTTTTATCATCGGAATGCATTAATACTCCTACTTTACTTTAAAACCATTATCGATTAAATTTTTCTTTACACCTTCAATACTCATCTCCATTAATTCCATACCGCAAAGAGGGCAATCGCCCGGTTTATCGGAGATAACATTCCAATCCATCATATCTTGAAATAATTTTCCATCTTTATTTTTATCGATCTTTTTTAGATCAATAATACCGGTGCGTGCGAGCGATTCTTCTTTTTCATTCTCTTTGGGATTATTAGTTTTCATAGTCGGTTTATTTTTCATATTATCATTTGGCATATTCATTTCAGATGGTTTTTTATCTTCGCTTGGCATTGGAGCGGATTGCTTATCTGTTGTAAATTGATTTACTGCAGTTCTAAGATTACTTTCTGAATCGATTAAGAATTGGGCAGAAGTAACAATTTCATCACCTTCTTTTAACCCATTTAAGACTTGGTAGTAACCTTCGGAATAATTGCCAAGTACAATGTTTTGAGGGCGGAATCTACCATCGCCTAAGGAAAGGATTACCAAATTATTTCTACCGCTTCTTATAACTGAGTTTTCGGGAACAACAATTGTGTTGTCTAATTCTTTCCCTTTTATTGTTACATTTGCCAACATATCCGGTTTTAGATCACCATTATTTTTAACGTCAATACGAACCTTTACGGTACGTGTCTTTGATTCAATCGTAGGATATATAAAAGAAACCTTCCCGTTATAAGTAACTCCCGGTTTAAAATTAAATTTAATTTCTGCGTTCGAGCCTAAACTTAGCTTGGACAATTCAAATTCATATACATCAGCCATAAGCCAGAGAGTACTTAGATTAGTTATCTGAAGAAGGGGCATACCGGGAGTGATTTTTTGACCTTCCAAAATATTTTTAGAAATAACCGTACCACTCTGCTGGGCATAAAGAGTTACATTAGTTTTTACTTCTTTCGTATTCATTAATGTTTTTATATCAGAATCGGGCATCTCTAATAATTGTAATTTCCTTACAGAATTTTTTATTAATTCATCACCACTTTCTAAAATATCTTTTATATCAGTATTGCTAATTGCCTTTTGATAGGAGATAGCTGTTAGAAGTTCTTGCTGGGCAATGACTAATTCAGGGGAATAGATCTCCATTAATTTATCTCCTTTATTAATTCTTTGCCCTGTATAATTGACATATAATTTTTGAACAAATCCATTTACACGGGTAGTTACAATATATTCTGCTTTTTCGTTTGTTGTAAGAACGCCATTAGTTGTAATATTATTTGTAATTTTCTTTTTAGTTACTTTTTCTGTTTTTACATTAATATTTTGAATTACAGTAGGGCTAATTTTAACTGTTCCATCAGTGCCTGAATCGTCATTATAAACAGGGACATAATCCATACCCATTTCATCTTTACGAGGATATGGAGAAGTAATAGCAGGGTCCATCGGTGAGCGATAATATAAAATTTTTCTTTCGCCGTTATTATTAGGAGAAGAAGTTGAGCCCTGTTTAGGAACTAATTTCATTCCGCAGATAGGGCAATTGCCCGGTGAATCCATTATTATATCGGGGTGCATACCGCAAGTCCATAGTTCATTTTGATGGATTACATCATGTTCACTTATAATAGAATCGTTATAAAAAATAAAATATGCGGCAATCATAGCTATTAGTATTGTCGATACTCCTATTAATAAATATTTCCTACTCATACATTGCTCCAATTATTATAATATTTGTTTGCTATCAGTACCGGTTAAAAATTCTATTTGAGAAAGTTCTTTCTGGTATTCTATTCTAATTGAATAGAGTAAGATTTCAATTTCATAGAGTTTATTTTGAGCATCGAGTACATTAATAAAATCGATATCTCCGACTTGATAATTCACTAAGGCAGAATTAAGAGATTGTTGAGCTTGGGGAAGTAAACCCTCTTTAATAAGTTTTTCTCTTTTTTGAAGTTCATTAATCTTTGCTAAAGAAGAGCCAATATATCTATCAATTAGTTGAATAGAAGTTTGATATTGGTTTTCATACATTTTTTGTGTTAAACGAGCTTCTTCAATCTTTGCCGAAGTTTTCCCGCCATAATTTACGGGCAATGATAGTCCCACAATAAATGAGAGAAAATCATATTGAGGCATCGTACTATTTGATAACTTATCTCTTTGTGAATATTGGATAGAAAAATTAAAGTTCGGATATTTATCATATTTTGATAAGTCTTCCATTAAATATGATTTTTCTTTTGCTAATGAAATACCCTTTAAGAAGGGACGGTTATGAATTGCATTTGTTCTTAACTCATTAAAATCTAGAGACGTCAATTTTATTTCAGGTATTGAGTCAGTTGCAATATTTTCAAAAGGATTTTTTAGAAGATATGAATTTAATATTGCAAGACTATTATTTTCTTTTCCTTTTAATTCTTCTATTCTCTCTTGAATTTTTGTAAGAGAAACTTCGACTTGAATTAGATTTTGTTGAGAAGCTTTTGATACAGAATATTTTGCACGAATAATAGCAGTAATATGTTCAAGAAGTTCTTTACTTTTTAGAGAGATTCGGATTGCTTCCCTTGAGAAGATTAGATCATAGTATGCTTTTCTAATCTCATTACGTATCTCATTTCTCGCATCATCTATTTCTTGTTGATTAATATCAATATCTATTCGATTTACTTTTTCTGCTTGAGTTAATTTTCCAGGAAATGGAACTGCTTGACTTAAACCAATTATCTTAGCAGTCATTGGTTCTTGAGAAAACGAAAATGAATTTATAGGAACATTAGCAACTCCAAAAGAGAGCATTGGATCAGGAAAATTTGATAGTTGTGCAATCTTAGTTCCCGAAATCGATTTTTTATTTTGAAGTAAATTTATTTTTGGACTGAGTTCAAGTGCTCTATTTATATATCTATTTAGGGTTGAGTCCGAGCTTTGAGCAGATAGACTAATAACTGTAAAAAATAAAAGAAAGAATAATATCTTTTTTCTCTTCATAAATATTCCAGAATTTTATTTAATTAATTTCCTGAAATTTATAATTCAATAAGTATGCCAAAATAAAAAGTGGATATTTTTATAAAAAAGAGATGATTGCGGAAAATGGTTTTAAAAAGATTTAATTATTTTTAAATTATTTAAAAGATTATTTCTTCGTGAGTTTATAATTCTCAATCTTAGAATAGAGAGTGGGGAGTGATATACCTAAAATTTTAGCCGAGTTTGGTTTATCCCAATTAGTAAATTCGAGTACTTTTTTAATATGTATTGTTTCTACTTCGGCGAGCGAGAGATTAGGTGAAAATTCATTGAAATCTTTACCACTATTATTTAATAATATATTCTCTTCTAAAATAATATCATCATTGGTCAAAACTACAGCTTGCATCAAACAATTTTCTAATTCGCGTACATTTCCGGTCCAGTTATGATTCATCAATTTTTCCATTGCAGCATTTGAGACAGAGAGAACGTTTTTGTGTAATTCATTATTGATCTTATAAAGTAAGTAATTTATTAATTGGGGTATATCCTCTTTCCTTTCTCTTAAAGGAGGCAGGTCAATTTTAACTACATTTAACCGATAAAATAAGTCTTCACGGAATTTATTTTCTTTTACCAAGTGTTCAATATTTTTATTTGTAGCTGTTATAATACGAGCAGTCATAGGTAAGATAGATTCACCACCAACTCTTTCAAACTCTTTTTCTTGAAGAACTCTAAGAAGTTTAACTTGAAGATGCTGGGACATTTCGGAAATTTCATCTAAAAAAATTGTACCATTCCCTGCGATTTCAAATTTTCCTTTTTTAGTTCTATCGGCACCTGTGAAAGAACCTTTTTCATGTCCAAACAATTCACTTTCGAGTAGAGATTCAGTAATAGCGGTGCAATTGACTGCAATAAAGGGTTCATTTTTGGTGATACCGCTATAATGAATCGATTTAGCAACCATTTCTTTCCCTGTACCACTTTCTCCTTGTAGTAGTATAGTTACCTTATTAGAAGAGACTTGTCCAATAATTTTATAAATATCGATCATTGATTTAGAATTACCGATAATTTTACCATTTGGCAAATAGTCTTTAGATACTTCTGAAATCAAAGAATCAATTCTTTCATTAAGCATTTTAGATTCTAAAGCACGTTCGATTGTAACTTTAAGGCGGTCGATATCGAGCGGTTTATCTAAATAATCATAAGCTCCATTTTGCATCGCATCGATAGTAGTTTGCATTTCATCGTGAGCGGTTATTATAATAACCTTTGTGGAAATATCTAAATCCTTTATTTTTTTTAATAATTCTAAACCGGAAAGATGAGGCATTCTGATATCAGAGATAATCAAATCGGGCTGATATTTAAGAATCAATTCATAACCTTCTGCACCATCTTCGGCAGATAGAGTGGAATAACCCAAGCGCTTCAAGAAATTTAAAAGAGTTTTGCGTATGGATTCATCATCATCTATGATTAATATATTTTCCATTTTATATAGGTAGTTTAATTTGAAAAATTGTTTCACCGGGTTTAGAAGAGATTAATTCTAACTCGCCATTATGTTGTTCAATAATTCTTTTTGAAATCGATAATCCTAATCCGGTACCGGATGCTTTATCTGTATAGAAAGGATCGAAAATTGTTTTTGGATCATTGATACCGGTTCCATTATCTATAATTTTAATATAAATAAATTCTTCATCTTTTGAACTATTTATTGTAATAAAACCATTATCATGAATAGCTTCAATTGAATTTTGGAATAAATTTAGGAAAACTTGTTTCAATTTATCTTTATCGAAAAAAAGATCAAAATCTTCAGACTTATTATAAAAAGATATTATTTTGTTTTTCAAATTAAAACTTATTTGGCTTATAATTTCTTCAATAAAAAATCGAATATTTATAATTTCTAAAGAGAGTGGGGCAGTACGTGTGATTTGAAGAACTTCTTTTACTAATTTATTCAGACGATTTACTTCTTTACTAATTATTTGGAATGATTCCCTATCTTCAGGTTCTAAGGTAATTGATTTAGAAATCATATCGACATTCATTTTGATTGAAGTTAAAGGGGTTTTAATCTCATGCGCAATAGTTGCAGACATTTTGCCAAGAGACGCTAGTTTTTCTGAACGAATAATTTCCGATTCAAGTTTTTTTCTTTCGGTAATATCGATTTCTATAAATAAGTAACCTTTAGGGATAGATTCTGGATTAAAAATTTTAGATACAGAGAGTAAAACAAATTTATTGGTTTGGTTATCGATAGATTTAATTTCTATTTCATTCGTGTAAACCGAGTTAAGATTCACTTCTTCGATGATGGATTTGAATAGAGGCAAAGAATATCGAAATTGAAGAAATTCGATTGACGCTTTTACATTAGTTGTTTGGTCCTCATCGATCATTTCATAGAACTGATCATTCGCTTCAATAATATAAAACTTATCATCAACTATTGCGATAGCAGCTAAAGATTTTTCAAATGCATTTAGAAGTACAACGATTCTTTCTTCTTTAATCTTTAATTCCGAAATATTACTATTAAGAGTAAAAGCCAATTTATTAAAAGCATTAGATAGCTCGCCCACTTCATCATTAGAATCAATTTCGGTGCGGACTGAAAAGTCTCCCTTTTCAACTTGGAGTACTTTGTTTGTAAGTATAGAAATAGGATGAGCAATTAATCGAGAGATTATAAATGACATGCTTATACTAACTAAAAGTCCAATAAATATATTCATAATAAAAAATCGAATCATTTCCGGGGAAGAATTAATATTAAAAATAATTCTTCCTAATGGAATTTGAACAACAAGAATAATAATAGGAACGACTATAATGGCAGAAAAAATTATTTTTTTATTTAAGCTAAAATTCAATACTCTTTTCATTGTATTTGGGAACATGTCGTACTTAGCTATGGAAAAGGAAGTAAATGCAATAAATCCAAATAGGAAAGCTAGAGGGCTAATTTCTACAAGATAGTAAAAGCCAAGAATCCAAGGTAAGAATAAACCAAAAACAAAGGTAGCAATATTTGTAATTATTAAGCCAAATAGATAAACGATAATTTGAGAGCGATTTATAGAATTCTGAATAGCTTTAAGTTTTTTTGTAATTAAAACGGTATTAAAAATCACAAGAAAAAGATACCATAATAGAAAAATGGGATATATTGGAGAAAAAGAAACCGTAAAATTCGAAGTATGGGAATGTGATTCATTGATTAATTCTCCGCTCCAAAGTAAGATCAATAAAACTAAAGAAGGGGCAAGAATAAAAAAACCCCTTACGACTCCAAGTTTTTTATGTACCGGGTAGTTCCAAGTAAAAAATGTGAGTGAAACTAAAATCATCAATAGCAGAGAATGGCAGGATATATCAAGAGTTGTAAGATTTCCCGATTGCATAAATATAAAATGGATGGTATGTGAAATCAGGTATGCTATTACTAAAAATAATGTAATTATAAAAATTCGGGAAGTTATCGTTTTTTTAGATCGTATATAAACAACAACTATTAGTCCAATAGCCGCAATAAAAGAGGCAAGTAAAAATAATATTTGAGTAAAATTATAATTCATTTATTTTGCAGTTAGTAATATGATGTAAATATAGCTATTTCTTATCATATTTTATCGGGATGCTTATTAGAAACGAGAAAAGTCATTCATTTACTGAAATATTTGAATAATAAATTACTTGACATTATTTGCTGTATGAGATATATTACTCCTATGAAAAAGTACGCTATACAAATTTCTCTTTTCGTTCTGCTTTTCGCCGCAATCAATTTTGCAGGTGCAGAGCTACTTAAATTTACGGCACGTAGTGTAAGTGGGAATGTTGTACTCAACTGGCAGACTTTGAATGAAACCAATCTAAAGTTTTATGTAATAGAAAGAAAAACAGTAAGCGGTGGCTTTATAGAAATCGCAACTGTTGATCCACGTTCCGATAAAAATTACGAATATACAGATGCATCTGCATTCAAAGCTACTGACTTACTTTATGTATATCGTCTTAAGATAGTTGATAATGATAATTCAGCATCATATTCAGGCGAAGTAACAGTCCATCACAATGTATCAAGTGTAAAAAGAACTTGGGGTTCAATAAAAGCACTTTTCCGTTAGTCCTTCTTTCCTTATCTTTCCAAATTATATTTCAAACAAAATTTTATCCAAATGGTAAAAACCGCTATTCCTATATATCTTGCTTCAAAATCGCCAAGAAGAAAAAAACTTTTAGAGCAAGTAGGACTTAAATTTAAGCAAATAAGTTTCGAGCTTGATGAAGAAATTTTAGATGGTGAGCATCCCATAAAGACAGTAAAAAGATTAGCCGAACATAAACTCTCGCCTGCAATTGAATCGATTAAAAAAGGAATTATTATTACAGCCGATACAATTGTTGTGCTTAATAAGGAGATTATAGGCAAACCGAAAAACAAAAAAGATGCAGAAAAAATTCTGAATAAACTTAGCGGCAATTCGCATTATGTTTATACCGGATTTGCATTATATAATACTTTAACTCGAAAGAAATTCGTATCTTACGAAAAGACAAAGGTAACATTCAATAAATTATCCTCAAAAGAAATTATTGATTATATCAAAACCGGAAGTCCAATGGATAAGGCGGGTGCTTATGGAATCCAAGATGATTTTGGAGCTGTATTCGTAAGAAGAATCAATGGATGCTATTATAATGTGGTCGGATTACCACTTCCAAAATTATATAAATCTTTGCAACTATTTTTAGAGTAATTTATTAAATTGAAATTCAAATACAACTAAATAAAAAAAACGGAGTAACAATGCCGCGATATAAAAAGATAGAACTTCCATTAGAAGGTGAAAGAATAACTATTAAGGATGATGCTTTAATAATTCCTGATCAGCCAATAATTCCTTTTATTGAAGGGGATGGAACGGGTCCTGATATCTGGAGTGCTTCTAAATTAGTTTTTGATGCTGCCGTAAAGAAGGCATATAAAGGGAAAAGAAAAATAGTTTGGATGGAAGTTTATGCAGGTGAAAAAGCTGTAAAAGTTTACGGGAAAAACAAATGGCTTCCAAAAGAAACAATTGATGCGATAAAGGAATTTGTTGTTGCAATAAAAGGACCATTAACCACACCGGTTGGTGGAGGAATTAGAAGTTTGAATGTGGCACTTCGTCATGAGCTTGATTTATTTTCATGTGTAAGACCGGTGAAATATTATTCAGGTACTCCAAGTCCCGTAAAACGTCCGCAGGATTTAGATGTAGTTATCTTTAGAGAGAATACTGAAGACGTTTATATGGGTGTAGAATTTAAGGCAGAATCTAAAGAAGCAACAAGTCTAATAAAATATATTAATAAGAAATACGAAAAAAATATTCGTACAACATCGGGTATTGGAATAAAACCGATAAGCAAATTCGGAACAGAGAGATTAGTAAAGCAAGCAATTGAATATGCGATTACGAATAATAGAAAGAGTGTAACACTTGTTCATAAAGGCAACATCATGAAATTTACAGAAGGTGCTTTTAAGGAATGGGGTTATGAGACTGCAAAAAAATATTTTGCAAATGAAACAATTTCGGAAGATGAGTTGTGGAAGAGTTATGATGGAAAGATGCCTGAAGGTAAAATCCTGATTAAAGATAGAATTGCAGATTCAATGTTTCAGCAGATACTATTAAGACCAAATGAGTATGATGTAGTAGCAACACCGAACTTAAATGGTGATTATCTTTCTGATGCATGTGCAGCGCAGGTTGGCGGATTAGGAATAGCACCGGGTGCGAATATGAGTTACCATTATGCAGTATTTGAAGCTACGCATGGCACGGCACCAAAATACGCCGGTTTAGATAAGATCAATCCCGGTTCTGTAATACTTTCGGGAGTAATGCTTCTTGAATATTTAGGATGGAAAGAAGCAGCAGTAATGATTGAGAAGGCAATAACAAAGACGATCAAATCAAAAGTAGTTACTTATGATTTTGCTCGGTTGCTCAAAGGTGCAAAAGAAGTAAAATGCTCCGCCTTTGCGAAGGAAATCGTAAAAAATATGAAATAGTAATTATATCTTTAGACACGGTTATCCTTGATTTTAGAGCATTACAATATTATTTTAATAAAACATTTATAAATACAAATGGAGGTTATAATGAAAGAAGAAAATGGAGTAGCAAAAGGATTATTTATCGGTTTATTAACCGGTGCAGCCCTTGGTTCAGTCTTAGCTCTTCTTTATGCTCCGAAATCCGGTAAAGAATTACGCACAGACATTAAAATTAAATCGAAAGAATTAATGGATGATGCAGAAGAATATATAGAACAAGCTAAAGACAAAGCCACACAAATGATCAATGACGGTAAAAAAAAGTCCGATCGTTTAGTAGCAGATGCTAAAGTAAAAGTTGATGCTTTATTATCAGAAGCTGAGCAGATTTTAACTGAGGCAAAAGATAAAGCAAATGTAATGGTTGATTCGAGCAAAGGGAAGATTGAGAAGGAAAGCGAACGACTAAAAACAGCAGTTAAAGCTGGTGTAGATGCATATAAATCAGAGAAAGCATAATCTTTATGAATGTGCTTGATATATTTTTAATAATATTAGCATTATCTGCTTCGGCATTATGTATTTCATTTATCTACTACCTTAAAAGGGTAGTAGATAAAGTAGAAAAGATGCAAGAAGATATCAGCAAATTAGTTGATACGACATTACCGGTTATGGAAAATTTGAATGATGTTCTTGACAAATCTAACCGAATAGTAACCGGAGCAGAGGCATATTGGGATGAAATTGAAAACTCGATTGAGAAAGTACGCAATAAAGTTTCTAATTTCACACTAATTTCATTTCTCCGAAGTCAGGATTTACCGGCGGGCGATCTAATTACAAATATGAGAGCTTTGTATAAGGGCATCACTACTTTCTGGAGTCGATATAAAAACAAGTAATCAATTATTTAACAAGTGTATTTGTAAGGAGATTTAACGTTGAAAGAGTATAATTCCGAGAATATCCGCAACATTGCTTTTGTAGGACATGGAAGCAGTGGCAAGACATCTATCGCAGAAAATTTATTATTTCAAGCCGGCGAAATTAATCGTATAGGTAGAATCGAAGAAGGAAACACAGTAGCAGATTATAATGCAAACGAAGTAGAGAGACAAATATCAATTTCTTTAGCACCACTTCATTTAGAATGGAATAACACGAAAGTAAATATTATTGATACACCCGGATTCCCTGATTTTATTGGACAGGTAATAGCAGGGCTTCATGTAGTTGATACAGCTGTATCTGTAATAAAAAGTGCAGAAGGAATTGAAGTATCAACTGAGCAGACATGGGGATTTATAAAAGAGAAAGCACTTCCGGCAGCAGTTGTTATTAATAAGTGCGATAGTGAGCATTCAAAATTCTTTGAAACATTAGAGCAAGCAAAGGAATTATTAAGTCACGACATAATACCTGTTACATTTCCTGCAAAAGAAGGATTAGCATTTGATTCGGTAGTAGATTTAATTAAAATGAAATTAGTTACATATGGTGAATCAGGCTCTAAGAAAGCCACAGAATCTGATATTCCTGCCGATCTAAAAGAACAAGCCGAAAAATTACGTGAAGAATTGATTGAAAAAGTTGCTGAATCTGATGAAGCATTAATGAACAAGTTTTTTGAAGAAGGCACATTGAATGATGAAGAATTAAAAGGCGGATTAAAAAAAGCAATTATCAATCTCGGATTAATTCCGGCATTTGCAATCTCAGCATCTAGATCAGTTGGATTGAATTCATTTTTAGATTTTACGGTCAATTATTTACCGGCTCCTTCAGATAGAGCTTCAGCGATAGCTATTGAAAAAGATTCAGAGAAAGAAATCGAAGTGAAATGCGATGTCAATGGCGAACCTGCATTATTAATTTTCAAATCGCTATCGGAACAGCATGTTGGTGAGCTTTCAATATTCAAAGTTTATTCAGGTTCATTACATCCTGGTCTTGATATACTAAACACGCATAAAGATAAAACAGAAAGACTCGGACAGTTATTTGTCCTTAATGGAAAGAACAGAACAGATGTTGGAACATTAAATGCGGGTGATATTGGTGCAGTTGTAAAATTAAAAGACAGTCATACTGCAGATACGCTTTGTTCAAAAAGCTTAAATGTATTACTCCCAGAATTAATATTCCCTAATCCGGTATATCGTGCTGCAATTAAACCAAAATCGAAAGGTGATGAAGATAAAATATCTTCTGGATTACATACAGCGCATGAAGAAGATACAACACTTAACGTTAAATTTGAACCAGAGTTGGGTCAGACTGTAGTTTCAGGTCAAGGCGAATTACAGTTATTATTAGCAATAAAAATGCTAAAAGACCGTTATGGAGTAGATGTAGAATTAATAGAACCAAGAATACCATATAGAGAAACAATTAAAGCAGTTTGTGAAAATGCAGAATACAAACACAAGAAACAATCGGGTGGACGCGGACAGTATGGACACGTTGTATTAAAATTAGAACCACAACCAAGAGGTACGGGTTATGAATTTGTTGATGCGATTGTTGGAGGTGTAGTTCCTGGTAGATTCATTCCGGCAGTAGAAAAAGGTCTTACAGAAATTATGACGAAGGGTGTACTTACAGGAAGTAAAGTAATTGATGTAAAGGTTACTCTATTTTTTGGTAGTTATCATGATGTAGATTCAGATGAAGTTTCATTTAAGATAGCTGCTTCAATGGCATTCAGAAAAGGGTTTCAAGATGCAAAACCAATTATATTAGAACCAATATATGATATTGATGTAAAGATACCGAAAGAGTTCATGGGTGATGTAATGGGTGATGTATCAGGAAGAAGAGGAAAGATATTAGGAATGGATTCAGAAGGTAATTATCAAATTATAAAAGCGAAAGTACCGTTATCTGAATTATACAAATATTCAACTCAATTGCGTTCATTAACACAAGCACGTGGAACACATACAACTCAATTTTCGCATTATGAAGAAGTACCAAAAGACGTTCAACAGAAAATTATTGACGAATATCAAAAATCAAAAGAAGCTGAAGAATAGATTAAAAAGGGCGGCAATTAAAAGCCGCCCATTTATATTATGGAAAAACTCTGGTCACCTTGGCGCTCTGCCTATATAGATTCATTCAAATCAGAAAAAACTGAAAACAACTGTATCTTCTGTAATGCAATTAATGAAGATACCGCTTCAGATAATTCTCTGCTTATAAAAAAGTTTGAGCATACACTTTTGATGCTTAATCTCTATCCTTATAATAGTGGTCATCTATTAATTGTACCTAAACGACATACATCTGATTTTCTTACCTTAACTCAAGAAGAATTAATGGAAGTAAATGTGATAACAAAACTTTCAATTGCGGCACTTAAGCAGATAATGAATCCGCAAGGATTTAATTATGGTGCTAATTTAGGTACAGCAGGTGGTGCGGGTATAGCAGATCATATTCATTTCCATATTGTACCAAGGTGGAATGGAGATTCTAATTTTATGCCTGTTATTGGAGAAGTGAAAGTAATTTCTCAAGATTTACTTGATACTAAGAAAAAATTAATAAAAGCCTTTGCAAAACTCTAAACGAATTTTAATAGCACCAAATTCCTTCAAAGAATGTGCTGATTCTTCAGAAGTAGCTCTACATATTGCAAAAACCCTAAAAGAAAAATATTCATCTAATCAAGATAATTATAATTATCAATTACTTCCGCTCTCCGATGGGGGTGATGGATTCCTAAGTGTTATTGCATTATCGAAAGATGTTCAATTTCTAAAATATACTATTCCGAATACACTTCTTAATTCTCAAATTACTGTTGAAGCCGCATACAGTGTGAAAGAAAAGATAGTATATATAGAATCAGCAAAGACAATTGGGATAAGCTTAGTACCAAAAGCAGAAAGGGTAATAATGCAGATGTCTTCTTATCCGATGGGATTGCTCATGCTCGAATTGATTAAGCAAAAGAGATTTGGAGAATTAGATTTTAATAAAATTGTTATTGGTATTGGTGGCACGGGAGTAAATGATTTCGGTATAGGGATGCTATCTGTTTTTGGTTTATTATTATTGGATAAATTGGGAAATCAATTGAATCCATTACCGGAGAATTTTGGTTCAGTAGATGAAATTGTATTACCGGAAATTCCTAATGATATAAAATTTGAGATTGTAGTAGATAGCATCAATCCTTTAACGGGAGAAAAAGGTGCTTCATTAGTCTATGGGCCTCAGAAGGGGGCTTCATTAAATGAAGCAAATGCATTAGATAATTCATTTATAAAATTGCTTAAGATTTATGAATCGCATGGAATTAAGAGAGATGATTTAGTAGGGGCTGGAGGTGGAATAGCGGCGGCATTTCAATTATTTTTTAATGCAATAAAAATTGATGCTAAATCTTTTATTAATGATTATTTATATTTGGAAAGGGCTATTTCAGATTCTGACCTGATAATTACAGGCGAGGGAAAAGTAGATAATCAGAATGAATTTGAAAAAGCTGTGGGAATTGTTATCGATTCTGCTTCGAGACAAAATAAGGAACTTGTATTAATCTGCGGTATAGCAGAGAATATTGTTTCAAGAGAAAAATTAACCGTAATAGAAATGAGTAAGTTTTTTAATTCAATCGAGGAATCGATCTATAATTGGAAAGAGGGGATTGAGAAATCGATAGATAAAATGTTATCTTCAATAGAAATGTTTAGGGGAAAATAGATGGAACAAAAATTTGAGAAATTGGAATCGATAAGGGTTCCTGAATTAGATGCTATACTAGGAGAGCCATTCAAAGTTTTGGATGATGGATTTGTAAGGGTAGTGGATTATATGGGATCTGATCAATCGATTGTACAAGCTGCGAGGGTTTCTTATGGGAGCGGAACGAAAAAAATCAGAGAGGATCAGGGGTTAATACGTTATCTTCTTCGTCATCATCATACCACGCCACTAGAGATGTGCGAAATTAAATTACATATAAGAGTACCAATGGATTGCTGGAGGCAGTGGATTAGGCATCGTACTGCTAATGTGAATGAATACTCAACACGTTATTCCCTTGCGATTGATTCGGCGCAGATGACCGGAGCGAATGAATGGCGTTCGCAATCTACTTCCAATCGTCAAGGAAGTGGGGGTTATATAGATGAGGCTGCCGGTATAGAATTTTCTAATCAAGAAAAAGATTTGCATGAACTTTCCAAAAAAGTATATAATAATAGAATCAATGCGGGAGTGGCAAGAGAGCAAGCGAGAAAAGATTTGCCGCTTTCGACATACACAGAAGCATATTGGAAAATAGATCTTCATAATCTTTTACATTTTCTCCGTTTGAGATTGGAGACGAATGCACAGTTAGAGATAAGGAAATATTCGGAAGCAATAGCAAATGAGATCGTCAAGAAATGGGTACCGATTGCGTGGGGTGCATTTGAAGATTATCAATTGAATGCATTATCCTTTTCAGGACTTGAATTGGAGTTATTACGATATATAAATTCGAGTGATTTAGCAGGAGCAGTTTCAAAAGCAGAAAGTTATGAATGGCTTGGCAGAAAAGAAGATGGAACGCTTAAGCAGAATTTGGAGCGAATAGAATTTGAGCAAAAGTTAGAAAGAATAAATATATCGATACCTTGGAAATAATAATTATTACAGCCGCAGCTTCTAATGGTGCTATTGGAAAGAATGGCACTCAGCCATGGTATTGTAAAGAAGAATTAAATCATTTTATAAAGACTACAATAGATTACCCTGTGATAATGGGTACGGCTACAATGAGGGAAATCGTTAATCCATTATCAGGGAGAGAAAACTTAGTACTCTCTTCCAAATCACATAAAGAAGATGCTACCGGATTTTTATATTTTAATTCAATAGAAAATGCTATATCTTACTGTAATGATAAGGATTATAAGAAAGTTTTCGTTATTGGCGGAGAATCGGTTTATAAACAATCGATGGAGATTGCTGATAGGATAGTTATTTCTATTATGAATTTTGGGTTTGAAGGGGATCGGTTTTTTCCTGAAATAGATTTGAATAAATGGGAATTAGAAAAAGAAGATAGAAGAAAAAATTTTGTTATTTATGATTATAAGAGAAAAGTGTAAAAGTGCAAAAAATTAAGATACTTCCTGAATATATATCGAATAAAATTGCTGCCGGAGAAGTTGTAAACCGACCGGAATCAGTAGTAAAAGAATTAATGGAAAACTCAATTGATGCAAATGCGACATCGATTGAAGTAGTAATAAAAAATTCGGGTAAGAATTTAATACAGGTAATTGATGATGGCGAAGGGATGTCTGATGAAGATGCAATATTATCAGTTCAGAGACATGCGACAAGCAAAATCCAATCGGTGGAAGATCTTGATGCAATAAACACATTAGGATTTAGAGGTGAAGCATTAAGCTCAATAGCATCGGTTGCCATCTTAGAAATTCAAACCCGCAGAGAATCTGATGAACTTGGAACGATAATAAAATTCGATGAGACGAATACAATTATAAAAGAGAAAGGGAACGTAACGAAAGGGACGTCCATTTCGGTAAAAAATCTTTTCTATAATACACCTGCAAGAAGAAATTTTCTTAAAAGTAATTCTACAGAATTAAAACATATCATAGAAACTTTCAAGCGACTAGCAATATGTTATCCAAAAATATCATTTAAATTTTTTCTTGATGATGATCTATTATTCGATTATCCAAGAGGCTCGAAAGAAGTGCGACTTCAAAAGATATTTGGTGAGAATATAACTGATTTAGTTTTTGAAGTGAAAGAGACAACCGAATATATATCGATAAATGGATTTATAGGTAAGCCTGCATATTTAAGAAAAAATAAAGGGGAGCAATTCTTTTTCCTCAATAATAGATATGTTCAAAGTAAGGTTGTAGCTCATGCGGTCTATTCATCGTTCGAGAATATTTTAGATAAAGGGGATTATCCTTTTTTTGTACTTAACTTAACAATCGATCCAAGAAAGATTGATGTGAATGTACATCCCTCGAAATTAGAAGTGAAGTTTGAAAACGAGAAAGAGATTTATCTATTTGTTCAAGCGGTGGTAAAGGGAGCATTAAAAGTTTATGATATCGTACCATCTGTTTCGTTATCGGAATCGGGTGATAGTAACCTGGATAAATTAAAATTTATCGATTTCAGAAAATCGGAAAGAAATGATTTTTCTGATCGTCCGGTGCTGGCAGCGAACAGCACTCCAAAAAGAAGTTCGATTTATTCGGGAGATGATATAGACCGATTGTTCGATAATTTAAATAAAGATATCAAATCAGCTAATACCGATCCTACTGTTACATCCCCATTTGATAGTCCAAACACGGCAGTAACCGAAGTATATCATGTATCAAATAATGCAAATGATGAAAATACATCCGAGCCATTTATAGTATTATTGCATAATAAATATATACTCACTCAGGTAAAAAGCGGACTTATGATAATTGATGCTCATGTGGCGCACGAAAGAATATTATATGAAAAAGCATTAAAGTCATTTGAAGCAAACATACCTTTTTCGCAACAATTATTATTTCCGCAGAGTATTGAACTTGATCCGGCAGATATCGAACTCTCGAAAGAGATTTCGCCATACCTTACAAAACTTGGATTTGAAATTAAGTATATGAATAAAAATATTATTCAGATTGTCGGAGTGCCGGGTGATGTTACAATAGGAAGCGAGAACGATACATTTTTAGAAATTTTAAGAGAATTTAGAAAAAATCAAATTGAAAAACATTTGGAAGTAACAGATAACATAGCAAAATCATTTTCATGTAGAGCGGCAGTAAAGGCAGGCTCAAAATTAGATGATAAAGAGATGCGTCTATTAGTCGATCAACTTTTTGCATGTGCTATGCCATACGTTTGTCCTCATGGCAGACCGATAGTAATAAAATTGCCATTAGAGGAATTGGATAAGAGATTCGGAAGAACTTAGAAAAACCCTTTAACGAAAGGAGTAGAATATGTCCAAGAATCGGTTAGAAGAAGAGAAACAGAAATATAGAGATAAAATAGGAAATACAGATACAGGAAATAAATACAGTACAGTTTCAGGTGAAAAAATTGAACCGCTTTATGATCCATTATCTTTGGATGGAGAACGATTTTTTGAGGATATAAATTATCCGGGAGAATATCCTTTTACGAGGGGGATACATCCGACAGGTTATCGCGGAAAAGTCTGGACAATGAGGCAGTTTTCGGGATTTGGATCTCCTGAAGATACTAATAAGCGTTTTAAGTATTTAT
>JBAYVI010000030.1:0-25711 GCA_041674625.1 Melioribacteraceae bacterium | reverse complement strand
TTTGGCAATTTGAACGGATCTAATACTAATGAGGAGATGCAGAAAATTTCTAAAGAACTTTCCCCTCTTCTCTCAAAGCATTATGATGATGTAAATCTTAATCCTGTGCTTTTTGAAAAAATTAAAGCACTTTTTGATAAAAGAGAATCAATCGGATTAACAACCGAACAGATGATGTCCTTAAAAAATTATTATAAAAATTTCGTTAGACGCGGTGCAAATCTTAATGAAATCGACAAAAACAAATTACGAAAATTGAATGAACAGCTTTCGATGTTATCACTTAAATACGGCGAGAATGTACTAAAAGAAACTAACTCATTTGAAATGGTAATCGATAACAAAAATGATTTAGCAGGACTTCCCGAAACAGTTATTGCCGGTGCGGCTGATGCAGCTAAAAGAAAAGGGAAAGAAGGCAAGTGGTTATTCACCCTCCAAAAACCAAGTTTTATTCCATTTCTACAATATGCTGAAAATAGAGAATTACGCGAAAAGATTTTTAAAGGATATATCAATCGCGCAGATCATAAAAATCAATATGATAATAAAGATATAATTGCGCAGATAGTTTCATTACGAATTCAGAAAGCAAATCTACTCGGATATAAATCGCACGCCGATTATATATTAGAAGAAAATATGGCTAAGACTCCCGATAAGGTTTACGAGTTTATGAAAAAGATTTGGGATCCGGCACTTGAAATGGCTAAAAACGAAGTTGCCGAAATGCAAAAATTAGTGGATTCTGATGGAAAAGATTTTAAACTCGAAGCTTGGGATTGGTGGTATTATGCAGAAAAAGTAAAAAAAGCTAAATATGATTTAGATGAAGAGATGCTCCGCCCTTATTTCAAATTAGAGAATGTAATTGCGGGCGCATTCGATACTGCACATAAATTATATGGTATAACTGTTACTGAAAGAACTGACATTCCAACATATGATACTGATGTAAAAACTTATGAAGTAAAAGAAGCCGATGGAACACATATCGGAATATTCTTTGCAGATTATTTCCCGCGTGAAAGCAAGCGGGCAGGTGCGTGGTCAAGCTCTTTTAGAAGTCAGAAAAAAATTAATGGAGTAAAAATTACACCAGTCATAATTAATTGTGGTAATTTTTCTAAACCGGCGGGAGACCAACCGGCTTTATTAAGTCTTGATGAAGTTCAGACTTTATTCCATGAATTTGGACATGGTCTTCATTCGCTATTAGCAGATTACACATACCCATCAGTTGGTGGTGTGCCAAGAGATTTTGTTGAGCTTCCTTCTCAAGTAATGGAGAATTGGGCAACTGCACCGGAAGTTTTAAGAACTTATGCAAAGCATTATAGAACAGGTGAAGTTATTCCTGATGAACTTATTGCAAAATTAGAAAAATCAGAATATTTCAATAAAGGTTTTGAGACAGTAGAATATCTATCCGCAGCAATTCTTGATATGGATTATCATACATTAACTGATACTAATAAAATTGATGTTTCTAAATTTGAAAAAGATGCTTTAGATAAAATTGGGATGATTCCTGAAATTGTAGTTAGATATAGAAGCCCTTACTTCTCACATATTTTTGCCGGTGGATATTCTTCCGGTTATTATAGTTATTTGTGGGCAGAGGTTTTGGATGCAGATGCTTTTGAAGCATTTAAAGAATCAGGAAATTTATTTAATCCTGAAATTGCAAAATCTTTTCGTGTGAATGTTTTATCAAAAGGCGGAAGTGATGAGGCAATGACATTGTACAAAAATTTCCGTGGTGCTGAACCTAAGGTTGAACCTTTATTAAAGCGTAAAGGATTGTTATAGTTTTATTACCCCCGTTATTTTTTTGACGGGGGTTTTTATTATTTGACCAGAATCATCTTCTTTGTTTGGCTATAATTTCCATTTTGCAATCTATAAAAATAGATGCCGCTCGATAAATTACGAGCATCAAAAATTACTTTATGGCTTCCACCTGTTAACTCCTGATTGACTAAAGTTCTCACTTCCCTACCAAGTATATCATAGACTTTGAGTGATACATGTCCACTAATAGGAAGTGTAAACATAATTTCTGTAGATGGATTAAAGGGGTTTGGATAATTTTGATTAAGCGTGTATTCAAATTGAATCGGCTTTTCATAATTTAAGTCAGTTATTCCGCCACCATTATCTGTTTTAATAATAGAACCAAACCAACCAATTCCAAAAGCAGTACTATCATTTATAAAACAAAAAGTATCGATAAAGTGATCAGCTAGTCCGAGTCCATTTTCTTCACCGGTTTGATTCTTCCAAGTTAATCCACCATCAATAGTTTTTTTTATATTTCCAAACTCGCATAGAATCCAACCCGTATTTTCATTGCTAAAATAGATATCAAAAATATCTCCTAAATTAGTATATACATTTGACCAAGTCTCGCCGCCATCAATAGTTTTAAAGAAATAATATCCTCCTGCTGCATATCCAACATTTTTAGAAGCAAAAAAGATATCTGTTAAATCTACAAAAGCGTTTTCAATAATAGTTTTTGAGAAAGTCTTGCAGCCATCAGTCGATTTAAAAAACATTGCCGTACCTAAAGAATTAGCTTTAGCAGATCCGACAAAATAAATTAAATCTTTTGAAAAATATTGTCCCTCTCCAAATGTTCCTATCTCCAAAGTATCGCACCGCCACGATGCACCTCCATTTGAAGTAATAAAAAATTCATTACCATAAATAGAAGGGAGCACTAATCCATTATTATCATCATAGAAGATCACTTTACCGGGCGTAAATGTAGCATTAGTAAAATCGCGCCAGAATAAAGTTTGTGGAGTCCAATTTCTTCCTCCATCATTTGTTACAAATATTCCATAATCAATTCTATCTTGCTGAAGACTATTATCAAAATAAGTTATTCTCCCTACTCCAATTCCTTTTTGAGTATTAAAAAAATGAATATCTTCAAATCTAATCGGTTGTGCAAGCAGATCCCAAGTAGCACCCTTATCATTGGTTGTAAGAATAGTATTATACCCGGAAATCCAACCGGTTTTTTCATTAATAAATTTTATTGCTGTTAAATCTTTTCTTGTGATATAATTAATCTTATAATCTATCGATTGAAAATCATTTGTATATTTATAAATATCGCCTTTGTAGCCGGCAACTAATGCATCACTATTTGGATAGATAAATGCGGTTCTAAGATTGTTGTAAATATTTGATTCAGAAAAAGCATTGTTATATTCGGGACAACCTTTATTTATCCATGTGTTTCCACCATCAGACGTTACAAGAAAACGTTGTGTCATTTGATCATACATTATACAGCCATTATTTTTATCACGGAAATAAAAGTCACTCGAAAAAAGAGAATTAGCACCCAGATTATATTCATTATAATTTATATTAGAATACCAAGTCTTTCCACCATCCTTTGTAAGTTTTGATGGAAATCCGGAACAGATACCATTCATTTCATCGAAAAAAATCAAGCCGCTTTCATCTACGGCTTCTAATCCTGTTGATTCAATTTTGGAAAAACTTTGTCCTCCGTTTTTTGTTTCATATATGAATGCACCATTCCGAAACCAACCATTATTTTCATTTAACCAACTCATATTGTGAATATAAAAATCGGGTTCATCAAATATTAAGCTCCAGTTATATCCACCATCAATTGATTTATAAATTCTTCCATAGGAGACATCTTCAACACGATTTCTGCCACATATAAAACCAATTTTTTCATTTACAAAATTAATTTCATATAGTTCTTCATTGTCCCAATTGCAGGTAGGATTACTATTAATTTCGGCTGCAACCTCCCAATCCTTCCCTTTGTCAGAACTTTTCAATATTGTATTTCTATCGGTAGCATAGTTATTGCCTAATATCCACGTGGTATTGGGATTAACCGTACACATTGAATAATAATCAGTATTAGTATTAAAATTGATTTTTTGCCAAGTATCGCCTTTATCTGTTGACCGTAAAATCAATCCACGGTTACCAATTGCTATGACTTCTGATTCACCGATTGGTCTGATTTTTTGAATTGTATTACTTGTGGTTGAAGGATTAATCCAATTCCATTGAGAAAAAATTATTGTTGGAAGGAGTAAAAAATAAAGCAGCGCCCGTTTCATATCTGCCCCATGAAAAACTTGGGAATTAGTTATCTAAAAAAACTATATATGAAAAATATTAATTATTATTGAATAATGCTTCAATAAAATAAAGAGTGAAAATCAATCGAACGATAAGACCCTATCATAAATAAATCCGAAGGAAAAGCTCTTTGCTTTTGATTTTTGTTCGATGAATTGCGCAATCTTCTCTAATCGATTTGGGATGTCGAGAATTTTCTCCTGCGCTTTCGATGCTGCTTCATTAAGTCCGGTAATAAGTTCTATATTCCAAAACTTAATTGCCTCTTCTACAATCGATTTATAATGCCATGGTGTATAAATACCAACTCTTCTTATAATATCCGCCATCTCACGAAAATTAGGCATTGAAAGACCCGGCATATCGATTCCGGGCATAATCGAAAGAGCAGAAATCATTGCACGATTTGGATCAAGTGAAAGTATTTCTTTAAACACATTCCGATAGAAAGTAAAATGTTTCGCTTCATCGGCTGCAATACTGCTTAGGATACCTTTCAGCATTGGTTCATCATCGCCAGCCATGAGCCCTGTATTGCGATGTGAAAATTGAGTTGCACGCTCTTGCAATGTAGTATAAACGAAAACTTTATATGGGTCTTTATCCCAATCAGGATTAAAACCCGATTCAAGGTAATGAAATTGCATTAATTCGATTTCGCGAAAATTAAAAAGACGTCCATCGCGTACATAATCTCTTAAAATTGCACCATGTCGATCTTCTTCTGCAGTCCACATATTATTCCATTTAGACCAAAAACTATCATCACCGAGATGCTTAGCAATAATATGATGAAAATGGGGCAGTCCCTCTTCGGTAAGTAAATTTACAGCTACAGCAACTCGTACGGAGTCTTTGAGACCCCTCACACGCTCCCTAAGGCGAGTATAAATCCCCTCCTTCTCATCATC
The DNA here is from genome assembly GCA_041674625.1 of Melioribacteraceae bacterium. Taxonomy (GTDB): domain Bacteria; phylum Bacteroidota; class Ignavibacteria; order Ignavibacteriales; family Melioribacteraceae; genus BRH-c32. The sequence continues at coordinate 20,651 of JBAYVI010000030.1, read as the reverse complement.
CAAATTTTCATCCGCAGGAAGATAATCGCTCGATAGCCATAACCTTCTTTTATTAACGTGATCTTCCATCCAAAGCTTTACTTTATCTTCTAAGTGATTGAGCACTTCAATCTTTGTTTGAGTTTCTTTTGCTTCCGAGTTTCCGGTCGGGATAATTAATTCCATCAACTTCCTTTTAATGACACTTTATGTCTTATTATTATATAAAAAATTAGCCGTCTGAAAAGAAGGCTAATTTTGATTAAATCTCGTCTCCTTAATATACAAGGAAAATAAGATAAGTGCTATTATTATAGCAATTCTTTTTGGTAAACTCTAAATTTCTTGATCTCTTTACCACCGAATTTTTCCATTTCTGCACGTACTTTATAATTCGTTTCGAGTTCATGATGGCTATCGATATATTTATAACCCGCTTTTTTAGATTCCTTAATTATCGAAACCATTCCCCATACATCCAAACCTTTATTCTTATATTTATCACGAGCTCCGGCAATTAAGAGATCGCACTGAGTAGAATTATTTCCTGCTTTAAGTAGGTGAAAAATTCCGAATGGGAGTAATCTTCCTTTTGCCTTTTTAAATCCCTCACTTAAGTTCGGGATACTAATTAAGAATCCACAAAAATCGCCATCTTTAGCCACCGCTTTTATGAAACGAGGATCGATTAAATCCCAGAAACGTTTAACCAAGAATTTTGATTCAGCTTCATCAAGAGCTTCATAACCAAAAAGATGAATGTAGGTTTCGTTCATTACTTCCATCATCTTATCGGCGTATGGCTTCAGCTCTTTTTTCTTCTTAAATTCAAGGAAAGTGTATTCGCCGCGTTCGATTAATCGATTATAAATTTTCTCAAATATTTCGGGAATCGGTTTTGTTACATCAATTTGATAAACCACATAATCAATCTCTTTCCCGTAGCCCCTATTCTCAAGGTACTGAGTAACCCATGGAAAATTATAGTTCGTAGCTACTGTTACCTCATACTCAAATCCTTCAATTATATAACCTTCCGGGTCTTGATCCGAAAATCCATATGGACCGATAATTTTATTATAGCCATTAGACTTAACCCACTCTTCAATTTTTTCCATAAGAGCATTATATACTTCAAGATCGTCATAGGTCTCCATAAATCCGAAACGTGCTGCGGTATCTTTATTACCGGCTTTTTTAATTATGCCCATTATTCTACCGATAGGTACATTATCTTTATATGCAATCAATAAAATAGTCTTATCATTCCTAAAAGATGGATTAACGTTTTTATCAAAAAACATTTTTTCATCTAATAATAATGGGGGTACCCAATTTTCGTGATTAGCATGAATTTTATATGGGAGTTTTACGAATTGATTAAATTCTTTTTTCGTCTCTACTTCTTTAATATGTAGCATTTTATTCCGTGTGCTAAATAATTACAATAATTTGAGTGTAAAGGTACACTTTTTTTTTATTTTATTAATTAATCGCAAGCATTCTTTCAATAGGAAGACGTGCTCGTTCTGCAAGTTCAGAGTCGACTTTCACTTCATATTGTTCGAGCAGAAGCGACTTAAAAACTTTTTCAAGTGTTATCATTTTCATATACTCACATACAGAAACTTCTGAAATTGGATAGAAATCGGATTCAGGTTTGAGCTTTTTCAATCGATGCAATATTCCTGTCTCAGTGGCTATTACAAATTCCTTTGAATCTGATTTTTTAACGTGATTGATCATTCCTTCGGTTGAATATATATGTGTACTTGGGCAATCAAAATATACTTGCGACTTTAGCATACAAGAGGATGAACAGCCGCATTCAGGATGAATAAGAAACTCAGCATTCGGATGTTCTTTTGATGACTCATTAAAATCGATTTCACCAATTTTTTCATGCACATGACAGGCACCATCCCAAATTTTTATTTCGCGTCCTGTCATTGCCTTTACGTAGCCGCCCAAAAATTTATCAGGAAGAAAAAGTATCTGCTTATCGGTAGGGATTGATTCTACAACACGAACCGCATTCGATGAGGTAACACAATAATCACTTTCGGCTTTAACTTCGGCAGTAGTATTAACGTAAGATACTACAACAGCACCCGGATTTTCTTTTTTCCATTCTCTTAATTCCTCGGCCGTAATAGATGCCGCTAAAGAACAGCCTGCTTCCATATCGGGAATTAATATTTTTTTATATGGAGATATTATTGAGGCAGTCTCTGCCATAAAATGAACACCACAAAAAACTATTATTTCAGCATCAGTCTTAGCTGCTTGCTGTGAGAGACCTAATGAATCACCAACGAAATCAGCTATATCCTGAACTTCGGGTAATTGATAATTATGAGCGAGAATTACTGCGTTTTTTTCTCTTTTAAGTTTCGCAATTTCTTCTATAATATTTTCGTTTATCATTTTTTCATTTGTCATATTTATTCTTTCATATTTTCATTGATATATCTAATGCTTTTACCGAATGAGTAAGAGCACCAACTGAAATAAAGTCAACACCGGTCGAAGCTGCCACTGCAATATTATCTATTGTTATATTACCTGATGCTTCAGTACTTGCTTTTCCGTTAATTATTTTTACTGCCTCCTTCATCATTTCCTTATTCATATTATCTAACATAATTATATCAGCTTTTGTTTCAAGTGCTTCTCTTACTTCATCTAAGTTTTTCGTTTCTACTTCTATCTTAAATTTATCATCGTATTTTTTTCGGATTAGAGATACTGCCTTAGTGATGCTCCCTGCCGCTTTGATATGATTATCTTTTATTAACACCATATCGAATAAACCGATGCGATGATTTTTTCCGCCTCCCGTTTTGACAGCGTACTTATCCAGCAGCCTTAATCCGGGCACTGTCTTACGAGTATCAAGAAGCTGTGTTTGTGTCCCTTTTAATTTTTCAGAATAAGAATGCGCCATTGTTGCAATACCAGAAAGTCTCTGCATAAAATTAAGAGCCGTGCGTTCTCCGGTTAAAAGTGTTCGTTCACTCCCTTTTACTTCGGCTGCGACTGAGCCTGCTTTTAGAAAATCTCCATCTTTGCAAAATGATTTAAAAGAAATACTTTTATCTAATTCTTCAAATACCATTTTTGCAATCTTAAGTCCGCAGATAATTCCATCGGACTTAACTAAAATTCTTCCTACCGTTTTTGCATTTTTTGATATTATTGCATTTGTAGTAATATCACCGGCAGCAATATCCTCTCTCAATGCTTGTTTAATTATTTTTTTGATTTCTGTTTTATCTAATTTCATTCGTTAAACTTTATTTTGTGATTTTTGTTTTGGATAATAGTTCGTTTGAAAGCATCCGCTTCGAATGGAAAATCTGCTCTATATTGTGCCCCTCTCGATTCTTGCCGCAGTAATGCAGCCTCTGCCGTCATCTTAGCATTCATTACTAAACTATACGATTTGAATGAATAATATTCTTCAGAATATTTATTTATTATAGAAAGATCATCCAGTTCATCTATAAGAGCTGCAAGTGATTCTTTTGTCCTCACAATTCCGGCATATTTCCAGATTAAATTGGCAATGTTGTTCTTTAGTAATAAATATGATTTTTCATTTTCTTTATTAAATAAAAATTTGCATGGTGGAGTGGAATTAATCACTTTTGAAATATTTTTCTTTTGTAAAATAGAATCCACAGCGCGCTTACCAAACACAAGACATTCGAGAAGTGAATTGGAAGCCAATCTGTTTGCACCATGAATACCGGTAGAAGACACTTCTCCTACTGCATAAAGATTATCTATATTCGTTTCTCCATTAAGATTTGTCTTAATACCTCCAATTGAATAATGTGCCGCAGGAGCTATTGGTATTAAATCTTTAGTAATGTCGATTCCAAAATTAAGCGCTTCTAAATATATCTTATTGAATCTCGTTTTAAGCAGAGTATGGTCAATATGATCAGCTTTAAGATAAACGAACTTTTCTTTTGAATTAGTAATTTCCGAAAAAATAGCTTTAGAAACTATATCACGAGGTGAAACTTCATTAATACCATATTTCTCTAAGAAACGGTTCCCCTTATGGTCTATTAACCAGGCGCCTTCACCTCGAACAGCTTCGCTGATCAAAAATGTTTTGCCATCAGGAGAGTAAAATGCAGTAGGATGAAATTGGACAAATTCCATGCTTTCAATCTCAGCACCGACTTCATAAGCAAGAGTTACTCCCTCGCCTGTTGAGGATTCGGGATTAGTAGTGCGGCTATAAATAGCGGACACTCCGCCACTTGCTATTACAACTGAATCGGCTTTAAGGAATATATTTTCACCAGTAACATTATTATAAACCGCTACTCCTATACAGATAGAGTTCTCAACAACTATTTTATGTGCAAAACAATTTTCATAAACTTTTATATTTGGGCGTGATTTTACTAAACCGAGAGTAAAATTAACTAATTCTTTACCGGTAGTTCCACCTCCTGCATGCAAAATTCTTCTTCGCGAATGTCCACCTTCTAATCCAAAAGCAATTTTCCTATTTACTCTATCGAATGGCATTCCTAAGTCGATTAATTCCTGTACTCTTCCTGGCCCTTCTTCTACCAAAACTCTCACAGCTTCAGGACGGCATAAATTTCTACCGGCGATTAAGGTATCTTTATAATGCAATTCAGGAGAATCGTCTTCACCTAATGCTGCGGCAATACCACCTTGCGCCCAAAAAGAATTGCTTTCTTCTAAAGTAGTTTTAGTTATTATCGCAATATTTAGTTCGCTCCCCCCTTTATAACTAGTATAAAGTCCGGCTAACCCCGCTCCTATTATCACTATATCGAACTCATGTACCATATTCACCTATTAATCAAAAAATTCATGCGTAAATATAACCTCATTAGAAATAAAGATTATACTCTTTATTAAAGTTAAAAGGAAATAATTTTCTAAAGAAGTACCAATTAGGTCGAATCACTTCGCCCAAATTGTCGAATAATTGTTTTTCAATTACAACAAAGTCCGTTTTTCCTCTGAAAACGCATTATTTTTTTTGGCACGATTATCTATATAGTATTAGTAAATTACAACAAATAATCAACAAGGAGAAAAAGATGAAAAAGTTATTATCACTCGCAGCAGTATTTGCATTCGTATTTGCTTACACAAATTTGCAAGCACAAGAAAATCCAGAACCACCAAAAACACATGGCACTAATTTCGTAGATGCAAATGGAGACGGATTCAACGATAACGCACCTGACCATGATGGAGATGGTATCCCTAATGGTGTTGACCCTGATTATACCGGAAGCAAATTCCAAAAAGGGAAAAAAGCCTTTATCGACCTAAATGGTGATGGAATTAATGATAATGCAGGACAAGGAAGACAAAACAAAGGTAAAGGCGCAAAAGGCAAATTTGGTCCAGGAAATGGAACCGGCAATCAAGGCGTTGCTCCACAAGACGGAACAGGTAACGGAGCCGGGAATGCAACTGGTACTAATGACGGAACCGGAACCCAAAAAAGAGGTAATGGAAAAGGCGGAAAGAAATAATTAGGCATTATGCACTTATTTGTCAGGTGCAATTCTTATGGGATAATGTCAGCAAGAACTTAGACATTATCCCTTTTTTGTCATTTAAGGGATTCAGAAAAACTCTATGAAAATATTAACAGCTTTAACATTTTTCTTACTAATATCGATATCAAACGCACAATGGAATTTTAATATTAATACAGGACAGGAATATAATGACAATCCATTTCGTTCACCTATTCCTGAAAAAAATATTATTTCTGATTATGGAATCAGCTTTGGAAACTATAACAAATTATTTCAATTTGGATATAACGGTTCTTATTTTGCATTGAATAATAATCCCGAACGCAATTTTTATTGGCATCAAATAGGTCTTTGGCGTAATAATGAATTTAATAATTTTGGAATCTATATAGAACAACGTATGGCAAAAATAGATTATCAGTTTCTTGATTATAATGAATATGGGGGTTATTTCAATCAGAGATTTGAATTAGCAGATGTTTTTTCTCTATTCCATTTAGCTTATACCTATAACGATTTCCCTCTCCTTACCGCAATGAATAACTATACTATAACATTGGGATATGAAGGTAATCGAGGATTTCAATCAACAGGTACATCTTTTATATTAGGGACAAAATTCAATTACAAAAATTATAGTGAAGAAGATCCCCAAATAGCTGCCCCGGCTATCCCGGATGATGTTTTCTATAATTATAGCCTAGCAGCACCAACTCCAATTTCGCATCTAACTTCCTATTTACGAATTGCTCAATCAATTTTCAGTAAAACAGGTGCAGCATTTCAATTCACCAATAGAAGCATACTTGGAGAAGTTAATAGCGTTTTTCTTTCAGGAGATTTTAACCTTTGGGAAGAATCGGAAATTTTTGATGATCCAATTAAAACCGAAGGCAATAGTATTGCTTTAGAAGTAACTCAAATGATTGATGACTTTTCTATAAAAGGTGGATATTACTTAAACTATCGAAAATTTCCTTCGCAAGGGACATATACTGATTTAGAAAATTTTGATTTTACTCAAATGAGGAGCGACAAACAATCAATCTTTAATTTATCAATATCAAAAAATAGTGGAATAGAGATCGGAGATTTTGCAGAATTGAATTTGTCATTGGATTACCGTTATATTAAGAATAGTTCTAATAGTAGTTGGTTTCATTCCAAAGGGAATAGCTATTCCTTAAATCTAAATTTAGTTTTTTAGAGAGCTTTTTATTAATAATGAAATTTGAAAATCTAAAAAATATTCTCATTCAACCGAAAAGCATTCTGTTAATTTTCGTAATTACAGCTTTTATTACTGTGTCTTTTTCTGTTATTGAAATAAAACAAAATCAAGATGACTTATTAGAGTTAATGGAAAATCAATCACATTCACTGCTTGAAGGACTTTCAACTGCATTAGAAAATTCATTAATTATAAACGAAGAGATAGAAAAGGAATCGGAAGAAAAACTTTTTAATAATGCCGCCTATATTAAATATCTATACGAGAAGAAATTAATTACTAATAAGCTACTCGAAGAATTTGCAAATTCAAACAATCTATTCAGAATAAACATTTTTAATAGTAGTGGAGTTAAATTATTTTCAAGTCATTCGCTTTCTAATAATAATTTTGGAGGTTCTACCGATCCAATAAATGTTCTTGCAGATATCTTCGACAACGAAACAGATACTTTAGTAATTGGATTGAGGACATCAAATAATGAAAACAATTACCGTTATGCAATAGCTATTGCGGCGAATGATAGAAGCGCAATAGTATTAAACGTTGATGCCGAAAATATTATGGCAAACCGAAAGAAATTTGGAATTGGAGCTCTATTAAATAGATTTGTAGCAGGTGCAAATTATATTTTTGCAGCCGTTCAAGATACTTCCGGTGTCATTGCAGCTTCGGCTAATCTTTCATCAATTGAAAAAATTAATACTTCCAACTTTCTTTTAACTGCAATGAGAGATTCTACTTTCGCTTGGAGGATTAATTCTTATAACGATACAGATATTTTTGAAGCAATACATCCTTTTTCTTATAATGGAAAAATAATTGGATTACTTAGGATTGGTTTATCTCTCGATTCTTATAATACTATTAATAGCAGAATCTATACTCGAACACTTATTATGGGTATTGTTTTATTGATATTTGGTTCAGTCTTATTCTCTTTGGTTTTTCTAAAACAGAATTTTAACCTTCTTCAGAAACGATATAAATCCGTTGAGCAATTAAAAAATCAAATATTAGAAAGAAATGAAAGATTGAAAGCAACCGGCAGATTAGCTTCCGGTGTAGCACATGAAATAAGGAATCCTCTTAATACCATTGGAACTATTGCACAGCAATTAAATACAGATTTTAAGCCGGAATCAGATAAGGAAGAGTATAATAGTCTTACTTCTTTAATTTATTCTGAAGTAAAAAGAATAAATGAAACAATAGAAAATTTTCTACGTTTCGCTAAACCATTGCAGCTTTCTAAGTCTATTTTTAATCTTAATACCTTCTGTTCCGAATTATATCTTCAATTTGAAAAACTAACTGCCCATAAAGAGATCAAAGTAAAAATAAACTGTCCCGATAAAATTGAAGTCAATTGGGACAGAAATCAAATCAAACAGGTACTTATTAATCTTATTCATAACGCTATTGATTCCATAGGCTCTAATGGTGAAATTGATATTTTAGTTTCTGAATCTGATAATAAAATAATCATTGTTATTGGCGATACAGGTAAAGGGATTTTAGAAGATGAGATAAATAAAATTTTTGATCTTTACTTTACTACAAAATCAGATGGCAATGGGATTGGTTTAAGTATTGTAAATAAAATAATCGCAGAGCATGGTGGATCTATTTCTGTTTCGAGTATCCCAAATATCAAAACCACTTTCTCAATTGAACTACCAAAAGATACCCAAAGTGAATAACTATGAATGAACTTAATTTATTGATAATAGATGACGAAGCTCCGCAGATACAATCATTAAAATTATTTCTTAGCAAAAGAAATTTGAAAGTATTTACTGCATCGGATGGCGAAAAGGGATTAGAAGTAATTCGAAATAATGTTATCGATATTGTAATAACAGATTTTCAAATGCCCGGATTAAATGGTCTTGAAGTTTTAGAAAAAGCAAAGGAGATCAATTCCGAGTTAGATGTAATTCTCATTTCTGCCTATGGCACTATTGAGCGCGCAGTAAATATTATGAAAGCAGGAGCTTTCGATTACCTTACTAAGCCAATCGACCTTACTGAATTAGAAAGAATCATAAATCGATTAAGAGAACGAAAATATTTAATTTCAGAGAATCGACTGCTAAAACAGAAATTGAGTGAAAATTTTTATTCTGATTTTATTATCTATAAAAGTCCATTAATGAATGAAGTGCTTAGCAAAGTATCCCGCGCAGCACCTTCCAAAACAACAATTTTAATTCGAGGCGAAAGTGGCACAGGGAAAGAATTAATTGCAAAGGCAATCCATTCAGCAAGTACTCGTTCAAATAAATCATTTATAACCGTTAATGTAGCATCACTTTCAGAGAATCTATTCGAGAGTGAACTTTTTGGGCATGAAAAAGGTTCCTTTACTGGTGCTATAAATCAGAGAATCGGAAAATTTGAAGAAGCTGCCGAAGGAACACTCTTTATTGATGAAGTCGGCGATATTCCACTTTCAATTCAAGTCAAATTGCTTCGCTTGATTCAATTCGGAGAAATTCAACGAATAGGAAGTAATGAAATTATTAATGCTGACGTAAGAATAATTTCCGCAACTCATCGCAATATCGAACAGATGATTGCTGATGGAGAGTTCCGTGAAGACCTCTATTATCGGCTCAATGTGATAACAATCGATATTCCGCCCCTCAAAAAAAGGAGAGAGGATATTCCCCTATTAATCGATCATTTTATTAAAAAATATTCCAAGTTGACCAATAAAGAAATTTCCGGTATATCGAAAGAGGCATTCGACTATCTATTAAAATATTCTTTCCCGGGAAACATCCGTGAACTCGAAAATATAATTGAAAGAGGAACAGTTCTTTCACGTGGCGAATTATTAACGATAGAAGATTTTCCAAATCTTGATTTAACTCCTCAATCGAATTCAACACTTGATCCTCTTAATTTAGAAGATGGATATGAGAAAAAAATGAATACATATGAGAATGCTATGATAGGCGAGGCATTAAGAAAAAGTGGTGGGAATAAAAGTGCGGCAGCTCGGATACTTGGAATTTCTGAAAGGCATCTCCGCTCACGTTTGGAGCGGATCAACCCAAAATAATAATTTTATAGTTATTTCATTAAGATCATCTTCTTTATTTCCATATATTCACCAGCCGAAATACGGTAAAAATATATTCCGGAAGCTAATTTTGTGGCATCGAAATTTACTGAATAACTGCCCGCTTCTTTTACGCCATTCTCTAATTCCATTATTTCATTACCCAATACATCAAAAATTTTCAATACTACTTTCGACTGCTTAGGCAATTGATAACTTATTGTAGTAACAGGGTTAAACGGATTTGGATAATTCTGTTCTAATGAAAATTCCGCTGGTAATTCATCTTCGGCAACAGAAGAGACCAAATCAAACTGCGAATAATTAAAATTATATCCTTCGAAAAAGAAACGTACCTGATATATATGCTTCCCTGCAGATAGAACTACATTCGGACCCGTTACAGTTCTCCAATTTTGCCAACCGTTACTATTTGGGACATCAATTGTATTCCCGACATTACTACCATCAATTGCCAATAATATCTTCCCACCTGCTTGATTGGCTGATGTTCTTAGACTTATTCTGTATGTACCCGTCTGCTCTACATCAATCGTATAAACAACATACTCCCCCGTAGCTATATGACTAATATTATATCCACTTGTAAATTGATCGGAGCAGCTTTCTAAATCAATTCCATCATTTCTATAAACCCAGCCATTATTCCAAGTTCCGGAATTTACATTTTGATAATCATTATCACGGTATGCAATATTATATCGTCCATAATCATAATCAGAACCGAATAAAATACCGGGAATTTTATTTTCGCGAAATGGCTTTAATTCGGTAGTGGAAACCTGTCTGAACATTGCATCGATCATATCTTCATTAAATTCGCAGTTATCATTATTAAAATAGATTGCTTGTTGAGTTAAGCCCGTAATTGCAGCTTGAACCGAAGGCTTAGAACCAGTACCACTCCAATATTTAAGTAAAGCATCATAACCCGCAGATTTTCTTATATTCCAAGGGCTATTTATAGAACCAATTTTTTTGAAAGTCCACCAGCACCATCCGATATCATTTGCTTCTAATAATTCGATTGCATCTGTAAACCAAGCATTTGAATTTTCGCCCGATTCACCAAGCCACAAAGGCACATTATTCTGCTGACGCATCGACATATAACCGGAAATGGAATTTAGGTCATTATTATTCCAATATTTATGGAAACTATAAACCATATTATTATCCCAAGGAGGGGTTAAGCCCGTAAAATCATTTGCCCACCAATTACCCTCTATAAAAATAATATGCTTCTTATCCACTTCTCTAATTGCATTTGTTATTGCTATATAAAGATCACGGAGCAGCTTGTTGCTATTAGGCAAATTCCATTTTGTTTCATTAATAAGATCATAACCGCCGATCCATTCTTCATTTACATAGCGTTCGGCAAGTTTTTTCCAAAGGTCGATTGTGCGCATCCTATTTGTTTCCGATTCCCAAAGAGAAGGTTCGCCCGGAATATAATCAGAGATGTTTTCATCACTCTGCCCACCCGGAGCGGCATGAAGATCGAGTATCAAATAAAGTTTATACTCTTTGCACCAAGCTAGAAGACTATCTGTTAGCTCAAATCCCTCGCTAATATATTCAAATGGTTTGTCTTTTGGTGTATATAAATTGTAGTGCATCGGAAGGCGAATTGAATTGAATCCCATTTCAGCAAGTTGTTGAATATCTTTCTTTGTTACCATATTCTGACGGTATAACTTAAAAAATTTGTCGGTCTCTGCTTCTCCGACAACTGAAATTATTTTATTACGAAATTCAGTAGCAGAGTTTGCAAAGGAAGAAGTTTGAATCATATAACCTTCGGGAACCATCCAGCCGCCAAGTCCCATTCCTCTCAATAAAACAGGCGTTCCACTTTCATTAACAATTTTTTTTCCATCAACTCGTAAAAAACCTTGTCCATTTGTGCTTAGCGTAATGAATAAAATTAACAGTCCTGTATAATATAGTATTGATTTCATGGTTACCTTTTTTGTTGGAAAAATAATAAAAATTATGCTAAAAGTGCGGTCCCTGTAATTATAAGCACAGCAGCAGCGATTCTTCTTGAGATGTTATCTTCTTTGAAAATCCTCCCACCGGCAATAATAGCAAATAGTATTGAAAGCCGTTTTACCGAAATTACTAATGCCACAGGAGCGAGTTTAACAGCCTCAATTTGTGTATAGCGATAGATAAAAGTAAAAACTCCCACGAGGAGAAGTAAAATCACCATATTCCGTGTATTCTTGTTGGAGGAAGCTGGATTAGTATTCTCTTGTTTTAGCCCTCTTGAAAAAATAGAAGTCCAATCAGCGCTTGAGTTGCCGCCACCAGATTCCGCTGAACGTTTCCCCCATACCATTAATGCTGCTCCGAAAATCACAACAAAAAATAACTGCTGATATGCCATAAAAGTATAGGGAGGAAGCTTGAAATCTTTTAATAAAACTCTATCAATTAATGAAGTGGCAGTAAATAAAAAGAGAGCAATTATAATATAATTATACTTCCCGCCTGTAAAAAGATTTTTGATTGGATCGAAGAAATGATTATTCCCTTTCTTAAGTTCGAGTACGTAAGTTCCAATTAACATTAATAGAATACCCGACCATTGTTGAAAAGATAAATGATCACCTATTAAAAGAACACCAAAGACTGCGATAAATCCGGGTGAAAGAGCTAATAATGGAAGTGCCTCAGAAATCTCTAAGTTTTTTATCGACATCATTACACTGTAAAATGCGCCTGCACTTAAAATTGTTTTAAAAAAAAGAAAATTTAAACTCGTATCGGCATTGGGTGGATAGACGGCAAAAAAGAAAAATGGAATTGTAAAAATTAACGTTGATACTGATGACCAGAATGAAAACCGAAGCGGATCAAAATTAAGGAGCGATTTCTTTTCAGTAATCGCTCCTGCTGCTGAAAATATTGCAGAAATAAATGAGAGTATAAACCAATTCATCTGTAATTAAAATCCGGCATATAGCTTAACATAAATATTTCTGCCAGGATCAATCGAAGCCAAACCTCTATTTGTTGAAAGATGATTAACGTAAGCTTTATCAAATAGATTCTCCACTCCTGCTGAAAATCTGAAATTCATTCCACCATAAAGAATTGGCTTGGTTACTAAAGAAGCATTAAATAGTACATATCCTTTAGTTGCTTTCTCTCCCGGAGCAGGATCGTTTTGTACTGCGAATAAAGTAGATGAAATTTCTGTTTGTAAGTTCTTTACTATGCTAATCATTACTCCCAAAGTTCCGTTAAATGGTACAATTTCGGGTAAATCCGTATCGTTTGTAACATCATCACCCTTTACGAATGAAAGCGTACTAAAAAACACATTATCTCTATAAAAATTATTTTCATAGCTTAAATCAAATCCGTAAAGACGAGCCTCGCCTACATTCTGCTTAATTCGTGCATCACGACCTTCAAACGTTCCCGGCATTTCTACAACTAAATCAGTCAAATTATTATAAAAGATACTCGAAATTAATTTGTAATTGCTCCCATAGTAACGTATACCCAAATCGATCGATTTGCTCTTTTCAGGCGCAAGTGAAGGATTACCGAGACGAACAACGCTTCCTTGATCTATATATTGAAATCTCTCTTCGAGAGAAGGAGAACGGAATGAATAACCGAGACTTAAAGTAAAATCTAAATTTTTGGTGAGCGAATATATTGCTCCAACATTTCCGCTATATGAAACATCATCAAAATTAGTATCATTCCAGATAACACTTTGCCCTGCAGGGTTATTATTTCTCACCCCATCGGTAATATCATAAAGAGGATTTAGTGTCTTATCCCCTCTTACATCAATTCTATCTAATCTTGCACCAATCGAAAGTTTTAGAATGTCTTCAATGACTTGTGCATCATCTTGAGCGAAAATACCGATGCTCTGAAAACTCGAATTAGGAAGCGGACTTTCGGCAATAGTTTTGTAAATTGTTTTTACTACCGAACCGGCAGGATTAAGTACTTCAATCATCTGCTCTTTTGTACGGAAGCCTTCATAGTCCCGTTTCCAATAATCAACTCCTACTACTAATTTATTAGTAGGGGCTAAGGATAGCTCTGCAAAAACCTGAGCACTATTATTATTATGGTCTGCACCCGGGAGAATTTTTAATACACTTACTCTTCGAGCAGGATTTGCCCCCGAAGCAGGAACGTTTTGCACTATATGAGGAATATTTTCTACATCTCTTACAATAAACTGATGTGAGAATTTAGCTGTCAATTTTGTAATTATATCCGAGATATTCTGAATCTCATAAGAAGCCGCTATCATCTCTCTTTTTTCAATAGGATATCTTAAATCAGCATTTGCAGGGAATAATGGTTCAGCACCCGGAATGCCAACATCTTCAGCTTTGAATAACTGATAATCTAATTTAAGAAGGTGATTTTCGGTCGGTATAAAATTAAACGCTCCCGAAAAACTATAATCTTTAAATCGGCTGTTTTTTACTGTTGTACCGAGGCCGCTTTTGTAATCGTCAGCTTTCCTGAAAGAACCGCTTAGTTTAGCAGACCAGATAGATGAACCGCTAAAAACTGCTCCAGAAAAGAGAGATGAATTATTTACAGAATTGTATCCGGTGGATACATTTCCGCTCGTATAAAAATTTTCGTTAAAATAGGGCGCTTTAGAAACAATATTCACAACACCTCCCGTTGCGCCGGAGCCATATATAGATGATGCAGCTCCTTTTATTACTTCAATTCTTTCTACATCTGAAAGATCGACTAACGAAAAACGTGCGGCGAGGTCGGTGGCGGTTTCCATACGGTTGCCATCGACTAATGCTACAATATTTTGCCGATTCATTCCACGAATTGAAATTTCCGTACCCCACATTCCATCGCGAATAATAGCTAATCCTGCTTCTCTATCAAGTGCATCGGAGAGCGACTGGAAAGGTTTGACTTGTAGTTCTGCTTGCGTAACTAAATTTTCCGAATAGGGTGATTGGCGCAATACCTTGCCGGTTTTTTGACTGCTAACTATCACCTCATCCATTTCAATAATTGTAGGGATTAAATCGAACTGCATTAATTGAGGTGTGGAAGAATCGATAACAATAGACTTATCGATCGATTTGTATCCAAGATGGTATACTTTAATAGAATATTCTTTTTCCGATAAATTAGGAATCCAAAAATTCCCATTTGAATTTGTATAGTAGTAGTTATTATTTATAAAAACGATTGCTCCGTGGATAGGCAAATTAAATTCCGAATCTGTTACATTTCCTTTAAGCGTTATGTTTTGGGAATAGTTAATTGAAGCAATAAATAGGAGAGTAAATAAAATATTTCTGAACATAATAATCTTTAATCCAAGTTAATAAAATAGTAACCCTAAATTTACGAATATCCCACACGAAAAGCACAAGCCGTCCAATTATTCGATGATTCAGATTTGTGTAGTTGCAAGCTTACGTATTAATCTCTATTTAAAATAAAAAGCCCCCGCCGGGACTGACCGAGGCGAGGGTTCTAATTTCTTCTTTAATTTAATGAATTAGTAATTCTACGCAATAAATTCCGAAAAAAATCTACAACGAGTTTTACTTGTTTTCATCTCCTTATTTATGATCAATAACTTTAATTAATTACCCATTTGGACCATTGCAATTACTCCAGTTATTACACTTTAATCCAAATTACAACTAACAATTAAGTCATTCATTTTTACTATGACTACTGAAAATATGTTACATGACAGCTATAGCACGCTAAAGCGATGCCGCTTAAAATCAGTAGTATTAGTGCGAAACCACCAACCTTACTCATTGCATCCTCCTTAGCTTATTTTATTAATGTCATTTTCTTAACTGAAGTAAAATCTCCCGTAGTTAATTTATATATATAGATACCGCTCGAAAGTCCACTTCCATTCCATGTAACTTTATAAGTGCCGGCATCTTTAATTTCATTCATAAGTGTTGCAATCTCTCTACCCAATATATCAAATATTTTCAAAGATGCAAGTCCGCTCCTTGGCATATTAAACTGAATTATAGTTGTCGGATTAAATGGGTTCGGATAATTCTGTTCTAATGAATATTCGTTCGGAATCTTTTGTTCCTCTACACTCGTGATATTTACGTCTACTGTGAATTTTCCTGTACCTGAATAATAAGTAGTATTTCCTTCATTATCTTTTCCCTGAACTCTCCAGAAATAATTTTTCCCTTTTTCTAATCCATCAACTTTTTTAAAAGTAGAATTGATATCGGTATAGACTGACTTATTATTGAATCCTGCATTGTCAGCAACTTCGAGATCGTAAAGTTTATTAGTCTTAAGTGGAACTATCCAAGATAATACCGGCGAAACAACAGGGACAGTTACATTATCCGGTCCACCGATTCGTGGCTGTATTGCAAGAGATGAAGTAAAGATAGTAAAATCTTGATGAAGCGAAAGAGCAGAAGTACCATCGCCATAATTTGCAGTTACATACCAATAATATGTAGCTCCGGGTACCAAATCATTAACTAACTTAAATAAATTGTTTGTTGCCACACTTGTAGTTATTGCACCATAAGCATCCACACCCGAAGCAAATATATCAGAACGACTATATGTAAGAGTATAATTAGTTACACCGAAAGTTCCTCCCGGCATAAACCATCCGAAATTAACATCGCTTCCATAAACTATTTCGTGATTAGCAGGTTGAGAAAGCACCGCTACTCCGGCAGAAGCACCTCCGGCAATTGTAAATGAACCTTCTGAAAATGCTGATGGAGCTATTCCATTATTTACTGATACAGCCCAATAATATAGGGCACCATAAGTTAAATTCACTGGGATTTGTACGTAGGTATCGGTAGCTGGTACAGTAACTGATCCACCATTTGCATCATTAGCCCCCGGGGCATATGCTAACCATCCGCCTCCGGGTGTTCCGGCTCCTTTATACCACTTTACTGTATAATTAACAACCCCAAGATTAGTTCCTTCGAGATACCAATATAAGGTTGGTGTAACTGTATAAACTGTTTCATCTGTTATTGGATAAGTGGCAACAGGATAAGTATTAGCAGCACCACCCGCTACAACAAAAGTCCCTGCATCAGACCATGCGGATTGAGTTGCTCCATTATCAGTTCTAACCTGCCATTTATATGTAACCCCGGGCACCAAACCTGAAATCTGTTTATAAAGTTCTGGAATGTCATTACAGCCGGCTGATGGACTATTTGTAAATGCTCCGGTAGAAACTACATACTCTAAATCATAAACCAAACCGGCACTGCTTCCTCCAAGATACCAATATAGATATGGAGAAGTGGTATAAACTGTTACATCGTCAATTGGATAGGATGCTATCGGTTTAAGTAATGTACCAGGTCCTTCAGTATTGAAAGTTTCTATCGCCGAAAAACTGCTCTGTCCGGTAGCGGCATAGTGAACTTCCACTTGCCAATAATATGTCTTGCCATTTGATAGTCCGGACAGTTGTTTGTATAAATTAGACGAATATGCGCCTGAATTTAATGCTCCCGCTTCATCATCCAATCTTCCATTTATATTTACATCACCTGCATCGGGACAATACCATACACTATAAGTTATACCCGAAGCATATTGATCAATATACCAATAAAGTGTTGGATTAACCTGATAAACAGTTTCTCCAAACACCGGATATGAAGGAGTTGCGGTTACATTAATACCACCTTCGGTAGTAAAAAATGTATTAGCTGAATATCCGATTATTTGATCAACGGAATTATAAAGAACTACACGCCACCAATAATCTGTTCCTTGATATAGATTTGAAACTGATTTTGTAGTTGTATTCTGGAACGGATATGTAGTAGCTTGATTAATCCAATCATTATAAATTGGAGCGACAGTTTGTCGGCATATCTGCAATTTGAATTTCATTGTTCCGACTTGCTGATTAAGACCCCAAGAGAACATTACAGAAGTATTGAGATTTACAGAGCTATTATTAAGGGGCCAGTTGACTTGAACCGGCACTTCAGCCATAGTTGTAAAATGATTTACAGAAGAAGAAAGTTCATCTAATAATCCATCTGCATCAGCAGGAGGCAAAGAATTATCAGGATATATTGAAAGCACTTTCCAATAATAAGTTGTACTATAATCAAGCTTTAGATTAGGAAGTGTGTTTTGAAGAACTCCATTATAACTCAATGATAGTTGTAAAGCAGTATTTTTCTCATAAACAATTTGCGTAAAATCTGCATCTTTCGCTAATACAAAACGGTACATAAATGGAGAAATAGTCGCTGCCTGCCATGTAAATTGAGGTTCGATTGTTACACCAGTTACACCATTAATGGGTAAAGATAAATCTACAGGAAGAGGTACGAGAGTTGTGAAAACAAAACCCTGTCCATGAAGATCGCCTGTATTTCCATGCCTAACTACTTCAGTGCTCCCTTTTATAAACCATTCATATTCTGAATTTGGGTTTAATGCCGGGTTAACAGTATAAGTACGAGACATGGGATCAATTAGATCTGCTGAACGAACAAGATTATAAAGTCCATCATCTTTTTTAAAAATCAAAATCGAATAAGTACCGGCTGTGGCATTTGCATAAGACATATAATTAGCCCATGTTAATGTAGGCAATAATGGTACGTTTACTGAACCATGAGCAGGAGTAACAGGAGTTTGGGCTGTTATTTGATACGTTAAGAAAAGGAAAAAAATCGGGACTAAAAAAGTAAATAATTTTTTCATAGTGCACCCTCTAATTATTAATAAACTTCGATTCGGCTGTTCATTTAAAAGAACGAGAATATACAGGAATTCGTTATTTTTATCGGCTGGGTATAGAAATGTAGATTATTAGATTTTTTTAGTCAAGTAAAATTTTAGTTAAATATTTACTAAACAAAAGACATTAACACCAAATATCTCATTTAAACAACTTTCTCATCGGCTCTGCTACACCTATCATTGCATTCACTAAACGGATTTCAGAATATTTTTCAATATCATTTATCGAAATTTCTCGTTCGATAATTTTCTTTTCGTCTAATAATTTTTGTCGCATTGTACCTTTCAATAATGGCATTGAAGGTGTAAAATAATTTTCTCCTTCAAGAAATATGAGATTTGCATAAGAGCAATCAGTTATCAACCCATTTTTTACAATAACTATTTCTTCATCATCAAATGGTGCGTTGATATCTTTTAATTCGTTTAGTTCCGTGCGGTCAAGATATTTGTAAGTATATTCTATATTATCATCGAATACTAAAACTAATCTTTCGATTTTTCTTCGGATATATGTGGTAATATCTATCGAAATAATTTCACTATCATAAATCACTTTACATTTAAATAAGCCATTTGCAAATTCATCTGGAATATTAATTTCATTTTCCAATCTGATAATTTTATCTGACGAGAACAAATCTTTTCGAGCATCGTTCATTCTTTTATTATGATAGAAGAGATTAAATAATTTTCCATCATACAATTTTATTGTTTCAAATAATTTATTCATACTTTTTCACTAATAAATTGAAAGATAGACTTTATCGATAAGTTCATTATATTCAGTTTCGGGATTGGATTGGTAAGTAATCCCACCGCCACTTTTAAAATATAGTTTTTCATTATCTCGTTCGATAAAGCGGATCATAACGCAGCTATCGAGATTTTCTCCATTAAAAATGCCGGCTACTCCGGTATAGAAATTTCTTTTATAAGTTTCAGCTTGCTTAATAATTTCTACTGTTTTCTTTTTAGGTGCGCCGGATATAGAACCAGCCGGCAAAAGAGAAAAAATTATTTCACCGATTTTATCTTTGTAATTATTTGGTAGCCTTCCTTTTATTTCAGAAGAAACCTGCAAGAGATTTTTATGGTTTGTTTTTATCTTATCTATATATCGAAATTTTGTTACTTCCACATTATTAGAAACTATACTCAAGTCATTCCTTATTAGATCAACTATTGTAATATGTTCAGCTCTTTCTTTATCATCATTTAATATTATTTCTTCGGCATTTGGGATATCGGCATCGATAGTTCCCTTCATTGGGTAAGAATAAATATACCCATCAATAATTTTTACGAAAGTTTCAGGTGAAAAGAAAACAAAATCATTTTTATACTGCATTTTATATTTAGCATTGCTAAGTTGGTATATATCATTCAATGAAAGATTAGTTTCAATCGGAGTCTTAGCAGTGAGATTGCATAGATAGGAATTGCCCTCATAAATATTATCCATTACAATATCGAAAGAAGATTTGTAATCAATATATGGTAGTGGGAATTTCTTGAAATGAACAACAGTATTATTCACACCTGTTTCAGTTAGTAGTTCCCCACCGAAGTTATATTTTATAATTTCGTTATCAATTTCCGCTAATGGTTCAATTATTGCATTCCGGCATTCAAAATCGATAATGAATAAAAATGGTGTGGCACTTCGCCCAAATTCATTCATTTTGTTTATATAGTTATCTTTTTTCATTAATGTAATATATAGATGCTATTAATAATCTGCATTTCTTAAAAAAGAGCGGCATATAAATATTTTAAAATTTAATTTGGATATTAATTTTAAATTACATAAGTTAGATGTTGTAAGGCAGTTAACTTTAGAAGTAGAAGCAGACGTAGATGTATCAGTTCCCTTCGTGCGTTTTTAAAGCCCTGTCAGAACAAAATCATATTAACAAAACATTATAGGAGCGGCACTGTTATGGCAGAGCGCAAACAAGGATCAGTAAAATGGTTCAACAACACAAAAGGTTTCGGATTTATTTCACAAGCTAACGGCGAA
>JBAYVI010000029.1:0-26315 GCA_041674625.1 Melioribacteraceae bacterium | reverse complement strand
TTTACAAATGTATCATCCAACGAATGATGCTCCTGAGTAGATGCTAATTTATAAGACTCTCCCGTTTTTGAAAACTCAGCACCGGTAAGTACAAAATTAGATTCTTTATTATTTTTACTAATCAACTCAAAAGCATTAACACCACTTTCTAAACCAACATCACCGACTACTTTCCTACCATTGCCAAATTCTATATGGAGAACTTCATCAGCAAGACCAGGTTGGATAACTGCAGCAATTTTTAATTTTTTATTATTTACCGAAATCTCTAATAAATCATCTTTTTCAATTCCAAACTGATTGGCTGTTGCGGGAGATACGGAGACATAATTATCCCAAGTAATTTTTGTTACAGGATGAGGTGTTTCTTGAAGCCAGCCATTATTTGCATATTTACCACCGCCTAAGAAATAACTTTCAGTAAGATAAACAGAATATTTACTCTTCTCTCCAAAATTTGAGAGGGAACCAAATGCATTAGTATTAAAATTACCCTTATTATTCGTTGATGTTTTTAATTCTACAATTCCATCATGCAGACTCCCATACCAAAATGATTTACTATCAGTATTTTTAGAAGAATTATTATAAATAGTAATATCAAAATTTTCTAATAAATATTTATGATAGCTATTAACGTTATAAGATTTGGTATCACCATTTACCCATGTTAGGAATATCGCTTCTTTTTGACGAGTATTAAAGAGCGGGTTTATTACAGGTTGTTGCAAACTCATAACATAAGATTTATTTTTAAAATCACCCCATGATTCAAGGAAATGATTTATGGGAAGAAGGTACTTCGATTTTTCACTTGTTTCATTATTTTCTTGTGTAAAAGCTACCGTTGTTTTGATTTTTGAGTATGCTTTTTCAAAACCTAAATCTTCGGGCAAATTGAATAATGGATTGACATCCAAATTAATAACTACTCCAATTTTACCTGATTCCATTTTGGATACTAAATTCTCGAAATCTTTATAAGTCGCGTATGATGTATCTAAATAAGTATTATTATAATCAAAATTCCCTGAATTGTTTAATAATTCATTTAAGTAATTGACGGAAATATGAACCGATTCACTTAAATTTTTTCCGGCAGTAATTATCGCCTTACCTTTATTCTTTGATAAGTCAGATAATAAACTTTTCAATTTCTTTTCGTTGATTTTATATGCTGATACAAATTTTGAGATATTATAATTAGAAACCTTTTCGGCAACTTCAGTCGGCAAGCTAATTGAACCATTGTTTTTTAATTCATTTATCAATGTCCACACTAATTCTAATTGTGTATCTGGGCGTAATCTCATTCGATAGTCTGACATCATTCCGGTTAAACTCATTCGTCCTTCAATTACATAAAGGCGATTGAAATTTACCTTATCGATTGCATCTCTTTTAATTGTGTAGTTTTTTGTATTCTCAATTGAATTGCCATCTACACCAAGGAAATCATCATCTAATGCAAGAACTAATTCTGCTTTATCATATCTTGGTGTAGGAATTGAATAGTTACCATAGCTCTTAAATGCTGCTCTTAATTTATTGCCATTATCTATTGGAGAATAATAATAATCTTTAGTTGAAGGATATTTGGCTTTAAACTCTTCTAAAAGTTTTTTGAATGTAGGAGATAAAATTTGCTCCGAGATTAAAACTATCTCTAACCCTTCGTTGCTTGCTTTGTTAAACTCAGAAATTAACTGGTTATCAATCTGCTCCCAGCTTACTTTTCTTTTATTAAATAAAGGCTCTTTTATTCTTGTCGGATCATATAAGTTAGTTACTTCTGCCTGTCCTTTAGCACAGATTTTCCCTTTATTTACTGGGTGATCAGGATTTCCGTCAATTTTAATTGGGCGTCCTTCGCGAGTTTTAACTAAAATACCACAAAGACTTTCGCACCCTGTGCAAGTAGAAGCATAATAATTTGCTGTACCGGGAAGAATCTCCTCAGGCCTTTTATTATATGGAATTATCTCCCCTTTGTCTCTATAATCAGAACAAGCTGTAGCAGTAATCGCTGTGGCAGCACCCATAAGAGCTATAAATTTTCGGCGGGACATTCCACTTAGTTCAGACGCTTCAAAATCATCTGTAACTCCTTCCCTAAATTCATTCCTCTTATTCTTTAATATCTCCGGTTCGTTATTATATTCAGATAAACTTTTCCAGAACTTTTTATTATTTGAATTGGAGCCCATTTAATTTCCTATTTATTTCTTTTTACTGCTAATGGATTTGAATTGATTTTTATTTTATTATTTTCTCGATTGATAGTTTTAATAAAATTTGCAGGAATTAACGACATAACACCTAAGGCAATTGAGCTTTTTATTATTCTATCAAAAAATATTTTTCTATTAAGACTTTTTGTTTTCATTATTCACCAGATTATCTATGACATGCAAAACAGTTTTCAGGACCATTATTTACTTTTTGAAGATAAGGAAGGTTCTCATGTGGATTACGATGACAATCTAAACAAGCGGTCATAGTAAAAGCTTTTACTTGTCCAACCTTTTCCATCTCTTTAACATCACCATGGCAGCTTGCACAATCAACACCTTTGTTTACATGTACACTGTGATTAAAATAAGCATAGTCAGGTATTTTATGAATGCGTTTCCAAGGAAGTGGTTTCCCCTCTTCGTAGTATTTTGTTAATTTTATAATTTCCGGCTTATCTTTGCGTGCTACTGCATGGCAGTTCATACAAATATTTACAGATGGGACTGTGGCTTGCCTACCCTTTGTTACACCCACATGACAATATTGACAATCAATTGCCATTTGGCCTGCATGAAGTTTATGCGAGAATGCTATTGGTTGCTCAGGAGTGTAACCAACACTATCTCTTTCAGCACGAGATGCATAAAAAGTAATTACAAATGCTGCGGCAATTACGAATAATGTTAGAGGAAGGCGTATTTTAAGAGTATAATCCAGGACTGTCTTTTTCATTTACAACCTGTACCTTATAGACTATAATTTTTATTGAAAATGTTTTTTAAAAGGACACGATATATAATTATATATAAACAGCTCCAAAAAATAGTAAAACTAATAATAATAACAAAGTAACTAATACAGCAAACTAATTTTTATTAATTATAATTCATTTTTTTCTTTCAATAACGTAATTAGCTAGTTCGATTAGTGCGGTTTTTGAATCTGATTCAGTAAAATTTTCTAATTTTGATATTGCTTTTTGAGAATATTCAAAGGCTATCTTTTCGGAATATTCAATTCCCCCTTTTCTTTTAACAAATTCAATAACTTCCGTTATATTTTTTTTGTTTTTACCACTCTTGATTAATTTAATAATCTCTCTCTTTTCAGAATTATTAGAATTATTTAAGGAATAAATTAAAGGGAGAGTTAGTTTTTTTTCTTTTATGTCTCCTCCAAGTGGCTTACCTGTAATTAAGGATTTACCAACATAATCCAAAATATCATCTTTTATCTGGAATGCGATTCCGATATATTCACCATAATCTTTCATGTCATTAATTTTATCCGGATTGGATGAAACAGAACGAGCTCCAATCTCGCAGCATGTGGATAATAGCGAAGCAGTTTTATCTGAAATTATTCTAAAATATGTGGCTTCATCGTTATTTAATTTGTGTGTTTTACTTATTTGAAGTAATTCACCTTCCGACATTCTTTTAACTGAATTTGTTATTACTTTGAGGAAATCGTAATCATTTCCATCAACTGAAAGCATTAATCCTTTAGCTAAAAGATAATCGCCCATTAAGACTGCAACTTTATTTTTCCAAACAGCATTAATTGAAGGGAATCCACGTCTCGTTTCAGCACTATCTACTACATCATCATGAACTAAAGTAGCAGTATGCAACAATTCAACCAATGTTGCACCTCTATAAGTGCGATCATTGACTTCACCGCATGATTTGCTGGTAAGAATTACTAATGCAGGTCGGATTTTCTTCCCCTTCTGCATTAAAATATAACGCGTTACTAAATCAAGAAGACCAACTTTTGTCTTCATCGATTTTTTAAATGCAATAGAGAAATCATCCAACTCTTTATTGATTGGAAAGATAATTTCGGAAAGATTTTTTTTAATCAAATATTCTTCTGTGATAATTTTGAAACGAATATACTTATTTCGTACAAAATAAACAAAGGGATTGCTAATAGAAGCTGTGAAACAGGGTCTGTACCCGGGGTTAAGATTGCAGAAGCTATAAAAATTACAACAATGGAATGTCTTCTATATTTTCTCATTAATTTTGGTGTAAGAATACCAATTTTAGACAGGAAAAATGATAACATAGGTAACTCGAATACTAATCCGGCACCTAATAAAACACTCATTATAATTGACATATATTCATCAACTGCGAAATTATTTTCGATAGTAGATGAACCAAACTGTGCAGCAAATTGCAGTGTAAGTGGAAGCATTACAAAATATGCAAATACAATCCCTATAATGAAACAAAATGTAGAAAAAACAACTATAGTCGTTACATATTTTTTTTCAGTCGATTTTAGCGCAGGCGAAATAAATTTCCATAATTGATAAAAAACATTTGGGATGCTTAAAATTAATCCTGCAGCTATCGCTACTTGGAAATAAAGAAATAACTGTCCAAATGGCTTAAGATTCTGAAGATTTATATGAGCTTCTCTTGCCGGATGGAGTAATAGACCATCAACGAGAAAGTCTATAAATATCCAGGCTATAATCGTTCCGACTAAAATTCCTAAAAAAGAATAAATTAATCTCCATCGAAGGTCCTCGAGATGCTCAAGGAATGTCATTTCTACTTCTTGTTTTTCAGAACTCATTCTTTCTTATCTTAACTCGGGATAAAGTGGAAAATTTGAACAAAGATTTTTAACATCATTTTTTATTTGTGATAATACTTCTTCGTTATCGGAATTATTTATTGCTTTATCTATAAAATTAGCAATCTGAACCATTTCATTTTCTTTCATTTTCCTTGTGGTAACTGCCGGAGTACCTATTCTTATACCACTTGTAACGAATGGACTCTTTGTATCAAAAGGCACCATATTTTTATTTACCGTAATACCTGCAACCCCAAGTGCGTTTTCAGCTTTTTTACCACTCAATCCCTTACTTGTCAAATCAACCAACATAAGATGATTATCTGTACCACCTGAGCTTATATCATAACCAAGATTAATTAATTCAGTAGAAAGTGTTTTTGCATTTTTAATAACCTGTTTAGCGTATTCACCAAAAGAATCATTAAGTGCTTCGCCAAAAGCAACAGCTTTACCAAGTATTACATGCATTAATGGACCGCCTTGAATACCTGGCATGACGATCGAATCGATCATCTCGGACATCAATTTTAGTCTATCACCTTTCATAGTTTTAATTCCAAGTCGGTTTTCACCATCTTTGCCTATTAAAATTACTCCGCCTCTTGGTCCGCGTAATGTTTTGTGTGTTGTTGACGTAACTATATCGCAATATTGAAGTGGATTTGTTAATAGCCCTTTGGCAATTAATCCTGCAGGATGCGCCATATCGCACATTAAAAATGCACCTACTTTATCTGCTATTTCTCTAAACTTAGAATAGTCCCAATCTCTTGAATATGCACTTCCACCGGCAACTATAATCTTTGGCTTCTCTTTTACAGCTAATTCTTCAATTAAATTATAATCTAAGAGTTTTGTTTCTTTTGAAAGAGTATAACCGACAGACCTATAAATCTGCCCAGAAAAATTAACCGGAGAGCCATGAGTTAAGTGCCCACCGTGATCCAAACTTAAACCAAGAATAGTATCACCCGGTTTAATTAATGCCATATATACAGCCATATTGGCTTGTGAACCACTATGCGGCTGGACATTTACATATTCAGCACCAAATAATTCTTTAAGTCGATCTTTTGCTAAATCTTCAGCTAAATCAACATACTCGCATCCACCATAATATCTTTTACCCGGATATCCTTCAGCATACTTATTAGTCAAAACCGAACCGACTGCTTCTAAAACCGGTAGACTAACGAAATTTTCAGATGCGATTAGTTCTAAATGATCTTCTTGTCTATTTAATTCCAATTGGGCAATTTTAAAAGCTTCTTGGTCTTTCATTAAATGATTCATCAATATCCTCAATTATTAAGGTACTTGAACAGTTTTTCCAATCCATGAATAGCAATTTCCTTCAATCTTAATAGTATCACCCGTATTAAGTTTTCTAAAGAAATAGTCTTCTTTAGTTGGAGTTGAGTTTGAAAGTGCTTTTACTCGATCAGAAGCTGCTGAAGCAAATTGACCACCCATTCCAGCTGCTTTTCTGTATGTATTTACTGCTAATAAATAAACACATTTTGCCATAAAATCAAAGTCACATGATCTGGCTGCCTGCTCATATAATTGTGCTTCAATGATATATGGGTAATCCCAATCAGAACTTGTATTTGCAGCTTTTTGAAGAAATCCACGAGCAACTGATAGCTGTTCTGTACGTTTATAAATTAATGCTACATTCACATAATTATCTCTATTATCAGGTTGTAAAGTAATAAGTGTTTTATATGCATTTAATGCTTTATCATTCTGATCTAATTTTTCATATACGCTTGCTAATTGTTTCCAATAATTAATTACTTCAGGAGATTTTTTAGTTAAAAATTCTAATGGCTCCTTTGCTTTTTCTAATTCCTGCGCTTTAATACAAATTGAAGCATATTTCCATGCTTTTTCTAAATTATCTTTATCTAAATCCCATGACTTCTTTGTAATATCTACAAGTTCATTTATATCTGATGCTAAGTTTTCAATTTTAGCTACCCAAATTTGATTGTCAGGCTCCATTTCAGATAATTTTGAGTAAAGGTCTAATGCTTTTAGTTTGTAATCGTTGCCTTCAGCTGCATTTGCTGCATATATTATTCCCAATCTATCCTTATAATAACTTGGAAGACTTGGATCTACTTCCATAGCTTTTTCGTATGCTTCAATTACAATTGGGGCTTCTTCGTTTTTCCACATTTCTAAAATGTAAGCTTTCTTAGCAAGATAATAGCCCACTCTTTCAGGTTCATATTTCATTGCTAATTCATATAAATGCAAAGTAGTATCTGCAATTACTAATTTAGCAGCATCACCAATATCAGTACTATCATGTTCAAACCAATACATGTCTTCCATCTTCTGGAAAATTTTGTATTTAAGAAAATTGGTTGGATCAGTATTTATAACTTTCCATCCGTAAGGTATTGCCGATTTAGCATCATTATTTTTATTATATTCATAAAATAAACTAAAATCTGCCATTAGATTTGAACTTTTTTCCTGAGCTAATATTTCTACTTTAAAAGCTAAGAAAAACAAAGTTGCTATTAAATACGAGAAGATGACTGCCTTTTTCAATTTAATAATTCCTTATATGTTAGTGTTTATCTGTCCTGCCTTAAAAACCACAATTCCCCTAAGGTCAAAGATACAGAAAATCTTAAAAAATTCTCATTTAATAATTTATTATTTGTTGTGCCTCTCATTCCATACTGGAAACCAAAATCTATAAAACTATCGAGTCCCAAAGGTAATGAAGCTCCTGCAAATAAAGAAAACTGGTTAATTGATTCACCGTTTAGTTCTAAATTAGTGCTTTCATAACTTAAACCACCACGGTACATTGCCTGTTCCCAGAATGATCCTGATGAAGGGTTATGCATTTTATACTCAAACCCGGTACTGAAACTTGTTGAGTTCCTTAGTTGTAAAACAGTTTTGTCATTATATTTATAATCTGACCAATTCTCTTGTAGATAATCGAACAAAATTGAATAATCTTTATTTATTTTAAAAGAAAGTCCTAACCCATATTTTATTGGTAGATCTGTATATGTAGTACCTTCTGCTCCGGCAACTAAACCAAGTTGAGAATTTGTATTACTCACCGTATCGGTTCTAAGATGAGCGCCGGTTCCAAATACCGCCCCAAGTCTAAAATCTGAAATAACCTCTGTCCCAAAAATGTGAGATAAATCACTCGATAATAATCCAAATGTTCCACCTATACCTTCATAAGAATAATCTTTTCTGAAAGCTGCATCTTGAAATGAAGACTGTGAATCAAACTTAATAGTAGTTGAGTATTCACTCCTTCCAACATAGTAATCGAATGATCCACCAATCACAAAATCAAAAGGTAATTTATATGAAGAAGCAATAAATAATCTAGATAATCCACCCTCACCTTTAAAATCAATTGTATGTGGATCAATTATGGGAGTCTCATCTATTGTAGATACATCAAAGTTTATATCAGTATAAGGAACGATACCGGCACTAACTACAATTCCTAAATCTTTTTCTACAGGAAAAGCAAGTTGCATACCGGAGAATTTTGTACTACTATAAAAAGAACTATTAATATCGTCTTTAATCGAAAACGAATTGACCTGAACACCAGATTCGAAACGAGCTAATCTCACTTTAAATAATGCTGCAGGATTTACAGTCGATATATAGTCATTATCATAAAATGCAATTCCATTGCTTCCTAAGCCCATAGATCGTCCAAACTTAGCTGTACGAACATCTCCAAGCCCAAACTTGCTATAAACAGAACCTTGGCCAAATGTATTAGCACTAAAACTTATTACAAGTAATATTATATATAATTTTTTCATTATTGTTTTCTCGTATAAGTTATTTTAATTCGAGGACGCTTAGCACTTTCTTGATATTTGCTTCCATAAAATACAATTCTTGAAGCAGATACGGAATCATCATATAAATCTAATCTGAATCCTTGATAATCGCTTCCTTCAATTATTTTCTGAATCATCCAAGTAATGTCGCCTGTATATATATTCCCCGATTTAGTCAATAATGAATTATAAACACTATCAGTTGTCAGTTCGTTAGTACTTGAATCTTTAATTGCATATATCACTAATGAATCCGAAGCAGGGACACCATCTTTTGTCAATAAAGTATCTAATGTTAATTCAACTATCGCTTTATTAATTATTGACGGTTTTGGTAAAGCTGATAAATCAAAAAACAACTTTCCTTTCACAATATATCCGGACTGTACAATCAGCCTATCATCGTAATTAGGCTTACTCCCTTTTACTACATGATTATCTAAGTATGGAGTAATTTGCAGTGTGTCTTTCCAAACGCCTGGTCTTTCTATTTCTACATTATACATAGTTGGATTTGCTGTTGAGTATAATGAGATAGCATTAAATCCATAGATTTTACTTTTACCTTGTGGGACAAAAATAACACCATTATTCTTTGAATCATCAGCATTAACTACACCGTCTATCCATTGTTTTGTAAGATCGAGTGATAAGTCGCAAGTAAGTAATGTATCTGTATCAGTAAGATTAGAAATTACATTTTCACCTTTATAAGGGAGTGTATTTATGCTGTCGAGATCAAACCCCAATGCCCAACTTTTTTCAATTTCATGGGCTGTTAATGAAATTTTTGAATCTGCATTACCGGCTGTATAAACAGGATAAAAATTAATCCAAGATTTATTAACCCTTGCGCCATTACTCTTTAAGAGAGCAATAACTGAATCTTGGAGATAAATATCAAACTTAAGAAGCATATAAGCAGAAAATTCATCTGTAGCACCTACCATTACTTTACTTGTACTACCAAATGCCTGTGGAGTATAATAATAGGAAGAGGTTTGGCTTACTTGACCTACACCTGAATCTAATATATCAAAAGCTACTTTATCTTCATCAGAGATTAAATTACCTCCAACAGAAGATGGATCATCGCTACAACCAAAAGTCAATAGACCGATAATGAACAATAATAAAAATTTTTTTTGCAACTATATCTCCTTTTTCGTTCGTTCTGCAATTTTAGAAACAGCATGCCTGAAATTATCGGCTACAAAATTGGCAGATTTTTGGTGATTTTGCAAGATAGAAATTTGATCTTTAAAAATATCTGATTTTAGTAAGATTGAATAAACACCTGCATTTAAACCAGATTCAATGTCCGATGCCCTATCACCTATTAGATACGATTCTGAAAGATCAATATTAAAATCTTTCGAAGCATCTAATATCATCTTTGGTGATGGTTTCCTACATTTACATTCATCTTCATTGCTAAACTCGGGATGGAATGGGCAATAATAAAATTTCTCAATCCGAATTTGATCAGAGATTAATAAATCACTAATTCTTTCATTTACTTTATCGACCTGCTCATTCGTAATAAGCCCGCGAGAAATGCCGGCTTGATTTGAAACTACTATTAATTTGAAATGCAATTCTGATTGGAGATGTTTTAATCCTTCCACAACTCCCGGTAATAATTCAATAATATCCGGATCGGATATATAGCCCGGATCATGATTTAGAGTCCCGTCTCTGTCCAAAAATATTGCTTTGCTTTGCATTAATTAGTCTGTAAGTTTCCGATAGAGATCAATATAATTTTTTGCAGAATTTAACCATGTAAAATTAGATTTCATACCATTTTTCATGATTTTCTGCCAAGTCTTCTGGTCGCTTGAATAAACTTTAACTGCATTTTTAATCTCTGCCACCATTTCTTTTGCATTATACTTTTCAAAAACAAATCCGTTCCCTTCTTCATTTTTGGAATTATAAGGAATTACGGTATCTGCCAGACCTCCGGTTTTTCTTACAATCGGTACTGTTCCATACATCAAACTATACATCTGGTTTAATCCACATGGTTCATATAAAGAAGGCATTAAAAACATATCAGAACCTGCTTCTATTAAATGAGCCAATTCATCATCAAATCCGAGATAGCATGAAAATTTATTTGGATTCTTTGACGATAACGATTCTAAAAACTTATGATATTTTTTATCGCCCGTACCTAATATTACAAACTGAGCATCAATTTTTAATAAATCCGGGACAGCTTTCTTAAGCAAATCAAATCCTTTATTATCAACTAATCTGCTTATTAATCCAATGATTGGTACTTCCCTTTTATATTCCAAATTGAAATTGTCTGCTAATGCTTTCTTGTTTTCAATTTTATGGTCTAAATTCTTCATTGAATATTTTTTTGGAATTTTAGAATCAATTTCAGGATTCCAAATTGAATCGTCTATTCCATTGATTATTCCATAAAGGTCTTTCTTTCTTTTGGAAAGAGAATCATAAAGACCAAGTCCCAATGTTTTATCTTCGCTAATTTCTTTAGCATAGGTTTCACTTACTGTATTAATGGCATCTGCAAAAAGCAATCCACTTTTAAGGAAATTCATCTTCCCCTTTTGTAATACACCTGATTCTTTCTCTAAATTATTTGGTAACCCGGTTTTCGCAAACGAACTTTTAGGAAAAACACCTTGTGAAGCTAAATTATGAACAGTAAAAACCGTCTTAATGTTTTCAAACATTGGATCATCATTATACATTGTTTTTAAGTAAACAGGAATTAATCCACACTGCCAATCATTACAATGAATAATATCAGGTATCCATCCAAGCTTTTGAATAAGATCAAATATTGATCTTGCTAATAAAATAAACCGTTCATCATTATCGGCATATTCCTCTCCCGTCATAGGATCTGAATATAAACTATGTCTGCTTCCATAATAGTCATTATTATCAAGGAAATAGATTTGAACTCGAGTTTTTTGTCCGATGAGGAATGATGATCGAAGGGAAAAAACAACTTCTTTTTTATCGATTTCTGTGGTTAAGTCCTTTAACCGAACCACTTCATGTATTTTATATTTTCTTTCGTCAATAGCACCATATTTGGGAACTACAATCCTTACCTGATGTCCTAATTCTTGCAAAATCTGAGGCAATGCAGATGATACATCTGCCAATCCACCTGTTTTTATGAACGGGACAACTTCGGAGGTCACAAATAGGATTTTTAATTTTTTTCCTGCGGGCATTGGAAATCCTTAAAAATTAGACTTCAAATTTAATAAAATATTGGCAAAATGACAAAAATATTAGCATATTAAGAGTCGGCATCAAAACAAACTAATTCTTTAGACTACTTATTAAAAATGAAAAAATTATTTACAAATACTTCGCAAATAGTTACCGTTAATACAAATAATAAAAACTATAAACGAGGTCCAAAGGAACTTAATAATTTAGACATTATTAAAGACCATTCTATTTTAATTGAAGACGGAATAATATTAGATTTTATTTCAAATTCTAAATTGAGTAAATATTCTGCTACCGAAAAAATAGATTTAAAAAATAAAGTTATAATGCCAGGGTTAGTTGAATGCCATACACATCTTACTTTTTTAGGCTCACGAGCGAATGAATTTAAATTAAAACTTAGAGGTGCTTCTTACGAAGAGATTGCCTTGAACGGCGGTGGTATTATTTCCACAGTTCAAAAAGTAAGAGGCGCATCGCACGAAGAATTACTAAATGACTCTATTCCTAAGATTAATCGATTTATTGAACAAGGCGTAACTACATTAGAAATTAAAAGTGGTTATGGATTGAGTTACTATGACGAGATTAAGTTATTACAAGTGATAAATACTCTGAAGTCTCAATCTAAAATTGAAATTGTACCAACATTCCTTGGTGCGCATACCTATCCTCCTGAATATAAAAATGACCATAAGAAGTATCTCCAAATTATTTGCACTGAATTAATCCCTTTTATTGCTAAAAATAAACTTGCAGAATTTTGCGATGTATTTTGTGAAAAGACTGCTTTTACTTACGAAGATGTAGAAAAGATATTTAGTTCAGCTGTTGAATATGGATTAAAATTAAAACTGCATACTGAACAATTTAATAACGTAGGTGGTTTAGATTCTGCTCTTAAATTCGGAGCAACAAGTATCGATCATTTAGAAGTAATCAAAGAATCTGATTTTGATAAATTGAGCCAAAGTAAAACAGCCGCTGTTCTGCTCCCCGGAGTTTCATTTTTCCTTGATTATGATTTCGCTCCTGCTCGAAAACTAATTGATAATAATGCAATCGTTGCTTTAGCTACTGATTATAATCCGGGTTCTTCAAACATATCAAATATCAGTCTTGTGATGGGAATGGCAGCATTAAAAATGAAAATGACATTCGAGGAAATCATTTCTGCATACACAATTAATTCTGCATTTGCATTAAATCGCAGCGAGAAAATAGGAAGTATCGAAATAGGTAAAGATGCTGATTTTGCTATCATGGATACACAGGACTACAATGATATTATTTATAATCTCGGCACTAATTTAAATGTAATGACAATTAAAAAAGGCAACATAGTTTACTCAAAACAAGGTGAATAAATGAAAATAATTGAATGTGTCCCAAATTTTAGTGAAGGGAAGAATGAAAAAACTTTTCAACTAATCAAAGATTCTATATCAGAGACAAAGAATGTGAAATTATTAAGTTTAGAGCCCGATGCTGATTATAATAGGATGGTGGTTACATTAGCAGGAAATGAAGAAGGAATACTCAACGGTGCAATTAATGTGTGTACAGCCGCTGCTGATGCTATTGATATGAGAGAACATAAGGGTGAGCATCCAAGATTAGGAGCAATTGATGTAGTACCGTTTATACCTGTAAAAAATAGTACCACTGAAGAATGCGTAGCAATATCTAAAAAATTTGGCGAAATAATCTCGAAGAAATTAAATGTGCCCGTCTACCTCTATGAAGATGCCGCTTTACTGCCAGAAAGAAGATTGCTTTCAAATATTCGCCAAGGAGAATATGAAGGATTAGAAGAAAAATTAAAAGACCCTAAATGGCACCCTGATTTTGGGGAAGCAAAATTTAATCCGAAATTAGGCGCAATTGTAACAGGATCAAGATTCTTTTTAGTTGCTTATAATGTGAATATTGATTCCCACGAAGTTAAGTATGCTAAAGAAATTGGAGAGGTTGTTCGAGAAAGTGGATATCCAAAACGAGATGAGTTCGGCAAAATTGTAAAAGAAAATGGTGAAACAGTTAGAGTTCCCGGAAAATTAAAATCAGTTCAGGGGATGGGTGTTAGTTTGGAGAAATTTGCAATGACTCAAGTATCGATGAACTTAAAAAATTATTACGTTACTCCTATTCATATTGCTTTTGAAGAAGTAAAAAAGGAAGCTGCGAGGTTGGGAGTAAATGTGAAAGGAAGTGAAATCGTAGGTTTAGTACCATTAGATGCAATATTAGAAGCCGGAAGATTTTACACAAAAAATAAAACAAATAACGAAAAAGAATTATTAGATTCCGCAATTGAAAATCTTGGATTAAACTTCCTCAATAAATTTGTACCTGAAGAAAAAATAATTGAATATATGATTTAGGAGTATATAATGGATACCAATAACACAATAAAAAATTATTTGGAAAGTCTTTCATCAAACTCACCTACTCCGGGAGGAGGAAATGTAGCTGCATTTTGTGGTGCCCTCTCGTCTTCTCTTGGGACTATGGTTTGTAATCTTACAATCGGTAAAAAAAAATATGCCAATGTAGAAGCTAATATGATAAGCTTATCTGTAAACTTAAATACTTTTGTTGACGATTTCACAAAACTTGCATCAGAAGATAATGAAGCGTTTAATAAAGTAATGAGCGCATTTAAATTACCTAAAGAAACCGAAGAAGAAAAATTAGAAAGAGATAAAATAATTCAAGAAGCAACCATAGGAGCGGCAATAGTCCCTGCGAATGTTATAAAAAAATGCTATGAATTAATCCCATTCTTAATTGAGATTGCAGATAGAGGAAATACAAACTCTATCTCTGATGTGGGAGTTGCTTTGCTTTTAGCAGATACTGCAGCTAAAGGAGCTTATTTAAATGTTGTAATTAATTGTTCGTCTTTGGCAAATCAAACCATCGCTTATGAAATTATAAAACAGAATGAACTTTTTGTAAATGAGATTTCTAATCAAGTATTACTAAAATATAATTACATACTTGAATCACTTAAAAAATATTAACCTATTTAGGGAATTTTATTTTGAGGTCTTCTAAAGACCATCTTGATTTAATTTTAAGAGTATCCGGGTAAAGAATAAATTTTTCGGAATATACAAATGGGGATAACTTTCCATTTGTATAAACTGAATTTGAATCCGCATCGATAAAAGTATATAAAAAATATTTCCCCGGTAAAATCTTCGTTAACTTAAATTTATTTGCATCCACTTTCACCGAGTTTATTTCTGTTTTCGATTTCGTGTCTGCCAATTTAACTATTATAGGATTTTTATTCCCTTCATCAGATTCTACACTTCCTGCTATCGTAACGAAATCTATATCGTTCATTGCTGAAATTGTTTTAGTAATGGTAGTATCCTTTTTATTACCGGATAAATCCTTAATCGGATTTAAATTTATTTTTATAATAAATTCAGTTTTTGGTTTTACCTTTGCGAAACTTACATCATATTGAATTGTGTCAACAGTTGTTATTTTGTAATCGTAATTGTTTTTTTTCAAATCACTTATAGAAATAAAACAATCTAAAGAATCGCTAATTACTTTTTCAGAAAAGACCAATGTGAATTGTGGAGAATCAAAATCGATTTTATTGCTTTCGTATTTGGTAACAAGCGATTTTAATGAAGGTAGAATAGTATCTTTCTCAGCTATCTTAGTTGAATCTATTATCTCTTTACCTACTGCTTTCACTTTCATCAAAATGAAATCGACATTATTAATCTCTATTGAATCATTTTCTAATTCAACAGGCTTCCAAGATAAATTAAAAATATCTTCATCCTTATCATAAACTTGATTCCTGATTTTATCGATGATTGATAAGACTATATATTTACCTTCGGATAATCCCATAAAAGAGTACTGACCATTATTCCCTACTTGAGAAATATAATCAGGTTTAACGGAATCTATTTCAATAAATGCTTTATCATTTTTATAAGCGAATACAAATGCATTTTCAGAATCATTCGAGAAAACATTTCCGACTATTTTTCCTTTAGATATTTTCTCTCCGGTAGAGAATACTAAACTAAATGGGTTCGCCATTTTATTTGAATTATGAAGGTCTTTTACATCTGAACCAATACTTACTGTATAGGTTGTATTTTTCTTTAAATCAGTATTAAAATAAACTCTAACAGTTGTACCACTCCATGAAAATTCAGCATCATTTCCAATAGATGGAGCAAAAAACAAAGCTTCCTGAACAGTTCTTTTATCAACATATTCAGAAAAAGTTAATTCAATATATTCTTCTTCAAAATTTGTAGTCCCATCCAAAGGAAATGTTTCAGTAATAACTGGAGGTACTTTATCTACTTCACCGCCGCCGGGAGGCAATTGATTTGCGCAGCCATATAATAAAAAGAATCCGAATAAAACTATTTTGAATTTCTTTGCCATGCTTTATATCTGCCTACATTAATTTGATGTTGAATAAAAGATGAAGAAAAAACATGTCCTCCGGTTCCATCAGCCACAAAATACAAAAAATTATGCTTTTCGGGGTTAATTACAGCCATAATTGCTGCTTTGCCTGGATTATTTATAGGGCTTGGAGGTAATCCTCCTTTTAAATAAGTATTATAATCACTTTTAATTAGAAAGTCTCTTCGGTATAGCTGATCGCCTCTCTTCTCCCTAATTAAGTATTGCACAGTTGGATCAGCTTGCAAAGGCATCCCTATTTTAAGTCGATTTAAATAAACTCCTGCAATAGTTCTAAATTCGCTTTCTTTATTTGATTCTCCATCAACAATTGATGCAAGTATTAAAATTTCCTTACGAGTCAATTCTGTTTTAATATCTTTTATCCTAATATAGTTGTCAAAGAACCGATTTTGAGCTGCATAAAGCTTTTTGATGATATTTTGAGGAGATGAATCGAGATAAAAATAATATGTCTCTGGTAATAGATATCCTTCAATATTATCACCTTCAAACCCTATGGTCTTTAAGAACTCTTTATCATGCGATAAAAACATAAATTTGGATGAATCTATTCCGAGTGAATCTTTAAATAACTTTGCTAATTTATTCTGCCAAATCCCTTCACCAATTGAAATTAACTTATCAGTTTTTTTTGTAGTCGAAAGCAGCAACTCAACTAATCCTACATTTGATAATGTATTTGGGATTTGAATCTTTCCTGCTTTTATTTTCGTTTCTGCATTATAGATATATGCTACGAATTTAAGAAGAAGTTTATTTTGAATAATACCTTTTGATTTCAATGAATCTAAAACATCATTAAAATTCATACCTTGTTTAATTTCCAAGGTTACTTGCGGATTAAAATAATAGCTATTAGGAAAGAGAAATATATATGTAAAAATTCCAACCATTAAAAAGAAGAAATATATCACCGTCTTGACTTCTTTTCGGGTTAAAAGAATAAGTTTGTTATTCGTTTCGATATTGCGTTACCTTATTAATTTATTAAATGTAAGACTCGGATAGGCGTTTAATTCATTTGAAAATGAAAGCCCCTCTTTATAAAGCATTTCTCCCCTATATGCAATCATTGCAGCATTATCACCGCAAAACTGAATATCGGGGATAATTAATTTTATTTTTTTTCTTTTAGCAAGTAGAGAAAATTCCTCTCTTAATAATTTATTGGCAGCTACACCACCTGATAATGAAAGTGATTTTACTGAATAATTTTTTAGTGCTTTTTCTACCTTCTGAATTAATGCCTTAATTGCATAATGTTGGAATGATGCAGATATTAAATTTTTATCAGTTTCAGCTACTTTATCTGTATCCTCAAAATTTTTCTGAATATATCTTAATACAGCAGTTTTAATTCCGCTAAAAGAAAAATCGAATTCGCCTTTAGTATTTGAGATTGGGAATGAAATAAAATCACCTGAATATTTAGAAGCAGCTTCTTGAATTTTAGGACCCCCCGGATAACCAAAACCAAGCATCTTAGAAACTTTATCAAATGCTTCTCCTACTGCATCATCTATAGTAGTTCCCAATTTCTTAATATCAACTGGACTGCTGACTAATAACAAAAGTGTATGTCCACCGGAAACAGTCAAAGAAAGAAACGGGTATTCCGGTTTTTCATCCATTAAGAATCCTGAGAAGAGATGTCCTTCGACATGATCAACAGGTATAAATGGCTTTCCCATTCCATAGGCTAAAGACTTCCCATAGGTAAGCCCAATTAATAATGCTCCAATTAATCCCGGTCCAGCTGTTGCACAAACTAAATCAATATCATTAAGAGTCATATTTGCCTCTTGTAAAGATTGTTTTAGTAAGGGATTAATAATTTGCAAATGAGCACGGCTGGATAGCTCTGGAACTACCCCGCCGTATTTAATATGAAAATCTTGTGAAGAAATTAAATTCGATTTTATTACATCATCTGCAATAATCGAAACCGAAGTCTCGTCGCAGGAACTTTCTAATCCTAATACATTCATTAACTAAATGAAAAGATGCTTTTTGTTATATACCATGCTAATTGCGGATTTTCTTGCAATCTTCTAATAGAATAAGCATACCAATGCTCTCCAAAAGGAACATATATTCTGATCTTATAACCATCTTTATTTATTCTATCGCGTAAATCTTCCTTTACTCCATAAAGCATCTGAAATTCAAACTTACTTTTATCGATATTTTTTTCTTTAATCATTTTATAAGCACCAATAACTAATGGATCATCATGAGTTGCAATACCAACATAATTTCCATCATCCAAAATTTGATTTAATATCTTCAAGAAATTATCTCTAACTTCTTCTTTCCCTTTATAAGCAATTTCAGCTGGTTCTACATAGATACCTTTACAGAGACGATAAGTTGTTCCCTCTTTATCAAGAGCCACTACATCATCAAAAGTTCTCTTTAAATAAGCCTGAACAACTATTCCTACATTATTATATTTTTCCCTTAGCTTTCTGAAGAGAGCGATTGTATCACTCGTAACAGGAGAATCTTCCATATCAATTCTAACAAAATTATTATATGATTTTGCCTTATCCAAAATCTCACATAAGTTTTGATAACATAAATTAGGATCGATAATCAAGCCTAATTGAGTTGGCTTAATCGATAAATTACTATCAAGGTTATTTTCATTAATAGCATCTAAAACTTGAAGACATTCGATTTTAGCATCTTCAGCTTCTTTTTTGTTTTTAATAGCTTCACCTAAAACATCCATTGTAGCAACAATACCTTTAGAATTCAAATTCTTTACAGCTTTAACAGCGTCATCTAATTTTTCACCTGCCATATACTTTTGAGCAAAAATCTTTACAACGGGTCTCGGCAATAATTTAACAAACGAGACAATTAACTGATTAAGCATTTTCACGATGCACCTTTTTCAATGATTGAACATTCAAAATTAATTTAAGGATAGCTCTAAATCAAGCTTAGACCTGGCTATCCTTTTTATTTATATTTATCGATCTAAGTATCATTATAACGAAGTCTATTTTCTTCTTTAGCTCCATTTCTGTGCTATTATTCTGAATTACAAAATCAACTAATCCCTTTTTTTCATCATCAGAGATTTGAGAATTAATTCTTTTTTCGACTTCTTTTTCAGAAACTTTATCTCGGTCCATCACCCTTTCAATGCGTTTATCTTTTTCGGTAAAAATCAAAATCAAATAATCAAAAACATCTTCAAAATCAGCTTCAAAAATTAATGCTGATTCTACAAATACAATTTTGTTATTTAAAGCCAATCCAGCAGCGAGTTCTTTTAACTTATTGATTATTATAGGATGGGTAATAGAATTGAGTGTTTTTAATTTCCTTTCATCGCCGAATACTTTATCTGAAAGATATTTAGCATTAAGCTTATCTTCTTTATAAGTTAATTCACCAAATTCTTTTATTAAAGAAGATTTAATAACGGAATCAGTATTAACCAATTCTTTTGAAATGGTATCTGCATCAAGTACCGGGTACCCGTTCTCTTTTAGCATTTGTGATGCTAAAGATTTTCCTGACCCAATTCCGCCGGTTATACCGACTAATATTGATTTTGATGGCATATTAATATATTTAAACGAGAGTGCTTTATTAAAAGCACCCTCATATTTTTATTTTGCGTAAGCAATTTTTCTTACTTCTCTTATCACGGTAACTTTTATCTGTCCGGGATATTGCATCTCTTCTTGAATCTTTTGTGAGATTTCATAGGCTAATCTATCTGATAAAATATCATCAATTTTATCTGGTTCTACTACGACACGAACTTCCCTACCGGCTTGGATAGCATAAGTCTTTGCAACACCTTCAAATGACTTAGCTAAAGTTTCGAGATTCTCTAATCTTTTTACATAACTCTCTAAAGGTTCTCGTCTTGCTCCGGGTCTTGCTCCACTTATTGCATCTGCTGCTTGCACTAATGCCGAAATTGGATGTTCCATTTCTATATCTTCATGGTGGCTACCAATAGCATTAATAACTATTGGGTGCTCTTTATACTTCTTAGCTAAATCATATCCTAATAGTGCGTGAGGTCCTTCGATATTTTTATCAACAGTTTTACCCACATCATGCAATAAACCGGCTCTCTTAGCAAGATTAACATCAAAGCCTAATTCTGCCGCCATTACACCTGTTAAATAAGCTACTTCAATACTATGCTGTAATAAGTTCTGACCATAACTTGAACGATATTTCATCTTTCCGACATATTTTACTAATTCAGGATGAAGTCCATGCAAGCCAAGTTGAATAAGAGTATTTTCACCTTCTTTTTGAATTTCTTCATCTAATTCCTGTTCAACTTTAGCTACCACCTCTTCGATTCTTGCAGGATGGATTCTTCCATCACCAATCAATCTCTCTAATGAAATACGTGCAACTTCTCTTCTAAATTGGTCGAAAGCTGAAAGTATTACTGCTTCAGGCGTATCATCCACAATTACATCCACACCAGTTGCAGCTTCAAAGGCACGAATATTTCTACCTTCACGCCCAATAATCCTTCCCTTCATTTCATCATTTTGAATTTGTACAACTGATACAGTTGATTCAACTGAATGATCAACCGCTGTTTTCTGAATAGCTTGAACAACTATTTTCTGAGCTTCTTTTTTAGCATCAACTTTTGCTTGGTCACGAATCTCTTTAATCGATTGAGCAGCATCTGATTTAGCTTTACTAAGCATATTTTCTACAAGCATCTTTTTAGCTTCGTCCGATGTTAATCCTGCGGTTTTCTCCAATCGAACATTCTGCTCGTAAATCTTTTTGTCCAATTCAGCATGTTTCTTTTCTAAATCATCTTTCGATTTATTAAGCTGATTTTCTAAATCTTTTATTGATTTTTCTTTTTGATTAACCGATTCAATTTTTTTATCAAGTGAATCTTCTTTTACTTCAAGTTGTTTTTCTTGGGTTTGTATCTTTTGCTTTTTGGTATTTACTTCAGCATCAAATTCTTGTTTCTTCTTTAACCATTCATCTTTTACTTCAAGAAGTTTTTCACGTTTTATATGTTTAGCATCTTTTTCTGCATCTTCAAGAAATTTTTGAGCTTGTTCTTTAATACGTTTAGCTTCATCTTCTGCTCTTGTAATGCTATTAGAACCAATTTTGCTATTAATAACCCAACCAAGATAAAAAGCCACCCCTGCGACAACCAAAACAACCACTATCAGAACAATAATGTTCTCCATCAAATACACCTCCATAAATAGAAAATTAAAGCCGCATCTGCCGACCTGGTAAGTAAGAAAGAACCCCACCTACACAGTGCGGGAAATTGCCCAACGCTTTTTACTTCCACTGGCTGTCACTTAAGACAGACCTGCCGAAACAGGTTGAGGCCTGTAATACACGCCGCAAGTCAATAACCCTTGTAGTTTTACATTAGTTCTTTTTTATATTCGAATCGGCAGCGCGGTAAAACTAATCGGAGGACATAAACTTGGAGTTATTCATAAGAAGCTTTATCTTTTTTATTTTATCTGTCGCTTGTATACTAAATTCAAGGAATTTATTTTTCTCAACAAATAAATCATAAGCTATATTTAACGCTGCAATTATCGCTATTGTATCTTTAGGCTGCCCGGGCAATTCTTCTTTTGTATCTTCCATCATATCATTTACATAATCTGCTAATTCCTTGGCAATCTCTTCGTTATCTACCAATAGAGAATAATCTTGGTCAAATATTTTTACTTTTAGCTTCTTTTTTTCCATTTTATGTCTTATCCGTTAAAGACAATTTTTCTAAGAACGCAAATGATAATCGATTATCTCGATTAATTCATCTATTTTATTTTTCAAATCTTCCTTACCCTCCGCTTTAACAGAATCTTTAAGGTCCGCTACTCCTTTAAGTAATGGATCACTTAATTTCTTTTCCAAATCTTTCAATTTTTCCGTAAGCAATAAATTTTCAGTCTTAATCTTATTATATTTCTCTTTCAATTCACTATTAGCTTCTTCTAATTCACTGCTTGATTGAATGAAATAATGTACCTGTTTTTCTAAGGCGTTTAATTCATCGATAAAAAGATCATATTTAGAAGCTTCGGACAATCTTAACCTCTTAATTTAGCATTGAATTTCTTTTCAACATTCTTTATCACGTTTTTGAAATCTTTCTCAACTTCATCTTCAGTTAAAGTACGAGATTCATCAAAATACTCTAATTGGAAAGCAAGGCTTTTTTTACCTTCACCCAAACTTTCACTTTGAAATATATCAAATAACTTAATACTATGCAATAACTTAGAACTTCCGTTCCTTATAGACTCTAATACTTCATTATGTGTAATATTGATATCAATTACAAATGCTAAATCCCGATATACCTTAGGATATTTCAATAATTCCCTGAATTTCTTATCTTCTGCCGGTATATTTGATAAGTTTTCTAAATTAAATATGAAAGCATAAACCGGCTGATCTATATCATAGCCACTAATTAGTTCATCATTTAATTTACCAATTACACCTAATTCTACATCATCCAATTTTAACTTTGTAAAATACTCAAATAATAAATTACTTTCACTATTATACGAATGAACAATATCTTTTTCCGTTACTGACTTAAGGAATTGATAAGCGTATCCTTTCAAATCATAATAATCATAATTAATATCTTTCGAATACCATTCGGTATCTATTGATTTTCCGGTAAGAACACTTAATAGCATTGATTCTTCTGAGAAGTCAGCAAAGCTTTTAATTGTATCATCCTTTTTATTAAAGACCTTTCCAATTTCAAAAAGTTGTAAGTTATTTTCCTTTACCTTAAGATTTCTCGAAATCG
Source organism: Melioribacteraceae bacterium (assembly GCA_041674625.1). GTDB lineage: Bacteria > Bacteroidota > Ignavibacteria > Ignavibacteriales > Melioribacteraceae > BRH-c32. The sequence continues at coordinate 3,101 of JBAYVI010000029.1, read as the reverse complement.
TAGTCAGCATTCCCGGTATTAATGATGTGCGTAAGTTTGACATATCCATATTCTGTGGATTTAATACTCCAATGGAATTACCGAATCTATTTGCAACCGATTCACTTAATAATGAGTTAGTAATAATTTCATAAAATCCTAATCCATTTAGAGATTCTCTTACACTATTTTCAAATGCAGTTTCGTCAAATTTTGGCTCAAGAGTAACTTTCACCCTTTCAATATCAGGTATTTTTTCATAACCATAAATCCGGGCAACTTCTTCTATTAAATCGATCTCCCTCTCCACATCATGACGGCGGATTGGAATTGTAACTGTAATCGATTCAATATTCTTAGATATAATTTCAAACCCAAGATTTGATATAATTTCAATTACTTTTTCATTCGGAACGTCGTACCCAAGAATTTTAGAAATTCTTTCGAATCTCAATTCTACTTTCTTAAGCTCAAATTTAACAGGGTAAGTATCAATTTCACCATTGCATATTTCCCCGCCGGCAGTCAATTGAATTAACTGTGCAGTTCGTTTCGCAGCCCATATTGTAATTTCCGGGTCAGTGCCTCTTTCAAAGCGATATGATGCATCAGTTTGAAGTCCGAGCTTCTTTGCCGTTTTTCTTACTGAACTTGGATTAAAAAAGGCACTCTCTATAAGAATATTTTTTGTATTGGCAGTAACTTCTGAATTTTCTCCACCCATTACACCGGCAACTGCAACAGCTTTCTCATCATCACAAATCAGCAAATCATCAGATTGCAATTCTCTTTTCTTCGAGTCAAGAGTTATAAAAGATTTTTGATCGCCTGCTTTCTTAACAACAATTTTGTTCCCCGAGAGATAATCTAAATCGAAAGCATGTAATGGCTGTCCGACTTCGTGCATCACAAAATTTGTTACATCCACTACATTATTTATTGGTCTTAAGCCAATACTTTTCAATCTTGTTTTTAACCACTCCGGAGATTCTTTAATAACAACATTTTTTACAACTTTACCGACATACCGTGGGCATAAATCAGAGTCTAAGATTTCTACTGACGCTAATGAACTTGATTCTTCATTAATCTCTTCAATTTCAATTGAAGGGAATTTTACAGGTCGATTAAATATTGCCGCTATATCACGAGCAAATCCTAAATGACTTAGGGTATCTTGTCTATTCGGAGTTATAGCAACTTCGATAATAACATCATTAAGCCCGATTGCTTCCGCCGCCGTTATTCCTGCTTCGACTGCATTATCTAAAACAAGTATTCCGTCATGATTTGCACTCAAATTTAATTCGCGTTCCGAGCAAAGCATTCCAAAGGATTCTTCCCCTCTGATTTTAGCTTTGGAGATTTCAAAACTATTCTCAGGAATTACTGCACCAATTTTAGCAACCACTACTTTTTGGTTTTCAGCTACATTCGGCGCACCGCAAACTATTTTCAAATCATTAACTCCATCAAAAACTACACATAAATGAAGTTTATCTGCATTCGGATGTTTTTTAACTTCTTTTACATGACCGATTACAAAATTTTCAAACATCTTTGACTGATCTACAACTTCTTCGATTTCTAATCCGGCCAGTGTAATTTTATCAATTACTTCTTGAACTTCGATACCGCTCAGATCAATATATTCTTTTAACCAATTAAATGAGATTTTCACTTTTTAATGCCTCAACTTAGAATTGTTCTAAGAATCTTTTATCATTATCAAAATAATTTCTTATATCGTTAATACCGTATTTTCTCATTGCCATACGTTCTACTCCCATACCAAAAGCATAACCGGAATAAACTTCGGGATCGATACCAACATTTTTTAGAACGTTTGGATCAACCATACCGCACCCGAGGATTTCAAGCCAGCGACCTTCCTTACCTGCTGGCTGCCACCATATATCCATCTCAGCACTCGGCTCTGTAAATGGGAAAAAGGAAGCCCTAAACCGATATTGAATATCATTGCCATAAAGCTGTTTTGCAAACGAAACAAGTGTACCTTTAAGCTCAGCAAATGTTACATCTTTATCAACATAGAGTCCTTCGACCTGATGAAATAAGCAGTAGCTTTTCATACTTACAGCTTCGTTCCTATAAACTTTACCCGGTATAATAATTCTAATAGGCGGGTCATATTTCTGCATAGTCCTAATCTGAACCGGTGATGTATGTGTGCGAAGTAAAAAATCAGAATTAACAAAAAAAGTATCCTGCATATCTCGTGCGGGATGATCTGCCGGAAAATTCAATGCTTCAAAATTATTATAATCCGATTCTAATTCAGGACCTGTTGCAACCGAGAATCCTAAACCTTTAAATATATTCTTAATCTCATCAAGAGTTTGAATAAGAATATGCTTGCTCCCTTTTGATTTAGTTTTTCCGGGTAAAGTAAAATCAACAAATGATTTCTCTGATTTTTCATTAGCAGATACTTCATTAAATTTCGCATCGAATTTATTTTGAAGATCATTCTTGAGGACGTTCAACGTCTGTCCGAATTTCGGCTTTTCTTCTTTAGGCAGGGACTTAAAATCTTCAAAAAGTTGAGATAGGAGACCATTTCTACCGAGATATTTTATTCTAATATTCTCTAGGTCTATTGAGTTCTTTACAATAACTAATTCTTTAGTGAAACTTTCGCCAATTTCAATAATTCTCTGTTCCATGGCATATCCAAATATTTAAAAAAATTCCCTCCGGGGAAATCAAATAAAAGAAATCTTCCGGAAGGATTAATATTAATTCATTACAAAAGTAACGATATCAGTAAACGCTTTTGGATTCTCAGCAGCTAAGTTTGAAAGTACTTTACGGTTAATTGAAACACCTTTATTATCTAAAGCGTGAATCAAACGGGAATATGTAGTACCATTTAATCTTGCAGCAGCATTAATACGAGTAATCCAAAGTGCTCTGTATGTTCTCTTTTTTAATTTTCTGTCTCTGTAAGCGTGAACTAAACCTTTCTCAATGTGGTTCTTGGCAATAGTCCAAACATTCTTTCTTGCACCCCAATAACCCTTAGAAAGCTCCATCATTCTCTTACGTCTTCTATGGGATGCCACGTTATTTTTGGCTTTAGGCATTTTTAATCAACTCCT
>JBAYVI010000028.1:0-26588 GCA_041674625.1 Melioribacteraceae bacterium | reverse complement strand
TGGGTTAAAGAGTCGGATTGATTTATATGTTTAGCAAATTCAATTGCAGTAAAAAATTTACCTATTCCTCTAGAACCTGAAAAAATAAAGGCGTGTGGTACACGCCTTGAATTTATCAATTTTGTTAAAACTGATTTCGATTTCTTTTGACCAATAATTTTATCGAAATAATCAGGCATAGAAATCGTCAGTTTCTGTATTCGTCATCATCGCTATAAAAAAAGTCTTCATCACTTGGATAGTCGGGCCATATATCTTCGATTGATTCATAAGGTTCCTCGGAATCTTCTAATTCTTGAAGATTCTCAAGCACTTCTAAAGGAGCACCGATTCTTTCAGCGTAATCTAACAGTTCTTCTTTAGTAGCGGGCCAGGGAGCGTCATCTAGATAAGATGCAAGTTCGACGGTCCAAATCATATATTATTTCTCCTTTAATTTTTATTTTTTAACGATTTCAAACAAATCTACATCCTCAAATATGAAATTCATCGGATTAAGAGGAATTCCATTATGCCTTACTTCGTAATGACAATGAGGTCCGGTACTTAATTTTCCGGAATTACCAGATAATGCTACTAAGTCACCTCGTGTAACTTTTTGACCTTCTTTAACTTTAATTTCGGAAAGATGTCCAAATATTGTTCTATATCCGAATCCATGATCTATTTCAAGTGTAAGTCCGTACCCACCTCGTCTTCCAACAAAATCAACTCTTCCACCACCGGTAGCATATACCTTTGTACCAATATCACATATTATATCAACTCCATTATGCATTCTCATTATCTTAAGAATTGGATGAAAACGCATACCGAATCCGTCAGTTAAAATTCCCTCTGACGGTCTAATAGCCGGGAGATTATCATACATAGCTTCGTTTGATTTTAGTGAATTTTGAATCTCTTTATAACTATCGTTTTCAGTTTTTATTTTTGTTGAAATATCGGAAACATAATTATTCAAGTCTTTTACAAAACCTGATATCTGTTCTCCTTTTGTAAAATCAAAACTTGATATTAAACTTCCACCCTTTCCAAAATCAAAATCTTCATAAGGTATGGGGTCTAAGTTAGTTGCTAATCTTAAATCTTTTCCCGTTTCCTTAAGTGAATTAATTTTTTCATCAAGGGATTTATAATTTTCTGCTAATTGTTTAAAATTAGATAAAAGTTGAGCATTCTTCTTTTTAAGTGATTTAACTTCTATTTCCGGATTAACCATTTCATTTAATACCAGAAATGATCCAAACAAGAAAAATGATGCTATCACTGAGAAGAATAACACGAGAAATACGAATTTTCTGTAAAAATTCCGTATCTCTACAAACTTCAATTTTGTTTTTGAGAAATAATAATATTTTTTCATAGGATTCTAAGGTGCGAAGATAATAAATGCTTTTTCATCAGTCAAGTAATCTTTTTTATTAAATCACTCAAAATCATGTTCAAAATAATTAACCGACCGATTATGTTCTCCATTTTTATTTTGTAATCTTTCTAATAATCTATTTTGCATCACTTTTGCAGCATCAAAACCGTAATGTTTTAACAAATAGTTCAATGCTATTACTTCCGAAATAACTGTAATATTTTTACCGGGTAATATCGGCAATTTAACAAATTGCATATCTACATCTAATATCGATTGGTATTGTTCTACTAAACCGGTTCGAGTATATTCTGATGATTCGTCCCATACTTCAAGTTCTACAATAATTTCTAATCTTTTTTGAAACCTAATTGCCCTTACACCAAAAGTGCTTTTGATGTCTATTATTCCAACACCTCTGATTTCCATAAAATGTTTGACTAATTCAGTACCGGCACCCATTAAAATACCTTCACCTTTTTTAGTAAGAACAACGACATCATCTGCTACAAGACGATGCCCCCTTTCTATTAGGTCCAATGCTACTTCACTTTTTCCAACACCCGATTTACCAATAAATAGCATTCCCACACCATAAACATCTACAAGTGATCCGTGAACGGTTAATCTTGGCGCAAATTGGTCATCTAATAGATCACTTACTAAGAATACAAGTTTTGTTGTAGAAAAACTTGACCCGAAAATTGGAATTTTATATTTATTTCCCATTTCTACCATTTCGGGTAATGCCTTATTATCATCTGTTAAAATCAGACATGGTATATCAAACTTAAAAATGTTTTCTAAAGACTTCTTTAGTTGTGCCGGTTTAAGCTGCTTTAAATAGCGCATTTCTGTGTTGCCAAAAACTTGTACGCGATTGTATGTGTATAAATCCACAAACCCGGCTAAGGCAAGTCCGGGTCTATGAACATTATGATCATTTATTAATCGTTCAAAACCCAACTTCTTATTTAGGAGTTTTAACTTGAACGAATTTTTAGCAATATTGTAAAAAAAATCTACTGTAATATTCTCTTTGCGAGTAATATTTTTCTCTGTGATGTTTATCATCTTTTTTGAGCTATCTTTTTCGTTTTGGTTTTCTTTAATTGAATTACCATTTTGTCGCAAGCTTCATTAATCGCTTTGAAAAAGTCATCTGATTCAGTAGAAACTGCTAACACTTTTCCGGGTAGATGAAGATTAATTTCTACATTCTTAATACTATCTTTTTGATGTGTGAAGCTCAAAACTACATTTACATCTAAAATATCATCATTAAATTTTTCAAACGATTTTACATTTTCGTTGATAAAATCTTTTAATGAATCTTTTGCTTTGAACTTTCTTGAAGTGATTTGAACATTCATAATTACTCCTTTATGATTTAGGATGAGCTTTTTTGTAAGATTTTTTTAATTTTTCTATACTAACATGAGTATAAATTTGAGTAGTTGAAAGATTCTCATGACCCAACAATTCTTTAATAGCAATTAAATCCGCATCTCTATCCAACATATGAGTAGCGGCTGCATGTCTTAAAATATGTGGGCTCTTTTTTTTAATATCAGAAACATTAGATAAAACCTTATTAACTAAATGGTAAATGTGTTGTCGATTGGTTCTCTCCCCTTTCTTATCAAATAAAAATGGATTTATTTTCTCGGTCGAATTGAAAGCTTTTATATAATCTTCAATAACTAAAACAGATTTTTCTCCAATAGGAACAATTCTTGTTTTTGAACCTTTACCAAATACACGCACTGATTTCTTTATCATATCAATACTACTATTATCTAACATGCAAAGTTCCGATACCCTTAATGCACACCCATATAAAAGTTCAAAAATGACTTTTATTCTTTTACTTTCCTTAATGTCATAATTCTTATCTATAAATCTAAAAATTTCTTCGTAAGAGTCAACTAGAAGCGTCTCCGGTAGCTTTCTTTTATATTTTGGGTTAGAGATATTCTCAATTGGATTATTTTCTAAATAATCATTAATAATACAAAAATTAAAAAACTTTCTTAATGTAGATAAATGCCTTGATATAGAAGTTCTCGATAATTCTGAATTATTCAATTCCATTAGAAAAAGACGTATATGCCGTTCTTTTATCTCTTCAATATTTAAAAGACTTTTTTCAGTAAGAAAGTGTAAAAATTTATCTATATCTCTTTTATAGCTCTCTAATGTATTCTCGGAAAGTCTTTCAATATTCTCAATTTGATTGAAAAACAGTTCAGATAATTCATTTAGTGAAATTATTTTCATACATATTGGTCGTCATCTTCTACGACTTCATTTTTTACATTAGACTCTGCATCCGCTTTTGGCATTGTCCAACTAGCATATTCACATTCAGGATATCGAGAGCAGCCATAAAATATTTTTCTCTTTTTAGTTCTTTTTATTACTACATCCCCTTTGGAACATTTAGGACATTTGATTCCTGAAGAAATCACTTTAGTAAAATCGCAATCAGGATATTTCTCACATCCAATAAATCTTCCATATTTGCTATCTCGATATACAGTTTTAGAATTACACTTTGGACATAATTCGCCTGTATATTCAGGTTCAGCTTTCCCACTTTGCTCTTTTAATGATCTTATATTTTTACATTCCGGATAATTAGTACAAGCTAAAAATCTGCCGAATCTGCCTACTTTAAATTCCATTTCGGCACCACACTTATCACATATTATCTTTTCCATATTTTCTTCTACTTCCTTTAACTCACTCGTAAAAGGATTGTAGAAATCGTTCATAACATCTTCATAAGTATTCTCGCCTTCTGCAATTTGATCTAATTCCTCTTCCATCTTTGCAGTAAAGCTTACATTAAATAGTCGTGAGAAATTCTTTACTAATATTGTATTTACCTTCGTTCCAAGCTTAGTCGGATGAATTTTCCTTTCGATCTGATCTATATATTTTCTATCATTAATAGTACTTATAATAGAAGCATACGTACTCGGTCTTCCAATACCATTGCTTTCCAATTCTTTAATTAAAGAACTTTCTGAAAAACGTGGCGGTGGTTTTGTAAAATGTTGGTTCTTTATTAATTCTAATAAATTTAATTTTTGATCTGTTTCTAATCCATAAGGAATATTTCCGATAGCACCATTTGATTCGCTATTATCCTTTTCTTCTGATGTCTCGTCATAAAGAGCAAGGAATCCATCAAATTTAATTGCTGAACCAGATGCTTTAAACAAATATTGGTCAGCTTTTACAGAAATAGTTGTTGTTTCTATTTGGGCAGGCTCCATCTGTGAAGCTACAAATCTCTTCCAAATCAATTCGTATAATTTATACTGATCATCGGTTAGAAATTCTTTTACAAATTCAGGACTGTATTTTAATGAAGTTGGTCTAATAGCTTCATGTGCATCCTGGACATTTTTCTTTTTTGAAGAATCGTATTTTTTCGGTGAATCTGGTAAGTATTTCTCTCCGAATTTTTTTATTATAAAATCGCGGGCATCCGAAACAATTTCTTCATTTAATCTTGTTGAATCTGTTCTCATATAGGTAATTAATCCCGTTGTTCCTTCACTTCCAAGATCAATTCCTTCATATAAGTTTTGAGCCAATTGCATTGTTTTTCTAGGACGATATCGTAACTTCCTTGAAGCCTCTACTTGTAATGTACTTGTAATAAATGGTGGGAATGGATTTCTTTTTGATTCTTTCTTATTTATATCAGAAATAAAATAATTATCCTTTTTATTTACATCATCAAAAATCTTTGTTGCTAATTCAGCAGAATCTATCAAATAATAGTTTTTAGAATATTCTGCTTTCTCATCATCTGTCATATTCGCTTTTGGTGAAGTACGAATCGGTCTGCCATCTATTTCAAATAGCTTCGCAGTAAATTCTTTTTTGTTATCAGTTTCGAAATTACCTACTAATGACCAATATTCAATCGGAATAAAACTTAGAATTTCTTCTTCTCTCTCGCAAATTAATCTTAGTGCAACTGATTGTACTCGCCCTGCCGATAAAGCTTCATAAGAATCTAAAATTGATTTCCAAAGGAATGGACTAATTTTATACCCAATAATTCTATCCATTGCTCTTCGTGCTCTTTGAGAAGCAACTAACTTATTATCAATATCAATAGGACTGTTTAGAGCCTCATTAACGGTCTTTTTTGTAATCTCATTAAAAAGAACTCTTTTAATATTTGCGTCTGTGGATGATTCGATAAGATCTAAAATATCTTGAGCAATAGCTTCCCCTTCGCGGTCAGGATCGGTCGCTATAAATATGTTTGTTGCCTTGGTAGAAAGATTCTTAATCCTCTTTATTAAATCTCCCTTTCCTCTTATATTTAATAAAGTCGGTTTAAATCCATTTTCTGTGTCTATACCAAGTTTCGTTTTCGGTAAATTTCTTAAATGCCCAACTGTTGCTTCAACTGTATAATTTCTACCTAAATATTTATTAATAGTTTTTGCTTTGGAAGGTGATTCCACCAAAATCAAATTTTTAGCCATTTAAAATCCTTTTTCAGTTTATAGTATCTGAAGTAAATAATAAGACTCTGCTTCCGGGTAACATTTCCTGATCGAAATTTACTAATGAAAGCAATATGAACCAATTTATATCGTTCTTAGTAAATAGATGCTCCGGAAACATATTCATTTGATCTATTATCATTTCTAAATCATTATTGTCAATTAGCTCAACATTTATTAAATGCATAAGATAATCAGCATTTTCAATTCCTAATAGATAGACTTCTTCTTCGGTAAATACTCGTGTATGTTCCCATTTATTTTTATTCTTCTTAATCTTGCTATTTTTTTTACTTAATATTTTATCGAATATTAAACTAAAAGCAATACTAATAGTCTTCTGATCAAATTCTTTACTATTGGTTAAGCTTTTACTTAAATCTTCATAAGATGAATTATTTTTTAATCCTTCGAGTATTTTAGCTAATGCTTCTACAATTTTTGTTGTCATTAAGCAATAACCTTTAATCCATTGGGAATAATATTTATTAATTCGTTCTCTTTCATTCTCATTTCTTTTTTTTCATTATTTGCTTTATCGTTGAATCCGACACAATGTAAAACACCATGAATTACTAATCTAATTATTTCAGATTTTAGTTCAACCTTAAATCGTTTACAATTATTTTTAGCCTCTTCTGGCGAAATATAAAACTCCGCTTCTAAATTACCATTTTCATTACCATAATTAAAGGTAATAATATCTGTATAATAATCGTGCTTTAAATGTGTTTTGTTAATAGCTAATATTTCTTCTTGTGTTACAAAACTCACGGCAAAATAATATTTCTTAATATTTAATTCATTTGTTATTATACGAATAATTTCGATAATATCCTTTTTTTCTATTAAATAATCAGTTTTATTAAAGAAATCGGTCTTATTCATTTTTGAATGATTCTATTGTTTCTAAAGTATATTTGTAATAGCGTACTGCTGAATCAGCAATATCCTTAATTTCAGCTTCCGTTAAATCTCTTACAACTTTAGCCGGAATACCCGCAACAAGCTTACCCGAAGGAACTTCAAAATTTGGCTTTACAACAGAACCAGCGGCAACTAATGAATTTTTCCTAACAATTGCATTATCTAAAATAACAGCACCCATTCCAATTAAGCAATTGTCTTCAACTGTACAGCCATGTAAGGTAACACTATGCCCTACTGTAACATTGTCCCCAATATTAAGAGGATATTTTCCATTTGTAACATGACACATACTTAAATCTTGAATATTACTATACTTACCAATTTTTATATAATTAACATCACCTCTTAAAACAGAGTTATACCAAACACTCGAATTTTCACCTATTTCCACATCACCAATTACTTTTGAACCTGATGCTAAAAAAACGGATTCGTGTAATTTTGGTTTCATTCCTTTATAAGGAAGAACTTTTAATTCATTATTTAATTCATCTAATAACATTTATTTAACTTCCGGTTTCATTTGTGGGAATAAAAGTACATCTCTAATTGATGATTGATTAGTAAATAGCATTACTAATCGGTCAATACCAACTCCAAGCCCTGCAGTTGGAGGCAAACCATATTCCAATGCTCTTACAAAATCTTCATCAATTTGATGAGCTTCGTCATCTCCTTCTTCTCTCATCTTTGATTGTTCTTCAAATCTATTTTTTTGATCAATCGGATCATTCAATTCAGAGAATGCATTACAAATTTCTCTTCCTAAAACAAAGCCTTCAAATCGTTCCACTAAACCTTCTCTTGTTCTATGTTTCTTTGCAAGAGGTGATAGTTCAACCGGATAATCAATCACAAAAGTTGGCTGAATTAATTTTGGTTGAACAGTTAATTCAAAAATCATATCAATCAATTTACCTTTAGATTCTCCCCCTACAATTGATACGTGATTCTCTTTTAAATATTTTATTAATACATTTTTATCTTCCTTCATCACATCAATTCCTGATTCTTTTAGAATTTCATCTGTCATTGAAATTCTCTGCCACGGAGGTGTAAAATTAATTTCTTTCCCCTCAATTGTAAAAGTGCTTGCCTTAAACACCTTATTAGCAATAGAATAAAACATATCTTCAACGAACTTCATCATCCAATTATAATCTTTATATGCTACATAAAGTTCAAGCATAGTAAATTCAGGGTTATGACTTCTATCCATACCTTCATTTCTAAAATCTTTTGAAATTTCATAAACACCTTCAAAACCGCCGACTATTAATCTCTTTAAATAAAGTTCATCGGCAATTCTTAAATATAAATCTATATCCAAAGCATTATGATGAGTAACAAAGGGGCGAGCTGCTGCTCCACCATATAATGGCTGAAGAACCGGCGTTTCTACTTCTACTATTCCATTGCTATCTAAATAATTTCTTATTTCAGTTATTATTCTGCTTCTTTTTACAAATACGTCTTTTACTTCAGGATTCACAATTAGATCAACATAACGCTGTCTGTATCTTAATTCCTTATCAGCAAATTGATCGAAAATTGTTTTGTTTCCGTTTTCGTCTATTATTTCTTTTGCTATCGGTATTGGTCTGATTGATTTTGAAAGAAGCTTCAGTTTTTTTACGTGAACGGATGTTTCACCTGTTTTTGTTTTAAAAACAAAACCATCAACTCCAACAATATCTCCAATATCAAGCAGTTTGAAGACATCATACTCTTCTCCGATTTCATCCTTTTTTAAATATATCTGAATTCTTCCTTTAGAATCTTGAAGGTGAGCAAATGATGCTTTCCCCATTCTTCTTATCGTCATAATTCTACCGGCTACACTTACATCCTTACCTTCTAATGTTTCAAAATTTCTCTTAACCGACTCAGAATTATTATTTGTATCAAATTGATAAGCAAAAGGTTCCACATTCATTTCTTTTAATTGTGAAATCTCTTTCATTCTTTGTTCGATTAGCACATTATAATCTGTAATATTGCTGTTGTTTTCCACTAATTTCTCCGTTTTAATTTCTTTTATAATTTACCATCTTGATACAGGCATTATCCTGTATATAATTTGCTAAACTTGTAGGTACTAAATAATTATTTAACAAAATACTAAAAGCTAATAATTCTCCCATTTCAGTACGAATATATCCTGATAATGAAGAAGCTTGAGTATTATAACCCGACTTTGCAAAAACCTTACCTTCGGCAATAGTATTTGACATTCTGTCTGCTAAAGTTCCGTCAATTCCCGCAATGGGCAATGATTCCTTAAAATCTCTAAAATTTCCATAATTGTACATATAACTAAGTAAAGCAACAATTTGTTTTGGTGATACTAAATTAAAGAGAGAAATTCCGGACCCATCTGCCATCACCATATCATCAGGACTAATATTAGCTTCGTCTAATAACTCCCTCAAGGCTTTAATACCATTTTCAGCAGAACCAAGATTGTAAATTTCCAATCCGATAGTCCTAAGAAGCTGCTCGGCGAAGAAATTATTACTATTTTTATTTATTTCGTTGACTATGCTTTTTAGATTTATACTTTTATGTTTATACAATGGGAATAAATTTTCTTCCTGAATTCTTTTTGAATAGTTCTTGATAGAAAAAACTCCACCAGATATTTTTATTCCTTTGTTTTCAAAAACTTCTTTTAAAATTGCCATAGAAAATCTTGTAGGATCATCAATCGAGACATAATCAGTATATGAACTTGAATTTTCTTTAATGCGCCCACTAATAGAAATGACATTTGAATTGTATTCTCGTGTAATATTAATATCAGTGAAAGCCTCTTTATCCACAGTAACAACTTTTGGATTAACAATAATATATGAAGTACTTGGAGAAATTGATATATCTGCCGGGAAATTCCTTTTTGTTGGCGTTACTTTTATCTCAACTATATTTTCATTAAAGCTAATTGCTCCAGCCGGTGCAGAAAACCATTGAGAATTAAGCTCATTATTCCAACCCTTACCATATCTATTATTGTCGAATTGAGCATCATCTCCAATTATATCACCTTCAATAGCCCAAACTCCCTTAGAAATTAATGTGTCAGCCCAAAACTCAAAAAGCTTTTTAGCATCACCTCCACAGAATTTATTAGTAAAAGTTGGGTCCCCGCTCCCTTTCAGAATTAAGTCACCGAGTAATACTCCCTTCTCAATTCTACCATTTGCAAGTAATACTGTTTCATACTTAAAATCTTTTCCTAATATATCATAAGCAGCGGCAGTTGTGAATAATTTAATATTTGAAGCCGGATGCATCAGTTTTTCTGAATTTCGCCTGTAAATAGTCTCACCGGTTTTAAGTGACTTAACCATTACACCCCAAAATGAATTATTGAAACTTGGATCAGAAAATATTTTATCTAATTCTTTCCTTAATTCATCTCGATTATATCTTACTTCTACTTTCTGTGCTTCTTTAAGCGAATCCACCTGAGCGAAAATTGCACTAACTGAAAAAAATAGTAATAAACTAACGATTCTTTTTAGATACATTTTCTATTTCTTCTTTTGTTAAATGGCGGTACTCTCCTGGATTCATTCCTTCGAGAGTTATTTCACCAAACTTACTTCTTTCTAATTTCTTTACATCATATCCGAGAACTAAAAACATATTCTTAACAAAATGATAACGCCCTTCTAGAGAACCTACTATAATCTCTGTGGAACGCCTAATTTTTACGAATACAAATTTACTTTTTCTCCTTTCTACATAAACTCCAGTAGTAAGTTTAATTTTATCTTCTTCCAATAATGGTTTATCTAATTTTGCTACATATTCTCTAACGATTCCATTACTGGGGTGAGTCATTTTGTTTGTAAATTCACCATCATTAGTAAGTATTAAAACACCGGTTGTATCGTAATCAAGCCTTCCGACAGGAAAAACACGATTCCTTGTTTTAACTAAATCTAAAACCGTTTTTCTTCCTTTATCATCTTTAGTAGAAGATATATATCCTTTTGGTTTATAAAGGAGAATATATTCTTTCTGTTTCTTCTTTATAATTTCACCATCCAGGCGTACTTCGTCTTTGTCTTCATCAATAGTCGTAGCTAAATCAATAACAGTTTTCTTATTAATCTCCACTCTGGCTTCCAAAATAAATTCCTCAACGTTTCTTCTTGAACCGAAACCGCATTCAGACAAATATTTATTCAGTCTTGTTTTCATTTTCTTCTTCCAATTTATTTTCTTTTTCCATATCCTCTTCGAGATCGTTCATCATAATTTTTCTTCTCTGTTCAAGGAAATCTTCATCTTTCATAATTTCTTCAATTTCTCTCGGCTTAGGTAAATCCGAAATTGTATTTAATCCGAAATATTTTAAAAAATCATCTGTTGTAACGTAAAGTAACGGTCTTCCTATTGTCTCTGCTCTCCCTTTTATAGTAACCAAATTCTTTTCTAATAAATTGTTAAGTATATAATCAGAATTAACACCACGAATAGTTTCAAGTTCTGGCTTTGTCATCGGTTGTTTATAAGCTATTATTGCCAAAGTCTCTAATGCAGCAGAACTAAGCCTTCTTTTACTTTTCTCTGTCGATAAATAACCGACATACTTTGCATGGTTCGTCTTAGTGCCGAAAATAAATCCTTCAGCGATTTTTAATATTTGAAAAGAAGCATCATTCGATGAGTACTTAACATTAAGTTCATTCACTGTTTCATCAATATCTTTCTTATTTATATCTATATCTTCACCATCTATTTCTTTAATTGCATTTACAATTAAAGATGCTGAAATCGGTTCATCTGAAGCAAAGATTAAAGATTCTATTACTGATTTATATGTGCTATCCATTATCGATTCCATAGACTAAAAAGTCATTAAAATTATCAGATTCTTTTAATCCGATTTTCCCCATTTTCACCATCTCTAATAGAGCAATAAATGTAACAATAATCCGAATTTTCTCTTTAATCATACCAATTAATTCGACAAATTTCATCTCTTTTTTAATCTCTAATTTTGCCGAGATATATTTCATCTGCTCATCAATTGTAATATTCGGTTTCTCAATCCTATGAATTGACTGCTTTGGCATTTCAAGCATTGCTTTCTTGAATGCCTTAATTAAATCATAAATCGTTACGTTTTTTAAAAGCACTTCATAATTGTCAAAAGATTGCCTTTCATCAAATTCATAATTGCTTCTATAACTAACTTTTCTTTGATTAGTTTCTAAAAATGACATCTCCTCTGAAACTTCTTTAAATCTTTTATACTCAATTAAAGCTTTGACAAGATCAGCCCTCGGATCTATTTCTTCGCCTTTTGAATCAATCTCCTTTGGTAACAACATTTTTACTTTAATTTGCATTAATGTAGCAGCCATTAAAATAAAATCTCCTGCTACTTCAAGGTCTAATTGCTCTATTAAATGGAAATACTGCATAAACTCCCGTGTAATATGAGAAATAGGAATATCATAAATATCCAATTCATCTCTCTTAATAAAAAAGAGTAATAAGTCTAATGGACCTTCAAAATGCTGAAGTTTAATTTTATACATTAATTTAGCCTAATTTCATGTTGCTTCTAACTTCAACCATAGTATTATGGGCTGTTTCATGAGCTATTTTTTCACCATTAGCTAAAATATCTTTGACTAAGTTTAAATTTGCCTCGTAATATTTTCTTTTATCAATAATAGGAGCTAAAAATTCATTAATTCTTGCTGAACATCTCGCTTTACATTCTACGCATCCAAGAGCACCACTTCTACAGTTTACTTCTATTTCTTCAGTTTCAGTTGGATTAAACTTTTGATGATATGTAAATACTAAACAAACTTCAGGTCTTCCTGGATCATTTCTTCTTTGCTTTTGTATATCTGTAACAGCCTTTTTCATTTTAGCAATAACTATTTCCGGTTCATCCGAAAGTAAAATTGTGTTATTAAGAGACTTACTCATTTTTGCCTGACCATCTAATCCTGGTAAACGAGCAAATTTTGTTAATAATGGTTCCGGTTCTGGAAATACTTCTCCGTATTGTAAATTAAATTTTCGAGCAATCTCTCTTGTTATTTCTACATGGGGTACTTGATCATCTCCTACTGGTACAGCTTCTCCTTTATATAGCATTATATCGGCAGATTGTAATACCGGGTAACCAAGATGTCCATATATTAAATTTTCAATATTTAAATCACGTACCTGTTCTTTTAGTGTAGGATTTCTCTCTAATCTAGCTTTGGTGATTAACATAGATAGTATCAAAAATAGTTCTGCATGTTCTTTAATTTGAGACTGTCTAAAAATTGGTGCTTTTTCAGGGTTTAACCCTGCGGCAAGCCAATCTATTACCATCTCGATAGAATTGTTATAGATTTCTGAAGTATCTAATTTAGTAGTCAATACATGATAATCAGCTATTAAATGATAATTTGAGTATTCATCTTGAAGCTTTATCCAATTTTCTAGTGCACCTACATAATGCCCTATATGAAGTTTGCCTGTTGGGCGCATTCCGCTTAATATTCTTTTTTTCATATTCCAGATTAATTAATTTTTAGTGTGCAAAGATAAAGATTTTTAATGAAAAAGATAAGGTTTCCATGAATCATCTATTCGTCCTGCATTGTTTTTTATGAATAATATGTGATTTGGTGTATATGGGTTGATTCTAAGATTTAAATTTGCTTCTTCTAATGACCTATCCCCCTTTTTATTATTACAAGGAAGGCATGCGCTTACTAAATTTTCCCAACTATCAATACCCCCCTTCGATTTAGGAATTATATGGTCAATAGTTAAAGGTAAGTCAGCTCTTCCGCAATAAGCGCATTTATGTCCGTCCCGTCTTAATATATTTTTTCTTGTTAAGATTATCTTTTTATAAGGTAAATTAACGTAACCTTTCAATCTAATAACTGACGGGAAAGGAAATTCCTTTTTAGACGAACGAATCGTTTTTTTTACATTAGAAGTAACAATATCTACTTTCCCCAAAAAATATAGAATTAATGCTTTCTTTACATTACATAAAGTTAGGGGTTCGTAACTTTGATTTAGTAAAAGTACTTTTGCATTTAGAATCCCGGCTGCTGAATTTTTGTGTTCGAATTCAATCCTCCTTTTGGATTATTGCACCACATAAGACAAATCCTTCATTATCATATATAACCAAAGACTGCCCCGGTGTAATTGCATTTTTCTTTTCTACAAATTGTATCTTTATATAATCCTTTTCTTCTTCTATCACAATTGCTTCTGCCGGCTTATCCGAATATCTTATTTTAGCAAAAACAGTTTTTCCAATTCCAACTTTATTCACACTCACGTAATTCAGATCATTTGCAATTAATGATGAACCCAATATTTCTTCTTTATCACCTAATTCTATTATATTATTCAATACATCAATATTTTTTACATAAACCGGTTTTCCAAAAGCGAGATTTAACCCACGTCTTTGACCAATCGTATAAAATGGTATTCCTTTGTGGCGACCAACTATTTCACCATGATATGTAAAATCCCCTTCTTCGATTCCATTTATAATTTCTGGTGCACGCTCTCTTAAAAATCTTTCATAATTATTGTCAGCAACAAAACAAATCTCTTGGCTATCAGGCTTTTTAGCCGTTTTTAAATTGAATTTTTCCGCTAAAGCTCTTACTTCTTCTTTCGTATATTTTGCTAATGGGAATAAGGTTCGGCTAAGACTCTCTTGCGAAATTCCCCAAAGTGCATAAGTCTGATCCTTCTTATCATCTTTTGCATTCTTTAAGCAGTATCTATTATTCGATTCATTAAATTCAATTGAGGCATAATGACCGGTAGCAACATAAAAAGCATCTAATGAATCTGCCTTTTTCAATAATTCATCCCATTTGATTTTTCTATTACAAATTACGCAAGGATTTGGTGTTCTGCCATGTACATATTCATCCACAAAATTATCTATAACTGCATTTTCAAATGCTTTTGTAAAATCTACTGTATAGTGAGGTATATCATATTTTGATGCAACATTTTTGGCGTCAAATATGGCATCGAGCGAACAGCAACCGGATTCATGTTTAGGCGCACCACCAACTTCCATAAATCCCCATGTCTTCATCGTAATCCCAATTACGTCATATCCCTCATTTTTTAGCAAAGCTGCGGCGACAGATGAATCAACTCCACCGCTCATTGCTACTATTACTCTATTTTTATCCAATTTTTTCCTAACTAAGATATTGAATCTATTTAAACCACTAAAATAAGAAAATGTTTTTAAATAGATGCTTTAAGTTTTACTTATTGTTGTTGTAAACAGCGAAACATACAACGTAGTTTTCAGAGTGGCTTATTGTCACATGAAGTGTTTTATCTTGTTCTATGAATTTTTCAAACCTTCCTAATAATTTAACTTTTGGCATGCCATTTGGCATATTGGTAACCTCAATTTCTTGCCAAGTAATATTATTAGAACCAAGACTTGGAGATAATGCTTTGAAAATAGCTTCTTTAGCTGCAAAACGTGCAGCGAGATGTTGATATTTATTCTTTTTGCTTAATGAATATTTTAATTCATTTTCTGTATAGATTTTATTTAAGAATTTATCACCAAATTTATCAACACTTTTTTGAATGCGATCAATTTCAATAATATCTACTCCAATCCCATTAATCATATTAGTACCCTATTGCTTTTCCGAATCCGCGAGGATCGGATAATCCGGTGAATATATTTTTCCCTTCATCGAATAATATTCCTTCAACTCTACCCAATACTTCTCTATTACCAATTATTATTCCTTTTGATTCAATTGCCTTTATTGTTTCAGGAGATAATCCATATTCTTCATAAACTATTTCATCAGGCAGCCATTGATGATGAAATCTTGGAACTGTAATAGCATCTCTTATTCCCATTTTGTAATTGAGAATATTAGATATCACTTGAATTACTGATGTCATAATTGTTGACCCACCGGGTGAACCAATTACTAAATATGGTTTATTATTTTTTAATACTATCGTTGGAGTCATAGAACTTAACATTCTTTTGCCGGGTTTAATTAAATTTGGCTTACTACCCGGCAACCCAAATTGATTAACAGCATCTAAACTAAGTGCGAAATCATCTATTTCGTTATTCAATAAAAACCCAAGTCCATCAGCAACAATTTTATTCCCATAAGATGAATTTAATGTATAAGTTACACTAACTGCATTGCCCATTCCATCTACTATGCTGTAGTGAGTTGTTTCTTTACTTTCCTGAATGTCCTTAGCTTCATTTATTATTTCATTATACGATTTTTTATTGTTCGTGATATCAAAATATAATTTTTCAGTTACTTCGTCTGATAACAAATAATCGATTGGGAGATTTACGAAATCAGGATCGCCTAAATATTTATTTCTATTTGCATAAATATATTTGAAAGCCTCAGTTACAAAATTAATATACTCACTACTATTCCACTTGAGTGAATCAAAATTAATTTTATTAAATAATTTAAATGCTTGTATTAATGCGATACCTCCGGCAGATGGTGGCGGCATCGAAATTATATTATATCCTTTGTAGTTATAGGAAACAGTTTCTCTTTCTACAACTTTGTAATTCTCTAAATCTTTTTTAGAAATTACTCCACCATTATCATCAACAAACTTTACTAATTTATCTGCTACATCTCCTTTATAAAATCCATCAATTCCTAAATCAGAAATTACTTTCAGTGTATTAGCCAAATCTTTTTGAATAAGTTTGTCTCCTAATAAAAACTTATTCCCGTTTTTTGTGAATAGTTTTTTTGATGAAGAGAATGAATTAAATTCTTTATTAAAATAATTAATTGATTCAGCATTACGATATGAAAGGGAAAAACCAAATTGAGCTAATTTAATTGCAGGTGCAAGTATACTTTTTCTATTAAAAGTACCATATTTTTCTAATGCTGTTAATAGCCCATTTACTGTACCTGGTACACCTGTCCCAAGAAGAGTTTTTAGACTTCTTTCAGGAACTACTTTCCCTAAGGTATCTTTAAATAAATTCTCAGAGATAGTTGAGGGAGCAACTTCTCTAAAATCTAATGTGGTATTTGTACCATCTGCTAAATGGATTACCATAAAGCCACCACCACCGATATTCCCGGCAGATGGATAAGTAACTGCAAGAGAAAAACCTACTGCCACCGCAGCATCTATTGCATTCCCCCCTTTCTTTAAAATATCGATTCCAACTTGAGATGCTTCTTCCGATGCAGTTACAACCATACCATTATAACCATAAGCGGTTTGTGCTACGGAGTTTTCAAAAAATATTAGTAACAGAATTAATGTTACCAAATATTTAGAAAATACTGATCTTAGCATCAACATTTACTCCTTCGCCTTCTAATTGTTCATTCAATAATTGAGTAAGTTTTTTCAAATTAGCTAAACTCGTTTGCAAATCGTCATAAATCTTTGGGTCGTTCATTAACTTGCCGATATTGTTTTTGCTATCTTTAACTTCTTCTATGAATTTATCCAAATTTGTTATCATTTTTTTTGAAACGATCAAAGTACTGTTTAATTCACTAATCATATTCTTTAATGAATCTTTATTCTCCGAATAAAATCCGTTTAGGTTATCAATTGCATTGTTGCTTTTTTCAAGTAATGAACTGACTTTTGTTTTATTATCATTTAGGACTTTAGTTAAATTCAATACCATCAAATTGGTGTTTGATAAAGTAGCTTTTAAATCATTCGTAAAAACAGAATCACCAATGATTGAATTAACTGCCTTTAGCGAAAACTTAATATCTTTGACAACGATAATTAAATCATTTTGGATTGAACTTATGCCGGCTATCATGCTCGATATATCGCCAGAAAAACTTCCTGCTTGTACTTCAGAAAAATCTATATTATTTAAAGAAACTCCAGGAGTTATTTCGACTTTCTTACCACCCATTAAATCTAACATAACAACGTTAAACTTTGAATCCTCTTTTAATTCAATTTCCCTATCTACTGTAAGAGTAACTAATACATCGGATTCATTTAATTTTATATTGCTAACGTATCCTTTTCTAACACCATTAATAGATACAGGATCACCTACTTCTAATCCCGATACTGAATCGAATCGTACTTTCATCTCTTCCCTTTCGGAAGTGAACGATACATTTTTAGCCCAAGCAAGTATTAAAAAAAATGCTATTAAGCTAATAAAGATGGTTAAACCAACTTTATATTCAGTTTTTCTTTGATCTTTCATAATTACCTAAAGTTATATTTTCTCTTTTGTCTTCAATTTTTACTTTACTGATTCTTTTGTTAATTAATTCAGTTACCGTGAATTGAAAACCATTATAATCAAAAGAATAATTAGTTATTGGTATTTCTCCGGCTTGACTAATTATAAATCCTGCAATTGTATCATAACCTTCGGAAGTCAATAAATATTCTTTACCAAAATATTCATTAAAAGAATCTATTGTGAACTTACCTGCACATATAAATATGTCTTTACTTACTATTTGAAAATCAACTTCATCTTTATCATATTCATCACGTATTTCGCCTACAATCTCTTCTAATATATCTTCTAATGTTATTAATCCTGCTGTACTTCCAAATTCATCGACTACAATGGCAAGGTGCATTTTTTTATCTTGAAACTCATGGAGCAAATCTTTAATAAATTTACTTTCAGGAACAAATAGAGGTTCTCTTGTAATATCAAAAATGTTAAATTCTCTTTTTGCTCCATTAGGTTTTAAGTATGGAAGTAAGTCTTTGGCATAAATAACCCCAACAATATTATCAATATTTGTCTCATAAAATGGTATTCTACTATGTCCGCTAATATTAATAATATCCATTAAGTCCTTTAATAAAACAGATTTATTGACAGCTGTAATATCTACACGCGGTGTCATTATCTCTCTTACCACAGATGTATTAAACTCAACTATTCCCGAGATTAATTCCTTTTGATCATTCTTCAATATGCCATTATCATTCTGAAATTCAT
This sequence comes from Melioribacteraceae bacterium, assembly GCA_041674625.1. GTDB lineage: Bacteria > Bacteroidota > Ignavibacteria > Ignavibacteriales > Melioribacteraceae > BRH-c32. Next base: position 7,738 of record JBAYVI010000028.1, on the reverse strand, counting down.
CTATTTCTTTAGAGTATCCTTTACTGTTATTTGTTGATATTCTTTTTTCATACACAAAAATTAATATAATTTTTAAGAATACTGAATGGCAAAGAATTTTTATTGATTCCGGTATTAAAAACACCAATAACTCTATAGAAAAAAAAGAAAGAGCTATTAAAAATATTACGAGAATCTTAGTAAATGCATTTAAATAATTGAAAAAAAGATAACTATCGGTTGATAGAATGAAAGTAATTGTAATAACTAAAAACAATAATTTGAAAAGCCGGTAAATCATAAAGATCACCGGCGTAGTAGTTGAATTACTATTTGTGGATTTAAGTATGTTTTCTGATGCAGTGAATAGGAAATAAATAATATAGCATAAAAATAATATTACAAAGTATAACCAATCGGTATCCAATTAAAATCCTAATATATATTTAGAATGGAAGATCGTCAACATCAGACGAATTATCATTAGTATCAGCTTCGTAAGAATTTGAACCGGAGTTTGTTTCTCTATCAGAATCGTTTCCATAACCTGAATCCTTACTGTCTAAGGGTATTACTTTTTCTGATATAACTTCTGTAACATGTATTTCTTGATCTTGTTTATTTTTGTATTTCCTTTTAGAAAGCCTTCCTTCTACATAAACTTTTTTCCCTTTCTTCAGACCTTCTTTTAGAAAATCGGGTAAATTATAAGAAACAACATTATGCCAAGTGGCTTCATTCACCCATTGACCATCCTTTCCTTTGTAACTATTATTTGTAGCTACTGAATATGTAGTAACCGAAACATTTGAAGTAGTGAATTTATTTTCGGCATCTTGTCCTAAATTACCAATTAGCATTATTTTGTTTAGTGAAAAAGCCATAACTAACCCTCATTAATTAATAATTGAAAATAAATATAAGAAATTCTTCCTATATAAATCACTTCTGAATTGTTAAAATAAAAGCATCATTAAAAGGTGGAAGATTCCATATCTCGTTTCTAACCGATTCAGCTTTTTCTCTGGAATCTAAAGGTGGCAATTGAACTACAAATAAATTTACAGATTGGCTGAATGATATCAAAAGTTCATAAGAAATTTTCGATTTGTTTTCTTTAACAAATTGTTCAGCTCTATCTCTGGTTGTGAAAGCACCTACCTGAACAATATAATTATAATCGATATTTGGAATTTGCTCTTTTATTTCTGTTTTTTGCGGGTTTTCGGGAATTGTTTCTGTTGCAGTTTGAGAATCAAATACATACACATCTTTCTCACTATTTTGAGAAACTTCTTTATTAGCCGAACAGGCGGTAATAAAAATTAATGCTAATGTTATTATTATTCTATTCATATAGTTAAAAAAGGGTTCACTAAATGTAAACCCCTTTTTAATAAAAAACAATTATAAACTGTATGAGAAATCAATTCCGAATAAATGAGCCATATTCTGATATGTACCGTTTAATCCAAATTTAGAATTTGTAATTTCTCTTTCAGCAAAGGTTAATAGCAAATAAGCAACATCTACTGATAAGTTTTCTGTGAATTTATAACCAAAACCAATATTGAAACCGATTCTATCTGCATCTGGTAATGTAGGTTCAACGTATTCATCCTGAACAGGATTATTATCATATAATAATCCGCCTCTTAAAGTAAATTCATTGCTTACTTTATATTCGGCACCGGCTCTTAGAATGAAAGTGTTTTCATACATTCTATTAGCTGATTGAACATTTTGAACTCCGGGAACGGTTGGAGCTAAATCATATTTTTCAAATGTAACTTCTAACTTATCATAACTTGACCAACCAATGTATTGGAAATCAGCTGATAAAGTTAATGCTTCACTTGCAATATATCCAAGACCTAAGGTCAGATTCTGTGGAGTGGTAAGTGGGGCTTTAATAGAACCATTTGGAAGCGGTATTGATTGTTTGCCTGCCAATGGATGAACAAAATCTAAAGTTGCCGGAGAAGTTGATGCATCACCTTCAAAATCAAATTTGGATTCACTTCTATATGATAATCCTAATGAAAATTCTTTTGTAGGTTTGTAAAGAATTCCCGCAGTAAAACCTATTGCAGTTCCATCACCTTTCAGAGTTACTTGACCATCAGGTCTTTGTTGTCCTGTAACAGGATCCGCTAATGGAGTATTTCTAATAATTTTTACATCAGCATAAGCATAAGTTAATCCGACACTTGCCGAAAACTGTTCAGAAAATTTATATGCTACCACCGGTGTAAAATAAAAAGAACGGATTTCTGTGTCAACTGCCAAATATCTTCCTGCCCAATTATTGTCCCACTTAGTTCCAAGTCCGTACTGATTATTAACTCCTATTCCAACAAACCAGTCTTCAGATAATTGTTGAGTAGCATAAAAATTAAATGGATTAAAAACTTGACTTTCCATCTCATATTCTTTCGTAGATGGTTTTGGTCCTGTAAATTTTGCGCTTGGGGCAATCAATGTAACACCAGCCATAAAATGTGTACCGGTTAATTGAGTAAGTCCCGCTGGATTATAATAAATTGCAGATGGATCATTTGCTAATGCTGTGAATGCCCCTGCCATTGACATAGCACGTGCACCATGTTCGTTAATTTGAAAACCGCCTGCAAACACCTTTGCAGAGCATAACATCGCAATAACTGCTATTACAGTTAAAGATTTTTTCACACAACCTCCTATTTGGTTTTTATAAAGCGTCAAAATATAAATATAACTTTGGAAAAAATAAATAAGAATATTTATTCTGAGTAATATTAAATAATATCAATCTTTACTTAAATTCTACAATCGTAATTCCTTCACCTCCAAATTCTACTTGAGCAAAATAATACTTTTTTACATAAAAGCTCTTTTTCAATATTTCATGAACCATAGCTTTTAATACACCTGCTCCTTTTCCATGTAATATTTCAACTCTGCTAATTTCGGAAGCATAAGAATCATCTAAAAATTTTATAATATCAAATTCTGATTCTTCCGGTTTTCTACCGCGAATATCAAGTTTTAGTCCGCCAATATCAGGTGAATAATCCGTTCTTATTTTTTCTACAGTGGTTTCAGAATCAGCTTTCTTTATTATTTCTAAATCTTCTATATTTGTTGTTATATTTAATTTGCCAGTATTTACTACTGCTCTTTTTTTATTATTAATAATATCAACAACTTGTCCTGAAGTCCCGGTATTCTTTAACCTAACATACGTATTTATTTTTATCTCTTTATCTAAAACCGACCTTGTATGATTATATTTTTGGGCTTCCTTTTTGAGGAACTCAATTTCATTTTTTTCTTTTTTTATTACATCTTTTGAAGCATTCGATTCTTTTATGTTTTTTATTGCTGATTCTACTTTTCGATTTATATCATTTAATAAAAGATCTGCTTTGATTTTAGTATTGTTTAAAATCTCTTTCTTCTGTTCTTCTAATTTCTCAACTTTCGTCTGATATAAATTAGCTAATCCTTTTAATCTTATGTTTTCAATTTCTGATTTTCCTAACTGCTCTTTTAATATATTCGATTTCTCTTCTAATTGCGCAATGAACTCTTCCACTTTTATTTTAGATGAATCTAAGAAGCTTTTAGCTAAATTAATAAATTCATTTTTGAAACCAATTCTTTGTGCAACTTCAAAAGCGTAACTTGATCCAGGCACTCCTTGAATAAATTTAAAAGTTGGACTTAATTTAGCTTTATCAAATTCCATTGAAGCATTTTGGAAACCACCTAATTGATTTGCTAATATTTTAAGATTGCTTGAATGTGTTGTAGAAAGCACTGTGGCACCAGCTTTTTGAAGCTCAACTAATACTGCCGTAGCAATGGCTGACCCTTCAAATGGGTCTGTACCTGTGCCAACTTCATCCAATAAAACTAAACTAAGGTGATCTGCTTTTTCAAGAATCTTTCTAATATTTGATAAATGAGAACTAAATGTACTCAAGTCATCTTCAATTGATTGGTTATCTCCAATATCTAGCAGAATATTTCCAAATAGATGCAAATTTGAATCGGGATGAATTGGTGCATGTATTCCAGACTGAATTAACGCAATTAATAATCCTACAGTTTTAAGGACTACGGTTTTACCACCTGCATTTGGACCAGTAATTACTAGTACATTATCTTTTTCCAATTTAAATTCAAGAGGAATTGTTTTTGAATAACCGATTCGTTTAATTAAAAGCGGATGGCGACCTTCGTAAATTATTAATGGTTTTTTATCTTCAAGTGTAGGGAAACTACCATTAATCTCTATCGAATATTTAGCATTGGCGAAAATAAAATCAATTTCCCCAATTTTATTTAATGATATCAAAAGTTTTTCTGCATATTCCCCAATTTTGGAAGTGATTACTTTTAATATTTTTTCGATTTCTCTTTTTTCTTCAAATTTTAGAGATAAGATATCGTTATTGAGGTCTAATGTAGATGCCGGTTCGATATATACAGTTTGCCCAGAAGCAGATTCTGAATGAATAAATCCCTTTATTTGCCTTTTATGTTCCGATTTTACAGGAACAACCATTCTGCCATCTCTTACTGTAACATATTCTTCCCTAACCAAATAAGAATCACTAAATTCTTTTAATAATTTATTGATTACTTTATTTAATGCGTTTTCTTTTTCATAAATATTTCTTCTTATCTCTTTTAATTTTGCCGAAGCTGAATCTTTAATTTTACCCTTATCATCAAAACTATTCTTAATCAGATTCTCAAACGCTTTATCTATAAAAAGAAAATTTATTATTTGTTGGAATAGTCCCTCGCTATCTTTCGACTTTATAAAACTAAAAACATTCCGGGACATTTCAGCGAGAGATATTATCTGCAATATCTCTTCTTCTCTGAGAAATGTATTTTGTATTTTGCTTTTAACTAAGTTATCAGAAAGGTCAGGAATATAATTAAGAGGCGGGAATTCATTTCTAATGAGTATCTCTTTTGCTGCCGTAATACGTGCACCACTTACAAGAATTTCAGGTACATCTTCTTTTGGAATAAGCGAAAATGCTATCTCTTTTCCAATTTCTGTATAACAAGATTTAGATATTATCTCTATTACTTTAAAGTATTCTAACTGTTCTAACGAATTTAATTCAATCATAATTTTTTATTTTGTAATAAGGGTATCTACTTTTATTGAACTCGATTCTATTTTGTCTTTATCTTCAATAAATTGTTTAATATAATCATTTGCTTTTGAATCACCACCAATAATTAAATCTATTGAATCAGGAATAAGATTTTGTACTCTATCATAAAGCAATGAACCGGTACGGTCTTTTTTTGATGGGATACCAAGAATGTTTATAAAAAGGAATATTCCGCTTACAAAAAATACTATTTGTATAGCTCCAATTATTCCACCAACAAGTTGATTGATTAATCGATTAACTTTGTCTAATGGATGGAATATTCTTTTTAGGATCGCTGTTATAAGCATTATTGTAAGGAATATTAATATACCGGCAACTATATCTGCCAAGTATTTATCTTTAATCAGTATCTTAGAAAGGAAATTGCCAATGAAATCAGAGAACTGGAAAGCTAATGCAATAGCAACAATAAACCCAATTAAACCAATGATTTTTCTTACTAACCCATCTTTAAAACCAAGTAAAAAACCAAGTGTAAGAAAAATAAATATTATATAGTCTAAATAGTTCAAAATCAGACAAGAATATTTTCTACAATTTCTTTAATGATTTTTCCATCAGCTCTTCCTTTTAATTGTTTTGCAGCTAAAGGCATAAGTTTAGGAAAATCATTTTTAGAAACAGCACCAATTTCTGAAGCAATCTTTTTTATTTCCTCAATGATTTCATCATGTGAAAGTTTTTTGGGCAGATACTCTTCTATTATAGCTAATTCAGCTTTTTCCTTTTCTGCAAGTTCAGTTCTACCGGCATTTTCAAATTGCTCGATAGATTCTTTCCTTTTTTTTGCGGCTGATGTTAATAGATTTAATTCTAATTCAGGTGTTAACACTTTGTCAGCACCGCTTTTTTCAAATTCCAATATAAGTGCTCGGATAGAACGAACGGTCTCTAAACGAGTTTTATCGCCGCTTTTCATAGCCTCTTTTAAGTCAGAATTAATTTTTTCTGTCAACATCATAATTACTCCATAAAAAAAAGGCAGGTTATTTTTAGTAAACAACCTGCCTTAATAGTTATTAAGAAGAAATGCTATATTTTAATCATAGCAGAATAGTTAATTCTAAGGCAGGATGCTTTTCTTAATTCCTGTTGAATATCAGTAACTATTCCCATATCAGAACCTTTATCAATTCTTAACGATATAATTATGTTAGGAAGTGCAGTTCTTTTAGCATACATAATTTTTTGAATTTCTTCTAATTTAGTAAGGCTGTCATTCACTTGGATTCTACCATCGGTACCAACCCAAACATAAGACACCAAACGTTTGTTTTCAATTTTCTCAATTGCTTTCGCTTCAGGTAATTTGAACTTAACCAATACATCGACTTCACGTAAAGTAGTTGTAACCATGAAGAACAAAAGCAGCATAAACACAATATCCGCCAACGATGATGTTGGAATAGCGGTTGTGGAAGATGCACGTTTCTTTTTAAATGTCATCTTATTTTGTCCTTTTATGATTTAATTTTTTCAGGTTCAGCGATGCTTATAGTAATAGGAATCTTTTCTCTTATGTCTTTCAATTCCTCACTTTTTTCATTTAGGTCAATAGTACGTTTTCCATATCTTCTCAAAGCATACTCTTCCCTTACTTCAAAATACGCAAGTTTTACCTGATCTAAAGCCTGGATGTATAAATTGTAATTTGTTTTTCTATCAGTCTTAACTGAAACTACTAACTTTTTATTAGCAGGTAGTTCGATTTTGCTTTCAATTCTTGGCTTTAATGTTTTAGAAATCTGAGGGATTGCAATTACCTCATTGTTCAATAACACATCACCATTCTCATTAATTAAAAGAGCAGCTAATCTCTCTTTGGAAATCGGTACAGTTGTTTGCTGATCAGCTGGGATATATTCCGGTAATGTCATACCGATACCTGTATCAACGTCAATTACTGTAGAGACAAGGAAGAAAAGCAAAAGCAAAAAAGAAATGTCTGCCATTGAGCTTGTAGGAATTTCAGGTTCCGGCCTTTTTCTTTTTTTAATTTGAACCATAGTTTAATCTCTTGTGTAATTATTTTTTAGTTTTATTTAAATCATATAATGTATCGATTAACTCGATAGATGCTTCTTCCATATCAGCTACAATTTTATCGATTCTTGAGATAAAATAGTTGTAACATACTTGAAGAATCATAGCTACAATAAGACCAAATAATGTTGTTAATAAAGCAACTGAAATACCACCAGCAACAACACCCGGAGAAATCTGTGCTGCTTCTTTAATAGCATCAAATGCAACGATCATACCTTGTACAGTACCGCTGAATCCTAAAAGTGGAGCAATCTGAATGAATGTAGATATCCAAATTAATCCTTTTTCTAACATGCTCATTTCAATAGCACCATAAGCCATGATAGATTTTTCTACTGCTTCTAATCCTTCACCAGCTCTTAATAAACCAGCATGGAATACTGATGCAATAGATCCGCTGCTATTCTGGCATAATTGTGTAGCTTCTTCAATACCGCCTTTATTGATAGCATCTTTTACTTGTACTAAAAATTTCTTCGCATTAATACTAGCTTTAGTCAAAGTATAAAAACGTTCAAATACAAATG